>NZ_KV917378.1:2041661-2367058 GCF_002019735.1 Salipaludibacillus agaradhaerens
CTAGTATCAATGACAAAACGATACCTTACATCAGAAGCTAATACCCGTTCATATGCTTTATCTATTTGATCAGCTGAAATGACTTCAATGTTAGGCATAATATCATGTGCTGCACAAAAATCTAACATTTCTTGAGTCTCACGTATCCCACCTATCATGGAACCTGCAAATGATCGCCGATGAGGGATGAGCGTGAACACATTGACGGATAAGGGTTCTGCCGGGGCACCAACGTTTACTAAAGTACCATCTAACGCCAATAAAGAGAAATAAGCATTAATGTCAATATTGGCACTCACCGTATTGATAATCAAGTCAAAGGAACCAGCTAGTTTAGTAAATGTCTCTGGATTACTTGTAGCATAATAGTGATGAGCACCAAACGTCAGACCATCTTCTTTTTTCTTCAACGATTGAGAGAGAACGGTCACTTCTGCCCCCATGGCATGTGCAATCTTGACAGCCATATGGCCAAGTCCTCCCATACCAACAACCGCTACTTTCTTACCTGGTCCTGCCTCCCAATGGTTAAGGGGTGAATAGGTCGTTATTCCTGCACATAGTAAGGGTGCCGCTGCATCAAGGGGAAGATTATCTGGGATACTAACGACAAAGTCTTCCGTTACCACGATATGTGTAGAATAGCCGCCTTGTGTTGGCTCACCATATTTGTCAACACCAGCATACGTAGGGACATGCCCTTTAAGACAGTATTGCTCCTCATCTTTACTGCAATTCACACATTCACCACAGGAGTCAACCATACAACCGACCCCTACCCGGTCTCCCACTTTGTATTTTGTTACCTCCTGTCCAACATCCGTCACAACTCCTGCAATCTCATGCCCTGGCACAAGAGGATAGGTCACTTCACCCCAGTCACCATGTGCAATATGGATGTCAGAATGGCAAATGCCTGCATATTTAATTTCAATTAAAACATCCTGTGCATCAAGATCGCGTCGTTTAATTTCAGCAGCTCGAAAACCTTTGTCCGGACCATCAACAGCTCTTGCTTTAACAGTTATCATAGAACCAACCTCCAACTGAGTTATATTTTACGAGAGTTAGGAAAGATGATAGTTCGGAGCGAAATGATGACTTGAAATAAGATTCTCCTTTATTCATCTCACACCCTTCTCTCTCTTATAACCCCATCATATTCCTAATGGTTAACTCTAAGTCAAGGGAAGTGTCTTGATTACTTAAAATTTTCTAAAGAAACAAGTTCATATTACCAATTCAAAATAAGGTATCAAGTTGGAGTAATAAATGTGACCTTCTCTTCAGGCTGCATTTAATCCTCAGTGAGTCGTCTTACGTTTCAGTCACTTTTCAACTTAAAAGTCATCGCCAGCAGACACACTTTTAAGAGTACAGAACAATCTAGACTATATAATGCCCATGCCTTAAAACGAGACAAAGCTCTCACATAACAATAGCCATACATCTGAAGCAGGCTTTAGATGTATGGCTATTGGAGATGAACCTGTATGACATAGCGCCATGATTAGTAGTATAGTCGGTGCTTACGGTCTATTTAATAAAATCTCCTGTTCATACTTTTTCACGTCTTCTAACCAGGCTTCTCTTACCGGAACACCCATTTCTTCACAGTAGTGATCCCACACGGCACCAAATGGATACGTTTTAAACTCTTCCATTAATGCTAGCCGTTTTGTGAAATCCCCTTCTTCTTGGAGCTGTTTGAGATAGTCAGTTGGCGTCAGCATAGCATAAAGCAATGCCTTAATCATATTACGTGTTCCGATTGTCCAAGCAGCGACGCGATTGATGCTTGCATCGAAAAAGTCTAAGCCGATCCGGACTTTATCGAGTGCCTCGTTACGGACAATTTCCAGGCCGATTTCTTTTAATTCATCATCTAAAATAACGACGTGGTCACTATCCCAGCGAACAGGTCTGGACACGTGTAAAGCTACCTTATCACTAAAGAGAAGCATGGAGGAGATTTTATCCGACACCATTTCTGTTGGATGGTAATGTCCTGTATCTAATAAACAAATCTTGTTATTTTTCAAAGCATAGCCCATATAAAATTCATGAGACCCCACAACATAAGCTTCTGATCCAATTCCGAATAGTTTACTTTCAACAGCATCAACATTGTAGCGGTCATCAACTTCAACCGCAAAAATCTCATCCAATGACTCTTTCAATCGTTTCCTTGGCGTTAAACGATCACTAGGCATATCCTTATAGCCGTCTGGAAGCCAAATATTTGTTAATGCAGGTGTTCCTAGCTCTTTACCGAAATATTCGCCAATTTTACGGCTAGCAATGCAGTGTCTAATCCAGAAGTCTCTGATACTTTTATCTGGATGTGCTAACGTTAAACCATCAGCGGCTTTTGGGTGAGAGAAAAGGGTAGGGTTAAAATCCAGTCCAAGTCCACGTTCTTTCGCCCAGTTCACCCAATTTTTAAAGTGCTCTGGCTTTAACTCATCTCTCTCTACCGCGTCACCATTCGTTTCGCCATAGATCGCATGAAGGTTCACCCGATGCTTGCCTGGTATCAGTGAGAGGGCCTTTTCTAAATCACGCCTTAATTCTTCTGGTGTTGTGGCTTTTCCTGGGTAGTTTCCTGTTACCTCAATTCCTCCAGATAATGCTTGCTGATTGACTTCGAAACCAGTTACATCATCTCCTTGCCAACAGTGGAGTGAGATAGGTATAGACTTTAGTTTATTAAGGACTTCTTCAACGTTTACGCCCCATTTTTCATATTCCTTTTTTGCACGTTCAAAGTTGTCTTTTGTAGCCATGATGATCCCTCCATTCTGAAAATCTTTTATGCAGTTCCTGCCTTATATCTTTTGATGCTAAACGAGTTTTTCACGAGATTTCTTGCCTGCTCTATTCCTTCTAACTCTCCATTTGCCATCATCTGAACAACTATATTGCCAATCGCTGTCGCTTCTACTGGACCTGCCAGCACCTCTTTACCTGTTGTATCAGCAATCAATTGATTCAACATCTCATTAAGGCTTCCTCCCCCAATCACATTAATCGTATGAAACTCTTTTTCATAGATCTCTTCAAGTTGGTTAATCGCTTTTTGATAACTAGCTGCTAAACTGTCAAAAACACATTTAGCCACTTCTCCTGGTGTAGTGGGGGGAACTTGACATGTTTCCATACAATATTTTTCTATCTCTTCGATCATGTTGTCTGGTTTTAGAAAGCGGTCATCATCAACGTTGACTATCGATTGAAAAGGATATGCCTCATGAGCGAGTGCGACCAATTCAGCAAAACTATACTGATTATTGTATTGGCGTTTCACTTCCTGAATCATCCATAGTCCCATGATATTTTTTAAGAATCGGTAGCGATACTCCACGCCACCTTCGTTCGTAAAATTGCCATCCAACGCTTTTGTCACACAAATCGGGAATGTATTTTCCACACCGATCAATGACCACGTCCCAGAGCTAATGTAAATTGTGTCGCTCACTTCAGGAACAGATACAACTGCCGATCCTGTATCGTGTGTGGCCGGTAAAATGACGTCTAAATCGAATCCTATTTCTCCTACTAGTTCTTTTTTGACATTTCCTAGCTTTGTTTTTGGTGGTAAAATCTCATGGAACATCTCTGGATTAATGCCTAACTTTTCTATTAAATCGGTGTCCCATTTTTTCGTAAAAGCATTCACTAATTGTGTGGTTGTGGCATTTGTGTATTCATTTGCTTTGACACCTGTCAGTAAAAAATTCAAGTAATCTGGGATCATTAAGAAAGAGGTTGCCTTATGAAGCAAATCAGGATAGGTCTTTTTCAAATAATACAATTGATAGATCGTATTAAATTTTTGAAACTGAATCCCCGTTTCTAAGTACAACCTTTCTTTACTAATGATCTCAAAAACGTCTGCCATCATGCCATCTGTTCGTGGATCACGATAAGCGACAGCATCTGTTAATAACTGATCATTTTCATCTAAAAGAACAAAATCGACTGCCCATGTATCAATACCAATACTTATAAGCTCTCCCTCCTCTTTTGCACATCGTTTCAAGCCCGTGATGATTTCTGCAAATAGTGTGTCAATCTCCCAACAAACGTAAGCACCTTTTTTAACGACCTTGTTTTCAAATCGGTATATTTCCTCTAACTTTAACTGATTCTCTTCTAAATAACCTTTGATTATCCGACCACTTGACGCCCCAATATCGACCGCTATACTACCTGTCGTCATTCCGCCACCTCTTTCTTGTAAGCGCTTTATTGTTAGCTTATGATAATTAGAAGGACATTTTAATAACGTCATTCACTTTGTTTTTGTCCATATTTGCATTAAACTGAACAAATTAAAAAAGGGTGTGTTCGTATTTTACAAACACATCCCTTTTACTTCTGCCTAAATTGTTCGCGACATTGTTTAGGCGTTACCCCATATTTCGTTTTAAAAATCCGATAAAAATGACTTACATTATCATAACCGACCTGTTCCACCACAGCAGATATGGCTATATCTTCACTTTTCAGTAATTCTCTTGCAACAGTTAACCGTTTTTCTTGTAATAAGTCTTTAAACGTTTTGTTCGTTACTTTTTTAATCTTTTTACTTAACCCATAATGAGTTTGATTAAGCTTATCCGCTAATTCATACAAAGAAGCATGCTGATAGTTCTCTTCAATATACTTTAAAGACGCCATGATCACCTGTTGTTGGCTAGTCGTATCAGTGAGCCTTTTCATTTTATCTGAATGCTTTATTAACTCAATCATAAGAAGACCCATGTACAGCTTTATGGAGGATTGTGAAAAAATATTTGGCTCCATGATTTCTATAATGATTTTTTGGAGAAGTGTTTGAATAGTTGTCACTTCAGATACAGCAAAATAAAGAAACTGCCCCTTTTGCGTATGTTCGAACAGACTATTAATGAGAAAATCATGAATGTTATGTTCAGTACTGTCCGCTGCTAGGTAGGTGAAAATGTAGTCAAAAAACTGTGGTCGGATAATAAAATTAATAATGATATCTTCTCTATTGCACGCTTTAATTTCATGCTCAATAAATTGATTTAACAGGAGTAATTCTCCGGTTTGCAACTCAAGTGGGACATCCCCCACTTGTTGCTCAAGTTTCCCGTTAAAAACGTAATTCATTTCAATATAATCATGTTTATGCTTTGGAAAATCTACAAACCTTGTATGCTTTCTAACCATAATCATCGTGTGAGGCTCCATCAGCTTATCACTTTGGATAATAAAATCACGATGATTCGTATACAAATCCTTCTTCACCTTTTTATCACGTTGTAAAATCGCCTGTTCTTCATCTGTTTCTTGAACTAACTGATGATAAATGTCGTGTGACAAGGATGATCCTCCTCTCCCATAAGAGTCACTAAACGATTATCATATTCTATTATACCAATAATTTTTCAGATAATTATACACGTGTTGAACGTTTAGATTTTCAGCATCATACTCAGTTTTTCCCGCATTAAATCTGGATTTCTGCTTGATACCCTATCTAATTCCGCATTAGACCCCTGATTTTCTGCATGATACTAAGATTTTTCAGCATTAACTGCTGATAAAATTTAAGAATAATCCTCTCTTTTATCAATATAAATAATGCCATTCCGATCGATTTGTGCAAAAAATACATCATCAAACTTGGAGATATGGTGATCCTTTAAAACAGCTTTTACCCACTCCTCATCTTTCCCTAATAGTTCTAAGCTTTTCTTTAATATTTTTCCATCGATAATGAACGCTTGACCTACTCCTCTAGATAGTTGAATATTAAATACATCCTTTTGCATGGCAGGTAAATAGGCTGGCTTTTTCAATACCGAAACTGTTCCATCCGTTTCTAATAAAGCTGTTTCCACTTCATCAATATTAAAGATGCCTTTTTTACGTAAGCCCGTTAAAAGGCTATCCATCGTAAGCAAAGTTTTCTTCAATCCTCCTTCTAAAACTTTGCCATTTTTAATAACCACTGTAGCCTCTGACTCTACTACTTTCCTTCCCTTAAAGCTTTTAATCGCAATAATATTACTTATATAGGCATAGAAACAAAATGAAATTAACCCTATCAGAGTAATGAGTATTGGAACATCCCTAGCCACAACCCCACTTGCAACAATAGAACCAATTGTAATACCTGCAACAAAGTCAAAGAACGTCATTTGGGCAATTAACTTCTTATTCAGAATACGGCACAATATGTATAGAAGTATAAAGGAAATTGTCGTACGAATTAAAATTTCCTCAATTGTCATTTTATATTTCCCCTTTACCACCTTGTTATGTTGTATCGTTCCCTTATTAAAGCTAAATATTTAAAAACGACTAGTAAAGTATTAATTGCTAAAAATTCAGTTGGGACTGTCATGCGATAAGTAAAAGAAAGGCTCACCTCTGTAGCCAGGTGAACCTTTGCATGCAAATAAATTTTACTGGAACTAGTTAGAATTTTAGTGATGTTGCATCATTGTACGTTGCAGGTGTTCGGCACCTTGGCGGTAGTACTGAGGACTTGATTACTGTTGAGCTTGGTGTAACCGTTGATTTTCTGAATAAGTTGAGAATATAACTGTGAAAGTTGCTGAACTTGTTGACTTGCCGCACTCTCGTTCTGAGCTATTTGATGCAACTGACTGGAAATTTACTTTAATTGTTCTCCATGTTGTTGTATTTGCTGTAGTATATTTTGAACCTGTACCCCTGAGTTTGTTAGGTTCGTCTGGTTATGAAACATGTACAATTCCTTCACTTTCATTTAATTAAACAAGCAAACCAATTTCATCATACAAAAAACATCGGCTAATCCGCTACAGCCGGACGCTCTCAGCTAAATGATGTGATAACACCTGGTAAATGACGTATGGCAAGGATAGTCCTTCTTTCCAATAAGGATCACGAGCAATTCTACAATAGAACACCTTCTACATAAAACGTTGGACAAGGCCTTTTAGCTTTATTGTTGAATATCTGTTATTCCGTAAGCATTGATATCCCAAAAGGTGATTACCAGAAATTCACGGTCCTCTAAAACGAGATCATAAGGGTCTTTAATATCTATCCATTGAACATGTCTCTTTTTCGAGAGTGCTAAGTCTTCCTCACTGTTCCAAGAAGTAAAATATTCTATCATACCACTATGTTGAATAGCTGCTTCAAGATAGGAATAAAGAATGCCTAAACACTTCTTCTCTTCCGCAGTTCCCTTCATGGCACTTCTTAGCGGAATTTGGTTAGCATCTGCCGTAACTTGATGCTTATATGAAAAGTGTGAACTGTAAGTGAACCTTTGTTTTGAATCGCTATCATAATTATTCTCAAAATATAAGTGAGTGAAATCTAATTCATCTCTAAAGACATTCGGTTGTTCAGGCGATACAGGTCGTTCACCGAATGATCCCACAGGTAATCTCATAGGTGATGCTATATAAATATACTGGGTCATTCATAACATCTCCTTTATATTTGAATGACTATCTCAATTAAATTTTCAAAACAAACAATGGGAATAGTCTATAACAATTATTTGTGTTTAAAGAAAGGTGATGATTCCTAGAGAGTGAGCAGTATCAGGACCATTATCTTGTGATATAACGCACCGTCAATCAGTCGGGGATTTCCGTCTTTATCTTACTTATAGTTGAGGTTAATCACGACATTACCGGCCGTTAGCTCCCACTTTAATAGATTTAGCTCCCTCTCTATGAACGGTTATCTGTGATAAATCAAAGGGTCGAGACTTAAAACAAGTGATCATAATGCTTCCTTGCTATGATCATTATACGACACATGTATTGAGTTAGCATGTAAATGTTAAGGGGTTGCTACTTGATTTCATCATCAAAATCACGCATGATTTAAATAAGAAATTTATAAAAAAGAAGTGATAACGATGTCCCAATCGGTGATCTTAACTAAAATAGAACAACAATTATCTTCTTTCTCCGCTGCAGAAAAGAAAGTCGCTCGCTATGTACTAGCACACCCTGAATTTATCCCTAACTTGACTACAAAAGAGTTAGCTCAACAAGCGCATGCCAGTGAAGCGAGTATTGTGCGCTTCTGTAGACGGGTTGGTGTCGACAGTTTTAGAATGTTTAAACTCGCCCTTGCAAAAGAACTGACACGGGGTAAAGCAACTATTAATAGTGCGTCCTTATTAGAGACAAGTGACACACCCCATATGCTGTTTCAAAAAGTGTCTTCTTTAAACCAATCCGCATTAGAGATGTCCTTTAATACGTTAAGTTCACAAGAATTCTCGAAAGCTGTTGATAAATTAAGTGCTGCTAAAAAAATTGGTTTTTTCGGTGTTGGCGGGTCCTATACCTCTAGTGTAGATGGTCAATATAAATTCATGCGTCTCGGTTTCCATAGTGTAGCCTCTACAGATTATCACTATATGATCCCTTTCATCACAATGATGGCACCTGAAGATGTCCTTATTTGCATCAGTACCTCAGGGAAAACAAGAGAAGTAATTGAACTGGCGGCCTATGCGAAAGAACAAGGAACTACAGTCATGGCGATTACTTCCTCCAACACGTCACCACTTTATAAACAAGCTGATATACCTCTTCTAATACCAAATATAGAAGTTGAACAACGAATCGGAAGCATCGCTTCAAGGACAAGTCAGCTAAACCTTATTGATAGCTTGTATGTGTCTGTCTTCCACCAAATCGGCGAACATCTATTGGAGCCTTTTGACAAATCACGTCAGAAAACAGAAGAGAAAAGACTATAACGGCGCAAAGACATGGGCTCATACCATGTCTTCTTTCACCCCTTTAATTGAAATTTAATTTCAATAATTAATGAAAATACATTGATCATTAATTTCATCTCAATTATAATGAAAGCGTAAACAAATTTTTTTGATAGGAATGAGGGTCGTTATGTTAGATAAGCTTCGTACAGAAAAAAGAAATGAAAATTCAATGGATTTAGATGAAAGAAGCACTTATAACGTTTTAAAGCTCATGAACTCTGAAGATCACTATGTGCCATCTGCCATTAAACAACAATTAAACCACATTTCAAAACTTGTTGAGCAAACGATCGAACGCATGAAAAAAGGGGGGCGTCTCATATATTTAGGTGCTGGCACGAGTGGGCGTTTAGGTGTATTAGATGCTGCCGAGTGTCCGCCTACATTTGGAGTTGATAAAACCTTAGTCATTGGCTTAATAGCTGGCGGTGAAAAAGCGTTTATTCATGCAGTAGAAGGTGCTGAAGATTCTCCAAGCTTAGGTGAAGCAGATTTAAAGTCGATTTCCCTAAACGCGAATGACACCGTCATCGGTATTGCTGCTAGTGGACGTACCCCTTATGTCATTGGCGGACTTCAATACGCTAATAGCGTCGGCTCATTAACAGGAAGCCTTGCATGTAATATCAATGCTCCTATATCTACAGAAGCAACGCACCCAATTGAAGTGAACACTGGAAGTGAAATCTTAACTGGCTCAACACGGCTAAAAGCAGGAACTGCACAGAAATTAGTCTTGAACATGATTTCAACTGCAACGATGATCGGACTTGGAAAAGTGTATAAAAATCTAATGGTAGATTTGCAGCCGACAAACGAAAAGCTTGCCTTGCGTTCTCAACGAATTATTATGGAAGCAACCGATACTGATGCCATGACCGCTTCTAAAAAACTTGAAGAAGCAAATGGCTCTGTGAAAGTGGCGATCATTATGATTTTAACGGGAAAAAGTGAACCAGAGGCCAAAAAAAGTTTAGAAGAAGCGAATGGATTTGTAAAATATGCCATTCAATAATACATTAGGGGGATTGTATCATGACGAAAGAAAACGTCATCGTTCAAGGGATTCTAGACCATACCGGTGGAAAAGACAATACTAAACGAATCGCCCATTGTATGACACGAATTCGCTTGGAAGTCCACGACTATAAAAAAGTCCGTTTGGCTGATTTAAAAAAAGTCGAAGGCGTAATGGGTGTTGTGGAAGACGACACGTTACAAATTATTGTTGGGCCAGGAACAGTCACTAAAGTAGCTGAACAACTCTGTCATATTACTGGACTTGAGCTTGGCGAAGTAGCAGATTCTGACCACGTTGCTGATGACGTAAAGAGAACCATTAAAAAAAAGAATAACACACCAGTCAAAAACTTTTTAAAAAGAATTGGGAACATTTTCATTCCGCTTATTCCTGCACTTGTCGCGTCAGGTTTAATTAACGGAGGGGCGAGTTTTGCGCAAAATGCTGGTGTTGATCCAGAAACAACGTGGCTTCAGATCTTACTCGTTATTGGCGGCGGTATTTTCACCTATTTAGGTATTTTAGTCGGATGGAATACAGCAAAAGAATTCGGTGGGACTCCTGCATTAGGCGCGATTGCTGGGATACTCATTATTAACCCTGCATTAGCAAATATTACGCTTTTTGGTGAAGAGCTAGTCCCTGGGACAGGTGGGCTATTTGCAATTATATTAGCCGCATGGTTTATGGCATTTGTGGAGCAGCGTATCCGAAAAGTCGTCCCATCTTCTTTAGATATTATTATGACGCCTTTCATAACCGTTTTATTAGTCGGTGTCACAACGATTGTTCTCTTACAGCCTGTAGGCGGATTTATAGCCAACGGGGTGACAATGGGTATTAATAGTGTATTAGATATTGGCGGGGTTGTCGCTGGTGCTATCTTAGCTGGAACATTTCTTCCTCTTGTTATGGTGGGGATGCATCATGGGTTAACACCTATTCACTTAGAATTTATCAGCGCACAAGGTGCAACACCGCTTCTAACAATCTTAGCTATGGCAGGAGCTGGACAAGTGGGGGCCGCTATTGCTGTATTAGTAAAAACAAAGAGTCAGCGGTTAAAAAACACCGTTAAAGGTGCCCTTCCTGTAGGTTTTTTAGGGATTGGTGAACCGCTTTTATATGGTGTCACCCTTCCGTTAGGACGCCCATTTATAACCGCTTGTTTAGGGGCATCTGTCGGTGGCGCTTTTCAGGCATTAACATCAACCGCTTCACTCGGTATTGGCGTTTCTGGTTTATCCCTTATTCCATTAATCGCTGATAACCAATATATCATGTATTTCCTTGGATTAGTTATCGCTTATACATGTGGATTTATCTTTACTTATTTATTTGGTTACAACGAGGAAATGGCTCAAAATCTCCAGTAAGACTTATATGAAAATTGAGAGACTGGAACTTCCTGGACGGTCTCTCTTTATCAATTTAAGCTGAAAAAGGAGTGTTCGTTTTGAAAGGCGTATCGATATTTTTAGGTCAACAAACCGAACTAGAACAAAAATATTATTTAGAACGTATGAAGCAATCAGGGTTCCAGTCTATCTTCACCTCCCTGCACATTCCCGAAGATGACCCACACATGTATATAGGCGCCATAAACATGCTTGGGCAACAAGCTAAAGACTTAGGTATGAGCTTGATTGCAGATGTTTCTCCTACTTCTTTATCTTACTTAAATGTTGATATTGATAGCGTTGATACGTTGATTGAGAAAGGAATAACAGGATTAAGGGTGGATTATGGCTTTAGCAATGAGGCGATCATCAAAATCTCAAAAGCAATGACAGTTGTTCTTAATGCCAGTACGCTATCTTATAAAAAGGCCTATAACTTATTGGATCAAGGTTTAATTAAAGATCATTGTGACGTCTGCCATAATTATTATCCACGCCCTGAAACTGGGTTGGATAAAGACTGGTTGATAGAAACGAATAAGTGGCTGCGCTCTTTTGGCTTTAAAACTATGGCGTTTGTGCCTGGGGATTTAACTTTTAGAGGCCCTCTTCATAAAGGATTGCCGACACTTGAAAAACATAGAGGAATTTCTCCATTTGCAGCTGCAAAAGAATTATGGGATCAGTGCGCCATCGACCATGTTTATATAGGGGACCCTGCCATATCAATAGAAACGAGCGAGCTCTTTCGCCAGTACGATGAAGAAGGTGTCATTGTCCTTCGTGCATGCTTTTTTGACATGGATGATGCTGAATACGCCGTGCTAAACCAATTGCACCGTCAACGGTTAGATCCTGCTCGTGACGTTATCCGATCAGAGACATCGAGGGCATATGCTCAAAAAGGGAAGATCGTCATTACAGCTCGTTCAACTAGGGGGAACCCCTCCACAGGGGAAGAAATGCGTCAGGCCGGATCAATTACAATCGATAACGAACGGTATGGCCGATACCAAGGTGAATTACAAATTGTCAAACGTGAGCTAGCCTATGATCCAGCAGTCAACATTGTTGGCAAAGTCATTGCAGAGGACCTTCCCCTCGTTCAATCCCTTAAGCCTGGAGAAACATTTAGCTTTAAACACGTTGAATCTCATAAAGAGACATAACGCGTTAGTTTGAGGAAAAAATTTTATTTTTTTCTAGTTAAAGTACCTTCATGGAAATTATATTAGGTGTAAAACTTTTAAAATATTGTGCGATAGGGAAAATTAATGACAGTAAGGAAGCTTGTTATTAAAGTCTAGCTCTGACATAATATAAGTCATCGAATGTCAAAGTTACTACCGCGCCATAGCCTCATAATGTGTAACAAATATATCGTTTATGAAAAAATGACTTTCATTAAAAGAGATTTTGTTAAGTGTTCTTATTTATAAAACCAACCTTCAATCAGTGGACATTTTCGCCCTTTAGCCGGGAGTTTTACGGACAGTCATCTGCGATAAAGCTTAAATATTAGTTTCATGAATCTTCTACTTCAGTGATAATATGACCATATAAATCAATGGGGAGTAGTTCCAACAAAAATAAAGTTATTGTTTGAATGAAATCCCATTGAAGAAAGCACGTTAACTATCAACGAGTTAACGTAGTATTAGAAGGAACAAGCCTCGGGAAAGCGTCCTCTATATGAAGATCACTTGTATGACTCGTTTTTCAAGTGTATTTTGTATAATGCAATTGGTTCAAATCAATACCCTTTAGTAAACTATGCTATATAAAGATTAAGAACTACATATACAATGAAAGGGCTGTTTTATAGTGAAAAAAATCGGAGTACTGACATCTGGAGGAGACTCTCAAGGTATGAATAGTGCGATTCGTTCTATCGTGAGGACGGGTATTGCCCATGGCTATGAAATGATTGGAATTAAAAGGGGATTTAACGGGCTAATGGAAAAAGATTTTGTGGCACTCGAAACAAAAGATGTTGCTGATATCCTTTATCGTGGGGGAACGTTTCTACAATCGGCTAGGTCCAAAGAATTTAGAAAAGAAGAGGGACAAATTAAAGCTACAAACAATTTAAGAGAAGCTGGAATTGAATACCTTGTGGTTATTGGAGGGGACGGTAGCTATCGTGGGGCCGCTAAACTTAATGAACGAGGTATTAAAACATATGGATTGCCAGGAACCATTGATAATGATATTCCTTTGACCGACTACACAATTGGCTTTGATACCACATTGAACGTTGTGACGGAGGCAATTGGAAATTTAAGAGATACTATGAGTAGTCACGACCGAGTAAGTGTGATTGAGGTAATGGGAAGAGACCGGGGTGATATCGCCCTTCATGCCGGGATTGCTAGTGGAGTCGACGCGATTTTAATTCCTGAAATACCAGGAGATATTCATAAAATTTCTGAAAAACTTAAAGATGGTTTTGAAAGAGGAAAAACGCATAGTATTGTTATAGTCGCTGAAGGAGTCGATAAGGCTGAAAAAATCGCCCATTTAATTAAAGAACAGAGCGACCTAGATACAAGAGCGACGGTTTTAGGACACATTCAAAGAGGTGGAACGCCATCAGCTTTTGATCGTGTATTTACTAGCCGTATGGGACATAAAGTGATTAAATTAATAGAAGAAGGAATTCATGGCGTTGCTTTAGGAATGGAGAAAAACGAAATTACTTACCATTCTTTCGAAGAGATTTTTCAAGCTAAAAACGTAGTCAAAGCTAACTTATATGAAATATTTGAAGACCTCGTATAACCAATAACGCCCTAGCCATTTTGCTACGTGTATTGATAAGTCATATGGAGGAGGAAGAGCGGTTCCCCATAACGTTGAGTTCCCTGTTGGTTTTTAAGACTAAGCCTTTCAGCCAGACTTGGATATCCCCCCAAAGGTGTTTAGGCGCTTTAACACTAGAGAGAAACAATAGGATTGACAATCGGGGGCTTCGTCACTTATACTAAGTTAAATGTGTGAATCGATAAGAGAGGCAGGATAGCTTTTTCCAATGTCCTTTAGGATAAGGGAATGAGAAGTCCAGTGCAAGCTTTCGAAGGAAATGACTAATTTTAAGATTTTGGTTGCTTACGTAATCACTTTTATAGTGCGTACAAAAGAGACCAACATTTGATGGATAACACCCTCAAATGTTGGTCTCTTTTTTTGATAATCAGTTTTTAAAGGGAGATGGATAGGATGAATCGTTGGTTAGTAGTACTTGGTGCTGTTATTATTCAAATTAATTTAGGAGCGGTATACGCTTGGAGTTTATTTAACCAGCCATTGATGGACAAATTTGGTTGGGATAGAGAAGCCATTGTGCTTACATTTTCGATTACGATTGCGACGTTTGCCTTGATGACCATTTTAGCAGGGAAACTTCAAGATAAAATTGGACCACGTTGGGTTGCAACGACCGGCGGCATTCTTTTAGGATTAGGATTACTTTTATCCAGCCAAGCAACAACAATAACGCAATTATATTTATTTTACGGTGTGATTGGTGGAGCTGGAATTGGTATGACGTACGTTTGTCCACTGTCAGCGTGTGTGAAATGGTTTCCTGAAAAAAGAGGATTAATTAGTGGTATTGCCGTTGCCGGCTTTGGATTAGGCGGTCTTATTTTTCAACCGATCATTCGCTTTTTCATTGAGAATTTTGGTGTTTCTTCGACGTTCATGTATGTTGGGGCTATCTATCTCGTTTTTGTTGTAGCAGGTGCCCAATTGCTGAAAAATCCACCTATTAAAGTGGACACGAAGGGGAAAGAAGGTCATGTTGCCTTAGAGGAGTCTACCCATTTTTCATCTAAGGAAATGGTCAAAACGTATCCATTTTACTTGTTATGGTTTATGTTTTTGTTCGGAAGTATGTCTGGATTAATGGTTATTAGTTTTGCTGTCGATATTGGCGTAGAAGTCGTTCAATTGGATGTTGAAAAAGCCGTTAATGCTGTCATGGTGATCGCTTTATTTAATGCAGCAGGGCGCATTATTTTAGGGAATATTTCTGATCGTTTCGGCCGAGTAAATACATTGATGTTTATTTATGGCATAACGGCAGTGACATTGCTATATATGAGTATCGGCTATATGAATTATCCGCTATTTTTAGGAACCGTTTCTGTCATTGGATTTTGTTTTGGTGGCTTTCTGTCTTTATTTCCTTCTATCACGGCTGATTATTATGGTACAAAAAACATGGGCAGTAACTATGGATTGATGTATCAGGCTTATGGTGTTTCCGCTTTTGCTGGGCCTTTTATTGTTAAAGTATTCCCATTTGGTCAAGCGTTTATTGTGGCATCTTTGTTTTGTATGTTAGCTATGCTGATGGCAAAAGCGGTTACTGCTCCTGTGAAAATAAAGGAACCGACAGTTTATAGAGAAGAAGTTATTAATGAGAAGTAAAAGAAGTTGAATTGACACAAAGCATAGTTCTCGATAAAATTCTTATTGTGGAAAATCTTATAAATCGATCTCACTTTAATAAGTAGCAGACGTTGATGAAGGTGGATATATGACTAAATCAAAAGGTTCTATAGAAGCAGAAATAAGTAAAGTCCTTACCCAATGGGAAAAAGATTATCTTGGAAGAGGGTCTGTCTCTGTTAAAACAGATATATTACGAGACATGATTATCGTATCGCTCAAAGGTGTTCTTACTCCTGCCGAGTATACTCTTTGTAAAACAAAAGAAGGAAAATCGATGATTAAAAAAACCCGCTCTGATTTAGTCGAAACAGGTGTCGATATTTTGAGAGACTATATTTATTCAATAACAGGTCAAAAAGTGATTAGTTTTCATACAGACCTAAGCACAATGACTGGTGAACGTATTATCGTATTTAAATTAGCTTCCGATCTTGAAGAGACGTTTAGATCAACAAAATAATTCGAACAAGGAGGAACCGTCATGTAGCGGTTCCTCCTTTTGATACAAGTCAATGTAAACTCTTAATTTGCCACTCTGACAAAGGTGCTCCCTTTTGAACAATCTCCTCTACATAGTGAATTGCAACCCGATGATTCAACCTTCTTCTAACGTTTTTCCACCGACCTTAATTCCTTCTAGAACTAACTTGGTTTCGTCGATAGTTAACGTAGTGCCTTCAATGGCATTTGTATTCTATGTTCATTCGAGCCAAAACTTTTTACGTAAACTTTTGACTTTCTATTTAGGTAATGATTTAAATGTTCGTGAATAACTTGGGAAGTTACGGATGAATTAATCGATGAGAGCAATCCAACATTTGATTTAAAGGTTTCACCAAAGACCTTTATCCCACTTGTTTCCACATAGGTGAATAACCTGATTTACCTGTTGTACTCAACTCCTATATTTGGGCAAAAACATCTGACCTCTCTCGAAATAGGTCGAGGCTGGAGTAACAGTCGGTTTTTTATAAACAATGGGACACCTTTATCCTACCAACTAATACCCACCTTATGAAACCTAAGTGGGTTCATCTAACCATTTTGATTATTGATTGTCTCTCCATTCGTCGTATTGACTTTGAATTTCGTCTAATACTTTTTGCATTCCTGCTTCATAAAGTTTTTTATTAAATTCAGGAATGTACTCCTCTGGGTCTACAGCACCTTTTAACAACGCTGGTGAAAATTCACTTGTAACGTTACTGATCGCTGCAATTTCTGTACGAACGGGGTTAGTATCAAAGTAAAACCCTAATACTGGGGATGGAATGGCATTTTCGTTAAACTCTTCAAAAGCATCCCATTTATCTGCTGGCTCGTCTTCATACAGTTTTAAAATTAACTGGTTTCCGATCGCAAAGCTTGGCATGTTAAACCTTTCAACTCGAGCAGGTAAGTCATTAATGGTCCCATCTTCATTTTCTTCGTAGTGAACACCTTCAATCCCTTTGTCAATTAAGTTCCTTAAATAAGGATCAGAGTTTAATAAGTTTAAGAACATCATAGCCCGTTCTGGGTTCTCTGATGTATTTGAAATCGCTTGCATAGAACCTGTCACTGAATTATTAAATACGTACGGCTCATGAAGAGGACGAGTAACAATTTCATATCCGGCTGACCTAGACCATACATGTTCTGCATACGGTTGATAGAGCTCTTTACGCACAAACCAGTTTGGTGTTTCTAATGGCCACGAGTCTGTGCTGGTTGCAGCATCTGGACGAATGTAACCTTTTTTATAGTAATCATGCATTACTTTCAGGGTTTCCATCGTCGCCTCTTCTTCATATTTATTTACTACTTCATCTGTATTTCCCTCTAACCTGAAAGCAAATGGCATTTCCTCTTGAAGAATAGAATCAAAAGGGAGGTATGCATCAAATGTGGCAATCGGGGTTACATCCGATTCCTCTTCTTTAATTACAGCTAAAAGTGGCTCTAAATCTGCTAGCGAGTTAACTGTTGAAATATCAAGATTGTGTTTTTCAACTAATTCATTATTGAATGAAAGGACAGCTTGCTGACCTACTTCTTTATTCGTTGGAACAGCATAAAGTTTTCCGTCAACTTGAGCTCCTTCTAAAAATGCAGGATCAATTAGTTCTTTCATCTCTTCCCCATATTCATCCATCAAATTATCTAATTCAATAAACGCACCTCGACGGGCATTTAGAGAGTAGTTATTTGCCCATGAACTTGTAAATGCAATATCATACTCTTCTCCGGAAGTGGTAATTACCTGCAATCTTTCATCAAATTCTCCCCAGTCCAGTAATCTAAGGTCAATGGTTGCATTAATCTTTTCTTCAGTATACTCGTTAACTTCCTCCATGACTACATCAAGGTCTTGTTGTGGTGTGCCAATTAAGTACCATGTAAGTGTCACAGGATCTAACACGTCGTCTCCTTTACCTGATTCACCATTGCCTTCTCCATTTTCACTCGCATCAGAATGACTTCCTACGTCTTCTTCACCTCCACATGCTATCAACAAGCTGACAGACCCTACTAACATGACTAGTAGTAAACATAGTTTTTTCATTTCTTTCCCCCATTTAATTTTTTATCATAAAAGGTGGGGATATAAAATAACGATATATTCCCTTCCTTTGATGAGCAATTCAGTCACTATTCCTTGACACTTCCGATCGTCAATCCCTTTACAAAGTATTTTTGAAAGAAAGGATATGATAACGCAATTGGTAAAGTTGCAATGACAACCATTGCCATCCTTGCTGAATCCTGCGGGATAGATCCTAATATACTGCCATTCTGAGTAGATAACATAGCGTTTTGTCTAATAAAATCTAAATTATTTTCAATTCTCATTAATAGAGATTGGAGTGGAACAAGATTAGGGTCATCGATGAAAAGCAATGCATTAAACCAGTCATTCCAATAGGCAAGTGTATTAAATAAGGCTATTGTGGCAATACCTGGGATAGCCAGTGGTATTACAATCCTTAAGAAAATTCGAAACTCTCCTGCACCGTCAATTCGTGCCGATTCAAGTATCGCCTCCGGAACTGAACGTTGGAAAAATGTCCTCATAATAATGATGTAAAAGGCATTTACCGTCATCGGTAATATGAGTGCCCAAATGGAGTTCTTCAATCCTAAAAATTGTGTCATTACGATGTAGAAAGGTACCATTCCACCACTGAATAACATCGTGAAAAAGGCGATAAACGTGAATTGCTTCCGATACAAAAACTGTTTCCTTGATATGGCATAAGCGTAAAGTGCTATCACCGACACACTGAGGATCGTTCCAACAATCGTAACAAAAAGTGTCACACCATAGGCACGAAAAATCTGTGATCTCACCTGCCATAAATACTTATAAGCTTCTAGGCTCCACTCTTCTGGTATAAGTCGATAGCCCTGCAAAGACAACGACTGTTCACTCGACAGGGAAATAATAATGACATAGATGAATGGAAAAATACATAGGAACGCAAATGAACCTAGTAAAATATGCATTACTACACTCGTCTTACCTGAAAAGCCATAAGGATTATATTCTTTCTTCTTTTTCCTTAGAGGAAGGACTTTTTTATGTTGAGATGATGTTGCTGATTTTGGTGGGAAATCCAACTTTTTCACTCTCCTTCCACCTAAATTTTTCTTTAAAATAATGCATTTTCTTCATCTATTTTTCTAACAATGTAATTCGTCAGTAAGATTAAGATGAATCCTACTGTCGCCTGATATAAACCTGCTGCAGTGCTCATCCCAATATCCCCCATCGACATGAGCCCCCGATAAACGTAAGTATCGATAACATTCGTCACTGAATATAATGGCCCTGAATCCCGTGGAACCTGATAGAACAATCCAAAATCTGCACTAAAAATACTCCCTATATTTAAAATCGTTAAAATAATAATTAATGGCATGATCATTGGAATAGTAATACGCCAAATTTGTTGCCATTTACTAGCTCCATCAATCATTGCCGCCTCGTAATATGTCCTATCGATCCCTACAATAGCTGCAAGGTAAACGATACTCCCAAATCCTACACCTTTCCATTGGCTGATTGCCACAAGAAAATAAGGCCAATAGGCAGATTCGTTATACCATGATACTGGCTCTATATTGAACATCTCCAGAACACTGTTAAACAATCCGCGATCAACACTTAGGAAAGCGAACACAAAATAACTAACAACTACCCAAGATAAAAAATGAGGAAATAACATTCCAGTCTGATAAATTTTAGCAAGCTTTTGTTTCGTTAATTCACTTAAGATGATAGCAACACCAACTGCTAATATAAGTCCTAATATGATAAAAACTAGGTTATATAAAACTGTATTCCTGGTGATAACATAAGCATCATTTGTACTGAATAAAAACCGAAAGTTATCAAACCCTATCCATTCGCTGTGATAAACACTGGCAAAAAATCCATCAGGATGGAATCTGAAATCTTTAAACGCCATGACCTGACCAAACATCGGTAAGTACTTCATGACAAGGAGCCAGATAAAACCAGGCATTATCATTAAAAGCCAGATTCGATTATCGTAGACGTTTTTACCAAATTTCTTTAAGCGCTGCATCTTCTTCCTCCTTCCAAATCTGACTTCCTTCTTTAATTCAATTATATGAAAACCCTTACAAATTAAAAAGTTGAGATAGCTTAGATTTAATGGCTAAAATAAATACACAATATTGCTGTTATTAAATAATAAAAAAGAAGAGCAACTCAAAGGTCATTTTTTCCTGTAAGTTGCTCTCCAATCACTGTTTCTTTTTCTCCATTCGGAAGGAGTGACACCCTCTAGCTTTTTAAATTGTTTATAAAAATAGGCAGAATCCATATAGCCCACTTTTTTCCCAATGACACCTGCTTTTTCATGGGAATAGAGAAGCAATTTCTTTGCTTTGTCAATCCTCAGATTATTTAAATATTTCGTAAAGGAGCACTTTACCTCCTTTTGGAACAGTTGTCCTAAATAAATAGGATTAATATGAAAGCTGTTACCTAATGTTTTGAGAGACATTTCCTCTGGAAGGTTTTGATGGATAAAATTCAATACGGTTTGAATAATAGGGCTATATTCCTGATTTCGCTGTGAATAATTTGTATCCAGCATATCAAGGCAATTATCGATTAATTTCAAGGCATCCGTTAATTCTTCTACATATAAAATTTTAGTTAACATCTCCACATAAACTTTATAATCAATATGCAAGGAAAAACTGTTCTTAACTTGAAAAAAGAACTCTAATAAAACACTTTTCATAAGTAACGGGCGATCTTGTTCAAACATAGATAACGTATGTTTCATGGAGGCCTTTACCACTTCATAATTCTGATTAGCAAGTTGCTCCATTATCACATGAGACACATAGTTACTCGAGTATTTTTTCGATGAATCATACCTGTCTGATGCACTGTACAACTGCTCAGCGAGACTGTGTTCCTTTTCTGGAAGCAGCATCTTTAATTCACTGTCCATTTCTAATTCCCGATACACATCCTGAATTTGACTTAGGCTATCAATTTTTTTACTGTGAACAAACACATAATCTTCTATCTTTTCTATGTTGTTAATTAGTCGATGTATTTTGGATATCCCCTCTTCCAAGTCTTCTGGAGCTACCCTGAACCATAGGAAAAGAAAATCACCTGATGGTGTGAGAACGGTAATTGCAGTTCCTTCACATTCGAAGGCCTTTCTCCAAGTCTGCCATCCCTCTTCATTCTGCTCGTTCACATCTACTTTCAATAAGCCTATCCATAGTGGTGTGGTTAGTTGTAACTCAGGATAAAAAGACATTCTCTGTCTTACCCCTTCATAGCTCATTTTGCCAATAATCCAGCGCCAAATAGTATGATCCCTTAACACTAAAGCTGATTTCTCCTCTAAAATAGCTTGATTTATTTTCTCCTTAACGAGTTGGAGTGAAGATACTAATTCTTCTTCTTTAACCGGTTTCAGTAGGTAGTTCTCTATCCCTAACTGCAATCCTTCTTTCACTAAACCAAACTCCTGAAACCCAGATAGTACGACGACGATTATTCTTTTCTGTTCATCTCGCAAATGACGAATCAGCTGAAGACCTGTCATCTCCGGCATTTTAATATCCGTAATTAACACGTCAAATGAAACTTCACGAGACTTCTCTAACGCTTCCAAGCCATTCCTCGCCGTTTCAATCACTCGAAATCCAAATGATTCCCAATCAATGATATTTTTTAACCCTTCCAGAATTAACGGTTCATCATCTACAAGCATGACTTTTATCATGATTTGTCACCTCTCTATAACGGGCAATTTCACCGTTACAACTGTTTTAACATCTGGAATACTCTCTATCGTCACCCCATAACCTTGTCCATATTTTAACTTGATCCGCTCATTTACATTTATTAAACCAATTGAATCAGATGTACTCTCTCCCCTATCCAGCTTACATAAAATCCGTTCTAATGTTTCTTCACCAATCCCCTTTCCATTATCCTCAATTTGAATCAGTAAGGTGCTATCCTTTTCTTTCATTCTAACTACGAGCCTATTATCATTGCTATTTTGTTTAAAGCCATGGATTAAAAAGTTTTCGATAAGGGGTTGTAAAATAAAGGGTGGAATTAAATAACGATTCAATTCTTCATTACCTGCAAAAAAACTGGTAAGTTGCTCTGGAAATCTAAAACTAAACAACTCAATATATTGCCGGGCATGATTTTGTTCCTCTTCCAATGTGACTAATTCTGCTGTTTGTAAAGAATGGCGGAATAATTCAGATAGTTGAACGATCATCTTCGCAGTCGTCCGACCACCTTCTGCTAAAGATTTCATCCTGATTGCTTCTAACGTATTATATAAGAAATGTGGATTGATCTGCGCTTGAAGACTTGCAAGTTCCGCCTCCTTCTCTTTTATTTTTGACGTATACACCTTATTAATGTAATTATTCAATTCATCTAATGTCTCATTAAATGTCTCTGAAATCACACTTAAATCATCATTGCCTTGTCTAGTATCAATCTTTATCTTTAAATTACCTTCTTGGACTTTGCGCATTTTTGTGACAATATGATCCACACGTTTCGAGTGACCCCTTAGAGAAAAGTAAGGTAACACAATAGCGATCACAGTTAACACGATAATGATTAATAAGATCGTAATTTTATAGGTGTATAATGAAGCCAATTCCTTTCTTGGTATAATGGACGTAATCATTAAATTGCCCACTGGTTCCACAGATGTTTGAATATAATATAAATCATCTAACTTAACCTCTTTTTGTACAGTCCCAAAACGGATGTCTTCTAAAACACCTTCCGTTAAATCTCCATGCAGAAAATACACATTCATCTCTTCATCAGTTACGAGAAATGTTCCTTGAATCGTATCGTCTCGAAGGGAAAGAATTCGTTCAACATTCTCGTAGGTAAAATGGATGGAGAGTGTACCTAATCTTTCTAAGTAAATAGGATCATTTATTATTTCTTCAACCGTATAAAGAGTCGAATTCCCCTTTCCATCAATATCTTTTCTTGTTCCTTGTTGTGTGTTTTCATACCAGCGTAAGTGATTAAACAAATAAAAATACTCGGTACCAAGAGTTTCATTTTTAATATCCAGAGCAACGACGGTGTCATCTCTAGAAAAATAATTTTTTACATAAATATCAAAGTTGTACGGAACAAAGGAGTCACTATTTGCAAATTTTTCGAGCCTGTAGCCGATATATTCTTCATAATCATGCTGTAAAGCAAATGCCAAGTCTTGTATTAAATCTTTCTCAAGATATAAATTGCGAACTCCCTGGGATACAAATTGATGCTTCTCATGAAAATCTGATTTTATTTCATCTATAATCGTTCCATGTTTATCTATCTCTCTCTGAACAATAAAATCAGAGTAATAATTGGAGAGAAATAAAAATAAGCTGGACATTGTTAAAATTATAATCGTGGAGTAGGTAAAAAACACTCGGTGAAATAATTTTCCGCTTATTCTTCGAAAAAAACTTAATGTTTTCATACTTTCTTCTCCTAACTTGTGAACGAACAGGGAAAAGAGACTAGATACTAGTCTCTTTTTCAAGTTTTCAGATTACTATTTCCACTGTTTTTATTTCATAGGGGGTAAAGTTTAATTTTATAGGGGCATTAGTGAACTCCCCCTGAGGAGATGAATACTCCTCCTCTATTAACGTTACTTCACGCCATTGTTTCACATTATAATAACTCCCCAACTGAACCTGTACCTGTGTTCCTTCCATTTCATGAAGTCTTACTATTAAGTGATCACTGTCTTCAGCTTTCTTTACTGCATCAATAATTACCTGGTCACTTGAAACCGTGAGAAATGACGCGGTAAACGGCACTGAAACCGCACCAGGAGTAGCCACCAGTTTGTTGTTTAAATAGGTTGCTTCCCGCTCTACGTCATGCTTATGTGTAACACCTGCGAATGGATAAAGGGAGTAGGTGAACTGGTGAATCCCCTCATCTGCTTTAGGGTCTGGATGGATCGCACCTTTTAATAAGGAAAGAGCGATAACATTATCTTTAATGGCGTACCCATACTTGCTATCATTCAGTAAACTGACGCCATAATTCGGTTCTGCGAGGGCTGCCCACTTATGCCCAACAGTTTCAAATCTCGCCATGTCCCATGATGTATTCCAATGGGTTGGGCGCTTCACATTTCCAAACTGAATGTCATAGATTGCTTCTGTCGTACGTACTGCAATTGGGAATTCTACTTTTAATAAGTTTTGGCGCAAAGACCAATCCACTTCCGTTTCAAAATCGATTCTTTTAGTATGATGATAGCAATGAATATGTTGGCTAATTTCTAAATTTCCTTGTTTCCAATTAAAATGAAGTGTTGTCCTCAACGGCCCATTATCTATTATTCTACACCCTTTGAATGTTTCAATAGTAGAATATTTCTCCTGATAATATAAATCGATATCCCAAGCATCATGTGCCAAAGGCTTATCTTCATATAATTTTAAGGTATTTCCTGTTTTTCCGGCCTCAATTAATTCTCGGTTGGAACTCTTATCAAAAATACTAGTAAACTGACCGTTAGCATTCCACCGAATCTTGTAATAAGGGGTGTCCCATGTCCGTTCTTCCAGAGAGACATGGCTGAGCACTGAATTCATCTGTTCCTTTTCTATTCTATTTACACGAATCTCCTGGAAGGCGAAAGGTTTACTCTTCTCAATTAATAGCAGGGACTCTCCATTAGCTGTTACCTGACTTACTAGGTTAGTTCCTTCCACTTCGAACCTATGTTTCTCGTAGCCATTCGGTACTGTTACAAGAATTGGGTTATGATATTGATGAAAATGTGAGAAAGTTAAGTTATTCTTTGCTTCATGCACTATTTCCTGTTGCTGGGATTCAACAATTCCCTTATTTATTCTAGCAACTTCGTTATAGTCTTTATAGGAATCTTCATACACCTCAGTAATGGAGGAGCCAGGAATAATATCGTGGAATTGGTTTAAGAGCACCATTTTCCATACTTTTTCTAAGGCAATGCTAGGATAGTGGTTCCAACCATTTTCAAGGCTGTTCCATGTGGATAGGATTTCTGTTTTTCTTAAGGCATTCTCTAATTTTCGGTTCATTTCTTTCATTTTTGCTTGGCTCGTATAAGTTCCACGATGATACTCCAAATACAGCTCGCCGTCCCATGTGTGAACATACTGATCAGTGTTCTTTACATTATCATGCAGTTTCTCAAAGTAATCTCCTACTTTCGTTGCAGTGATCTTTGGCAGACTAGGCATCTCATTATACTGCCTCTTCAACTCCAGCATCTCTCGATTGACTCCTCCTCCTCCATCCCCATACCCATAGGCTAAAAGCAGATCTTGGTTAATCTCCTTATCACGGTAGTTTTTCCAGATCCCCTTCACTGTTTGAGCAGTGATGAGACCATTGTAAGTATAAAACCAAGAGTCCTCCGCTCTTCCTGGTTCTGGTGTTGTAATAAAATGAGTTAATATTTCCGTCCCGTCGATCCCCCGCCAATAAAACGTATCATGAGGCATGCGGTTATACTGATTCCAGCTAATTTTCGTTGTCATAAACGTATCAATGCCAGATTTCTTCAAAATTTGAGGTAATGACCAACTATAACCAAACACATCTGGTAGCCAAAGGATTTTATTTATTTTTCCAAACTCTTTCTTAAAGAAGTTCTTACCATAGAGTAGTTGGCGGACGAATGATTCCCCTGACGGAATATTACAATCAGCTTCTACCCACATGCAGCCTTCCACTTCCCATTGGCCGTCCTTTACTTTTTCCTTAATCGCTTCAAACAGCTCTGGTTCCTCTTCCTTGAGCCATTCGTACAATTGTGGCTGGCTTTGTAAATACGTATAATCTGGATACAGCTCCATTAATCTCAAAACAGTTGAAAATGTTCGTTTTGCCTTTTCTTTCGTGTGCTTTGTTCGCCACAGCCAGGCAAGGTCAATATGAGAGTGACCGATCGTATGAATAGTAACATTATCGTGTTTTTCAATTTCTCCCATTCTTTTGTTAAGTAAGGCTAACGTCTGCTCAAGGGAGGTATAAAATTGATCGCTTCCAGGGTACGACCAATCCACTTTTTTAAAAGCAGTGTCCAGACTTGCAAGTAAAGAAGCGTATGCCGGGTCATTCGTATCTTGACTCCTAAGAGTATCAACGATGGCTTTGGATTTATAGTACAATTCATCTACCTCTTCATCCAAAAAGCCATACCACGCCTCTTTCAAACGGTAATATTGCTCTTGCGGGTGACCCCCACCTTCCAAGCCAGACCACATCATAATGTCAAGTTCTACTGTTTTTTCCTCAGCATCAGCTGGTAAAATCACTTCTTGATGATTGGAATCCACTCCTTGAAATGGTACTTTATTCACATAAATAAGGGATTCAAACCCAGAGTTATTCCCTCCTCCTGTCCGTCCTAAATCAAGATATACGACTACCTTTTTGCCTGACCAGGCTGCCGGTATCTTCAATGTCTTGTTTAGCCAAATATACGTATCCCTTCCACGCCAGCAGTCGTTCACTTTCATTTTTTTATCTGTGTAAGAGTTAGGAAGAATTGTCTCCTTCCCTGTCTCCGGCTCATACACGCGGAAGAAGTCAATGTTCTTTGATTCACGGTAGCGGTAGCGGTCCAATTCGTTTACACGATTTTGCAGCTTTTCGAACTTATAGAACACGGTTATCTAGCTCCTTACCTTTTTGACGTTCTAAAGGACTTCCGGGGACATAGATCCCCATCTCGCTTAAAATAAATTCACTGAACATGGAATTAGCCCAGGCAAACCACGAACGAGTATAGTTCTCTGGTCTGTCCGCATCAAATCCTTCATGCATATAATAAGTAGACCCATGAGTGTTTTTAAACGTAGCTAAAATACGATCCTTTTCTCCTCTTTCAACGGCAGTCATTCCTTGAATTGCTAAAGCAATATGCCATACATAATGATCTGGGGTATGAGGACTTCCTATTCCAGATGCTTTTCCCCCCTCATAGTAATAAGGATTATGCCGACTTAGAATAAACTCTCTCGTATTTAAGTAGGTTTGATCCGTCGGTGCAACATATCCAAGATAAGGCATGGAAAGTAAGCTTGGAACATTTGCATCATCCATCAGATTGACATGTCCGTCTCCATCTGTTTCATACACATAAATTTCTCCAAATACAGGGTGATCAACTTTCCCGTATGTTTCAATACCTGCTTTTATCTCCCGGGAAAGTTTCGTGACTTTTTCAGCTAGTTCTGTCTCTTTCATCACAGTTAGCATCTCTCTCGCGTAATCTAGTACTACTACCGCAAACATATTGGCAGGAATCAAGTAACCATATAGACACGCATCATCACTGGGGCGGAATCCAGACCATGTCATCCCCGTTTTGACAGAATATCCACCTTTGCCATTTCGAAGTAGGGTATCTGAAACGCGGCAATCATCCCGTTCAAACAGATAAGGGGAATTCTCCTCATGATTCTGTTCCACCTTCCAAACCTCATAAATTGCTTCCACGACTTTCTTCAAAGTCGGGTTTAAAATCGAATTGTCTCTCGTTGCCTTCCAATATAAATACGCCAATTGGATCGGATAGCATAAGGAATCCACTTCATATTTCCGCTCCCATATCCAAGGGCTCATTTTTGTTCTGTCCTGATGATGCCCCTTATTATCTGCCGTTCGATTAAACGCATTGGCATAAGGATCATGAAGGATATACGCCCATTGCCGCTCAATCACTTGCTTGAGCATGGAAGCAATTTCTCGATCTTCCGATGCGACAGTTAAATAAGGGCGTACTTGGGCAGAGGAATCCCTTAACCACATTGCTGGGATATCACCAGTAATGACAAATGTTCCCGCTTCATCTTCCTTTAAAGTGGTTTCATAGGTGTTAATAAAGCAATTTTCAAACAGTTTTTGTATTTCTTTGTCATTCGGATACATATCCTTTACTCGATTTATAACCCTTTTTAAGGATGCTGGAATTTTTTTGTACTCCGTTGTCATCTCATATTCCCCTTGTTAGTTTATTAAAAAATTAATCCGTTACGCTTCTATTAAAAGCGTTACTATTTCATATGGTTTCACCTTGATGTTAGCTGTACCTTCCCCAACTAAATCTAGCTTTTCTTCTAAAATAGTCGATCGATAAATACAGTTGTCATCTTCCGCTTTTAGGAAGAGTTGTTCTGTTTCACTCCCAGGATTAAACCAGCGCATCACCATACTTTCGCCATCAAGGGATGGTTTGCAAGCTGTCATAACAAGTTTGTCGCCTTCCCATGTGAACAGTTCTTTCACTTTTGAGGCGTTTCCTTTCTTTTGATTTGTTTGTATGACAATTGATGTTAATGGATAATGATAGGCTGTTAAATAGGCTCCAGATGAGAGAATGTCTTTTTGATGGGGAATCACCATATATTCAGCCTCATTCTCTCCAAGGCATTGTGCTTCTGGGGTATCAAAGACGCCCCAGTCTCCCAGTTCACCAACTGACCTTAATACTGTCAGGGCGATCGTGTTATCATCCTTAATTTCATATTCATGAAGTCCTTTTCCAGCAACAGTTAACCCTTTTTCTGAATTATTCAAGCTGACAAGCCGCTGCATATGGTGGTCGAAAGAAGGATTAAGCCACTGACTTTCAGGCTTATTTGGACGTATCGCTAGTTCATAAATGCTATCTGCATAATGGTTAGAGCAACTCCTACCAATTGGGAATAGAACACGAACACGATGATCTTTCGCACGATTATTCATGGTCATTTTTACTTTCAATCCTTCCCCTTTCCTCTCTAGGGTCATAACGGATTTCACTATTAGTTGTTCCATCTCTTCACTTCTACCAGCTTTCCGATCTGAATGCCAAACAAGGTTTTCTTTTTCAAGGTTTAAGCGCTCGTCAGCCTCCTTAGGAACAGAAAGGGAAGATGTTACTTCAATTGAAGCGATATCTCTCGTGTTTTCAAGCACGTTCATCGTGACATGACTATTCTCTGTTGTAACACGGGTATCATCACCTGAAGCTTTAAACATGTACTCATTACCGATATCCCCAGTATCCTCCAATATTCCAAGCTGGTTATATTCCAGCCCAGATCGTTTATCCACTAACGTATAAGAGCCATTGTCATGAAACTTAACGAAGATATTTTCATTTTCTAATTTAGTTTCGTCCTCCTTCCAAATGAAAGCTTCCTCTTCTTCCTTGTTACCTTGCTCAATTGGAACAAGGAAACATCTTTCATACCCCACCGTATTGGATGAGTGGTATAAGAAGGTAACTTCTATTTCTCGAGCGTAATAAGGTCTTCTGAACCTATCATGGGGAAGGTCATAACCAAAATTCACCCCTAAATCTTTTACCGTAACCGGTACTGTCGAATGATCTGCTCGTTCCAATATATAGGAAGGTAGTATTTCGCACTTAAGTTTCCCAGGTATATCCTTAAAATTAATTTCGTCAAAGTATATTTTATTAACTGCGACCTTCTTCTTGATCACTTCTGTCCTTGCTATTCCGAACGTTTGGAAGACTACTAACGGAATCGCGCCCTCCTTTTCATGGATCGTATCAATGGCCGTGGACATTCCCCTAGCTTCCTCCTCCACGAACTTTAAAGCTCCTTTTTCTACCTTGCTAAATCTAGTAATCATTTCGCGATGCACAGAGTCAACACTACAGCCACAAATACTGTCATGTGGGTGATTCTCCATCAACAGTTTCCAGTAATATTCTGTGAAGTCTTGATGAAATTTCTTATCAGAAATGAGCAACCCTAATGGCTCCAACACCCGTTCCAGTAATGTTTGACAGCGGTCATTAGCCTGCTTCAAGTAAATTCTTGATGACGCTGTATTTACAAGGGTTGACCATCCATCTGTTTTTTGATTGCGCAATTCTCCCCGTATTGTTTGCAGACTCTCCGGAAGTTCCTCCTTTAATTCCTCGATATACTGTTGAAAACTGGAATGTTTAAATTCTACTTCTGGAAAAAGCTCTTTTGCCACTTTAATCGCATCGGTGACATTTTTCTGCAGAGGCTGGTGGTCACACCCATTCATATAAAGGAGTTTCGAAGTAGAAGCGAATTTTTCCGATTCCTTCAACTTTTTCTTCCAATATTTTTTTGCCTTTTCTGTCTCCACCGGAATCTCATTTCCATTGGAATACCAGTTAGCAAATAATACCCCCAGTATAGAGGAACCATCAGGAGACTCCCAGTTTAATTCAGAATACGGTGAGGAATAACTGTCTTGATGAAATACCTGGTTATTAAATCCAGTCGGTGTCACTCCTCTTCCAAAGGCTGCAACATCGATTTTTGCCTGCTTCAATAATTGAGGTGCTTGGCCATATATTCCAAACGTGTCAGGATAGTAACCAAGATTCCCCTCTTGTCCAAAAGCCTTCGTTGTTTTCATCCCATAAAGAAGGTTCCTTACATTCGCTTCTGAACTTGTTAAAAATGCGTCCTGCAAAATATACCAAGGACCAATAATTAATCTTCCTTCCCGGATATATTTTTTCACTTCCACTTCTTTCTCAGGACGGACTTCGAGATAATCATCCACCATGATCGTCTGACCATCTAAATGAAAGCTGTGGAAGTTAGCATCTTCTCCTAATTTCTCCAACAGATCATCAAATAACTTTATTAAATAATACCTGTGTTCTTCTAATGACATGTACCATTCCCGGTCCCAATGGGAGTGGGATATAATATGAGCTGTTTTCTTTTGCATCATGTCGTCCCTCCAACAATAGATTCAGGTTGATTCTGTATCTCACGAAAACGATTTAAAGAGACTTTCATCACCCAATAGGATGGCATGACTCCAAGAGTAAACAGGATTAACCCTGGTATGTGATAGATTAAATAACCTACTAAAGTTAAACCGATGGCAATTAGTATATTTTGCTTAAAGCTTAGTAGTGTGATGATAAATGGTTGTATTAAATAGTTTTTAAATGTTTGGTTAAAATGAACGTAGTAAGAAAACAAGTAAAAGAAAGAGAACAAATAAACCAGTGACAATATTATTAGTAACATACTGCTCAATAAAGCAAACATGCCGTTGATTTGAGTCACCAGATAAAGGTCATACAGAAGAAATGTTCCTATTACTAAATAAACCCATCCTAATCCATTGACCTTCCAGAAATTTTGTCGATAATACTGATGGTATTCTCTATACATTGGCTGGTCCAGTTCTCCCTGGAGCCATTTTCTTGTTATAGCAAACATAGCCGCAGTTGCCGGGAACACTCCTAACACAACACCACCTAGTAAAATATGACTTAACCATAGCCAATTTAATTGCATCATTCTCCATATCCAAAAACTAGCTTCGGTGAAGAAACTTCCTATATGATTAAACATCTCGATCACCTCTTCCGTACTTCTCCATCCAAACATACGCAGCGCCAAATAACTGTGCTTTATCCAAGTGATGACAAAGTGTCACTTTCGGCCGTACTTTTGCAAATGGCTTTGCATCAAACAAAACATCAAGGTGGGCAGTTAACTCCCCCATAAAACATGCTTGGCGGGTAATTCCACCCCCGATGATTATTTCATCCGGATCAATCATATACTGAATCGTAAACACCCCAGTAGCCAATGTTCGAAAAAAGATATTGATTGATTCCTTCGCCTGTTCATGATCTTCAGCATGTTCAAATACAAGCGGTCCCGTCCAATTCTCATAGTAGGGAGCTGTCTGTCTTAATCTTCTCGTAAGAGCAGAAGCTGAGCCGATCTCACTCCAAGTGTGGAATTTCTCACTAGTGTTCGAAACAGGAACATATCCAAATTCTCCGCCATGTAAATTGGCTCCTTTATGAAGTTTTCCATTAATGACAATGCTCCCTCCAATTCCCGTCCCACAAACGATACAGACAAAGGTGCTCACCCTTTTCGCTGCCCCATTCCACATCTCCCCAAGCGCGACACAATTTGAATCATTTTCTACTGTGGTAGGGAGCTGAAAATAGTCCTCTACCCTCTCCCGAAAATTCCCCTCATGCAAGAAAGAAACGGCACTGTGTCCGTCTATCTCTCCTGATTCTGATACACTTCCTGGACTGCTGATGGCTATCCCCTGAATTGTTGAACGTTTTTTTTGGTGGGTGAAATAAGAATCTACCATGGAGTGAAATTGACTTAATGTTTCGGGAGTGGGGTACTCTTGTCTATCCGTTAACTCCCCATCCATCGAAACGAAACCAATTTTTGTAAACGTACCACCGATGTCTACTGTCAATAAGCCGATCATATCTCTCACCACTTTTCAGGAAGCTGATTTTTTTCTGCTACTTGTTTAAACCAATAAGCACTCTTTTTCTTTTTTCGAGTTTGTGTCTCTAAATCGAGTCGAAGCAATCCATACCTATTCTTATATTCATTAAGCCAAGACCAATTATCGAGAAATGTCCATACATGGTAACCAAAACAGTTGGAACCTTCTACTATCCCTTTCTGAAGCCAACGGAGATGATCTTCCATGAAGGTTATACGATAGTCATCCTGGACTTCCCCTACTTCGTCCAAAAATGCCTCTTCACCTTCCACCCCAATACCATTTTCAGCTACATACCATGGAATATTCCTGTAGTTATCTCGAATGTTTAATGCAATATCATACAATCCCTTCTCATAGATCTCCCAGCCCCGATGGGGATTGATCTTTGCCTCCGGCCATTGATATGGCTTAAAATACTTGTCTAATCCGCTCTCTGTTCCTTTATCCTTCCCAGCCTGCACTCGCCTGGGCTGGTAATAATTCACTCCTAAAAAATCAATAGTATTGCCCTTAATCACATCTAAATCCTCATCTGTATAGGGATCATCAATTGCTTCCTTCTCTAAAAACTCTGTCATTTCCAATGGGTATCGCCCTAACACCACCGGATCCAAGAAGCTTCGATTAAAGAGGATATCGGCCCATTTCGCAGCTTTCTTGTCCTCGGGCTGATCACTCTTTGAATAACTTGGTGTTAAATTTAAAATGATTCCTATCTCACCACTAAGACCAGACTTTCGAAAAGCACTGACTGCCTTCACATGGGCTAGTAAGGTGAAATAGGCGGCATGAACTGCCCGCTTTATATCATAAACACCAGGAAGGTGCTTATCATTTAAGTAACCCATTTCAACCGGTACAATCGGTTCATTAAAAGTTGTCCATGTATCTACCAGATCGCCGAACGTTTCAAATGCCACTTTGGCGTAATGTGTAAAGTCATCTACGATCCCCTTATTTTCCCACCCTCCTTTCAAATGCAGGCGATACGGCATATCGAAGTGATATAAATTGATGATAGGCTTGATCCCGTTATCTCTTAATCTACTGAATACATCCCGATAAAAAGTTACCGCTGCGGGGTTGATTGTTGTACCATTCGGCAGTAACCTCGCCCATGAGATCGACGTTCGAAATGAATTAAAGCCGATGGCTTTCATCGATAAAATATCTTCTTTATATTGGTTGTAAAAGCTTGAAGTCGTGTCTGGTCCAATCCGTTGATAGAATCTTTCAGGCTCCACCTCAAACCAGTAATCCCAAACTGTTTTCCCTTTTCCATGTCTACTTCCTTCACCTTCTAATTGTGGACTCGAGGCAGCTGCCCCCCACAAAAAGCCCTCTGGAAATCTATTGTTCATTTATCATTAACCCCTCCCTCAAAAGAAATCGCTTACACACTTATCATATAAAGAAAAAAAAGGACTTTGAATATATTTCATCTAAGTCCTTTAATAAACGCAGAAAAACTTTAAAATAGACATTAAATTATTTCTAGTTGGTGATTATTAAACATTTTGACGGGGATCTTAGCTAAAAGCCATATGTTTCAAACTCATATATTCTTGCTGCCTGATCGCCACCTTGTGTCGGTTGGTGAACCGTTAGGCGGACATATCTAGCTTTCGTTAATGGAACCGAATGTTCGCTCACCCCTGATATATTGTTTGTTACAGATACTGTATCTTCCCAAACCTCTCCATCTACACTCGTTTCGATCGTAAATGCTTTAGTATTGAATGCGGCAGGTTCTCCTCCAGCTTCAGCATGCTTAATGACAAATTGTGATAACTGATAAACATCACCAAGATCCACCATGAGCCAATGATTCAGGCCTATCGCACACCATTTACTGTTGCCCGAAACTTTTCCATCTACCGCGTAACTTGGACCCTCATTTGGAGCACATTGCCCACTTGCTGTAGCCTCCTGATGCAAAGAGAGATTTCTAACATCACCGGCATCCTCTGAAATAGTGATAAAGTTTTCCTTTAAAATTGTATCTTCTCCTTCACTATTTCTTGCATATAAGCGAACGCTGTACGTTCCCTCCTCTTCATAAATGACCGTTGGATTCAATTCCTCACTTGTGGAAGGTGTTGCTCCTTCAAAGAACCACTCTACTTCCTCTGTAGCTTCTGATGATTGATTAAAGAATTGAATTTCATCGCCAGGTGCGACAAAAGTTCGACTCACCGTAAAATCAGCCTTTGGTTTTGGGAACGCCGGCCATTCATATACCTCAGTTATTCCTGCACTTCTAGTGAAATCTTTGCTGACAGCAACTACTTCAATGCCCGTTGAAGTTTCATTTCCATCTCTTCTTAAGTCCGGAACAAATAGCACATTATTAGGAGTTGCCCCTAAAAACACTTTTTCACCATTCTCCAAATATCGGTAAACTTCATAATGACGTACTTCTCCACCACCTTCCCAAGACAAAGCAATGTCTGCATATAGCCCTTCAGTAAACGTTGTGCTTACATCAAAATTTTTTGGGGGTGCAGGGACGATCTTCTCTTGATTTTTACTAGTCACCTTTAGTTCTCCAACATTAAGCTGATAGTCTAAGATTACGTCGGCACTATCGAAAAATAAGGATAAGCTAGCAATCGTCTCCCCATCAAATTTCTTTAATTTAATCCGTTCTGTCACCCAGTCATTATGGCTTTTCTTACGAAGATCGAAGAATTCAAACTTATCCTCCTCTCCCTCAAGACTTATCCCTACTTTCATATTTGGTTTCTTAGTTGAAGCTTTATAGGTAATTAAAATCTCAGTATCTTTATCAACTTCTAAATTCATTTTATATAATTTTATATGAGTTGCATTTTCAGGCGATAACTCTCCATACACTTTTAAGGAACTTCCCCCGAAATAAGCTTCTTCCCAATCAAAATCGACTGACATTGCTTCACCATCACTTTCGCGAATCCAACGCCATGTGGGAAGAACATCCTGTAAGCTTCGATTATTCCACGATTGATCTGATTTCACTGCTCCTTCTACAGCAAAAAATTGCCCACTCCCTGTATTAAAATGTGTCACAAACGGCTTTTCGTGAATAGCCGTCGTTTCAGTGAAATAATGGGCCATTCCTTTCCAACTATCTGGATTGTCCTCAGTTTTCGTAGGATCACCTACTTGTCCTACCCAAAACGCCTGTTCCTTCACATAGAATTCTTGTATGTTACCTGCTGCTTTAAATGCCCAGTCTGGTCTGTATATTCCTAATGATGTATAAGCTGAGTCCCCCTCTGGAAATAGGTTAGCCCAGTTTACATACGTATTCGGCCCATCCCCCTCTACATCAATACCTGAGTACAAGTCATATGGATTTCGCCCCAATTCCAAAGCCTTATCGTGAGAACTCTTCTGACTGCTATTCCACCACCAGAAATTTAGGAACATACTATCCGCAACTTTAGTATCTCCCTCTTGTAAAAACATTTTGTTATTGTCGTTTAAATAGTTTTGCCAGCGAATTTCCCCAGAGGAAATCATCGAATCATACCACATAACATGCATTTCTTCTGGTTTGTTTTTTTGTAAATAAATGAGAAATTCTTGCATCTTCACTGCTGTCTCGGGAGTTCCACCTTCTGTTTCCTGATTGATAAACCATCCATCAAATCCATAGTAATCCGCTACTTCCAACAATTTATCCGCAGCAGGGAATGAGCCATCATCTCGTTGAACCAACATTTGCTCCACCCATTCCTCTTGTCCACCGTATACGCGTGGTGGAAAAAAGACGTTTCCCAAAATTGGTACCCCATTTCGGTGGGAGGCATCAATAACATCTGCACTTGGGGGCGTAATAATTCCCTCTCCTGCGGAGCCTGCCCAATAGACCATTAAATCAACGTACTGCCAGTAACTGAACGTGTTAGCAAAAAATTTATTATCCCCTTGCGAAGGAACGCCACTCGTATTAGGATTTAGTGCAGACAGTGCTACTAGCTTTGCATCTGTTTGCTGTGTTTCATTAACAGAAAACAACACTTCTCTCTCAGCTAGCGGGACCGTACTACGATTGTATTTAGAATGGGGATCGGCCTCCGGACTCCACTCTAATAACTGGTCCGGGTACCAGTAAGAAGATTCAGGTTGAGCTAATGTGTCTTCTGGAAGTAAGAAAGAAAACAAAATTATAAGTGAAGTTAATAAAAAATAACCTTTCAGTCTCATAATATCCCTCCTAGATTTAATAAAAATAAGTTTGACGTATCAGCCTTCTAACCTTCATTCACCTCCTTAAGTTAACCCCACACAAAAATAAAAGCGCTTACATTTTAACGCCCGTTAAACAAGAAAGCTCTCTTTATCAATCATTGTTGGAATTAAAAATCAAGTCAATGCTCTATAGAAAGTAATATGATTTTTACAATAAATCTATATTATTTACATTAAATTGAGTTATGGCCTTTTATAGTGCTGGAGAATAGATCTAGTTTTTGAATGTATATGTATCTACTGCATCGCACAGATTTGTTTCCCAAAACAATACAGCTCCCCAGACACCATTCATCAAACTGCATCAGTTTGGTAGAGTCTAGAAAACTGGATATGCGAACAGGTTCATTCAACTGTGGCCTCAGAGGCAAGAGTGATCTTTACGAATCAGCTCCTTATCAATGCGCTAATCGGTACATTTTCTACGGCTCTTAGTGTTTGAATCCCATAGTCACTTTCGTAATCAATTTTTATATCCTTTTCCACGCTATACTTTTTACTTGTACCATATCCATAACCTCCTAAGTTATGAAAAGAAGCCTTGAAAAAAGCACAGCATGGGGCTTCATCAAGCCATTCATCCACATGTGTGCTCTTTCTCTAGCTATTTTTTCGCTTATCACAGATAATCAAAATAGAGAGGGGTTTGCTAAATCTCTTAAGGTAAGAGCTAACGGACACTACTGTCCTGATTACTAAACGTCCAATCATTAGGAAAAGAACGAAAACTCTACTTCATTGAAGGTTTGTTTTACTAAGGAGAGTATTTAGTATGCGATTATGATTTTGAGAGGGATTGGGAAACTATTTTTTCAATCCACGAGTGTACTCGTGGATATGTAGGATGACATCTAAATGATGTATTAATTAATTGCCCTATATGTTTTCCAAGCTAGTTCAAATGTCATTTGGAAAAATTGAATCACTCCTGCTCTTTCTAGCTCGTTATTCACCTCTTTTTGAGATTCTAACGTACATCTTTCATTTCATCCATCAATAGGTTCCCCTCTCTAACTATAGCAAGTAAACAAGTCAATTACACTCTAATGGTTATTATAAGTATTTGTATTTTGCGTTGTCACGAAATACAAAGTATAAGATAGCTCCATATTAGAAGGAAATAGCTCGCGCTTATTTCAAAGGCGCAATTCTCTAATAGAATCAAACGTTTATATACTGACTCTGTTATATCCGCTGAACCTAAAACTCAAATTCACCAAGTGATATTTTATGTACTACAACTTGACACATTAATTAACTAACGTTACACCCATAACAATTCCATGTTTAATTCTAAAAAACAAACCTTCAATCACTGGGAGAAAAACAAAAACGCCCACTGATTGAAGGTTTACTTTATCAGCCAATAATTAAAACTATGAAGAACAAGACGGCCAAACCACCAAGTATAGATGGTCTTTGGAATTTATTCGCTAACTTTAGTTCCGACCCTGGCACTACTGGAACAGTAGTTGCTAGGGCAGCCACAGGGCCACCAGTGAGGTAATATTGCATAATTGCACACCCTCCGGCACCAGCTGCTGCGGCTGCTAATGGGGACACATCATACTGAAGTACAATGGTCAGAAATGGAATAACAATCGCTGCTGATGCTGCATTGGACTGCGTCACAAGTCCAGCCAAAGCAGAGACCGCCAGCATAACTAACACAGGTGAGTATGCAAGTAATGGATCGAACCAATCAGCCATAATATCGACAATTCCCACATGTTGAATGACGGATGACATAAAGAGAAAACCTAATGTTGCAATCAATGGAATGGCAACTCGTTTGACACCTTCAAGCATCATTTCTTCCGCTTTCTTTAAAGATACTTTAGCAAAAATAGCAACGAGAATTGAGGAAGCCACACCTACGATAAAGACTGGATATCCAACAGAAAAACCGATGACCAATATGATGAATGGGATAATAGCTAAAATGAAACTTTTCTCATTATCTATTTCTTCTAAATCTTTTAAAATACTATTTACTTCTTGTTCCGTAAGTTTGATATCATTTCTTTTCTCTTCTCTTTTTAATCGGAGATAACTTATTCCAATAATCGACAAAGCGACAAATGCCCCAATTAGATTAATCCAGCCAAAAGTAATACCTGCTGTTGCAATGACTGCTAATAGTGTTGGATGTGTGAATCCTCCAAAATTACCTAAGTGGCCTGCGTGAGCTTGAATACCGGCAACTTTGTTTGGATTGACCCCTAATTTTATAGCTGAAGGGCCTGTAATAACAGCTGTGATAGCAGGTTGAGTAAAGCCTGTTAGTCCGCCAATTACACCTGCTGCCGCACTTCCTGCTCCAGCTATTCCTGGTCCTCCGCCAATTTTGCTGCCAACCAAGATAATTTTTCTGATAATCGCATTTAGAAAACCTGTTTTTTCCATAACACCGATGAATAATAACACGCCCGCCATGTCCGCAATGACTGGGTGAAGGCTGCCATTAACCAAGCTTAAAACAGTTACTTCCTCATCTCCTGATAATGGAAAACCTGCCCCGATTGCAGCCAAAGTCGATCCGATTATGGCCGTCATATAAAGAGGGGTCTTACCTGAAATCATCAATATTAGTGTTGCCAGCATAATAAATTGAGCTAGTAGCATCATATAATAATTCAACTCCTTTTTAGTGACATTTCATTTGACTCACTTAATATTTTAAAACTTCATCATTCTACAAAGTTCTACTTACTATTTTCAACCTTTCATATTTCGACATAACCTAACACTTTTGTTCAACAATTCACTAATACACTAAATATATCAGAAAATCTCCATACAGTGATCTTTTTTTCTTCATATTTTCTCAATTTTTTCACTTTTCATATGGGAGATATATTCCTGTGACACTATTAGAAGTGAACTCGTTTCAGTAACTAAGAGAAAGCCTTACTTATTTAATGTGTTCCTTCATCATTTATCACATCTATCCCCTACTTCATGCTTATTAAAAGCCCCCATGCCATTTTCAGTAATAAATATTGGCATGTTATAGCAATTATGACTTTCACGCTCTGTTGGAATATTATACCATTTTAGTGTTATTGATTTATTCTCTACACTAGCAGATAAATGACTATTTTTCATTGGATAATAAAGTTCAAAACTATTATCATTACTTTCTATCATTATAGTATGCAACCTTAGTAATAAAGGGAGGTATTAACAATGTTTGAGGAAAAAGTTAGAACAGTTCTAGGTGCACGAGCATTACTAGATGATAATGATCCAAGAATTGAGCAAAAATGGGAAGAGTTAATTGATTTACTAAGTGAAGATGAAAACTTGACTCTGAATTTCTTACAGGTTTGTACAAAAACAGAACTTTCATTTTTAAGTGAGATTTTTGAAGAAGTGGCATATAATTTGCAAAGTAAAAAGTATATTGAATTACTATATTCCTTAAATCAAAGATACCCAGACTTAAACTTAAAGAGAAGTATACAAATTGCTGAGGAGCACATGGATTAAATTTGTGGTACAAGGGTTTTTAAATCCGAAAGTTTATGCGAAAAACATTTAATTTATACTGATTTTCTTTTTGTGATCATGATAATTTGTATCAATAGAAATTAATCCTAATTTTCAAACAAATCTTGATTAGTTAAATACCTTTCAAAGTTGGTTTAGTATAAGACACTCATGATAAAAAGAGCGGGGGCCAATAAAACCCCTGCTCTTTTTATTTCTTAAACAACACCTAAAACGTCGGTTTGCCTGCAATCCTATCTACTTGTAAGTTGGTTTATCGTTAAAAAGTACGAACGACCTCGCTATCCTTAATGATATAAGAGAGCATAAATAAAAATGAAAAAGGACGCTTCCGCAAAAGTGAGATCACTTTACGAAAACGCCCTTTCAAGCATTCAAATTTAATTATTGTGATATTCCCGTGACATTAAGTAGGAAATTAGGCATGATCCTTCTCACAAACGCTGTTATAACAACGTTTTAGAGAGATATATTACATCATGCCGCCCATTCCACCCATGCCTCCCATGCCGCCCATGTCAGGCATTCCGCCGCCGGCGCCGCCATCTTCTTCTGGAAGGTCAGCAACAACAGCTTCTGTTGTTAGGAACATAGCGGATACAGAGCTTGCATTTTGAAGGGCAGAGCGTGTTACTTTCGTTGGGTCAACGATTCCTGCTTCAACCATATCAACGTATTCGCCAGTAGCTGCGTTAAAGCCGATGCCGATTTTTTCACCTTTTAGGCGCTCAACGATGATAGAGCCTTCAAGTCCAGCGTTTTCAGAGATTTGACGAACTGGCTCTTCGAGGGCACGAAGAACGATGTTAACACCTGTTGCTTCGTCACCTTCAACTTTAATGCTGCGGACAGCGTCAAGGACGTTAACGAGGGCCGTACCACCACCAGCAACGATACCTTCTTCAACCGCTGCACGAGTTGAGTTAAGGGCGTCTTCGATACGAAGTTTACGCTCTTTCATTTCAGTTTCAGTAGCTGCACCAACTTTTACGACAGCTACACCGCCAGCTAGTTTAGCTAGGCGCTCTTGAAGTTTTTCTTTATCGAAATCAGAAGTTGTTTCTTCGATTTGCGCTTTGATTTGGTTAACACGGTTAGAGATTTCAGCTGCATCTCCGTTTCCGTCAACGATCGTTGTGTTGTCTTTTGTCACAACAACTTTAGACGCACGGCCTAGCTGAGTGATGCTTGCAGATTTAAGGTCTAAGCCTAAATCTTCAGTAATTACTTCACCGCCAGTTAGTGTTCCGATGTCTTCAAGCATTGCTTTACGACGGTCACCAAATCCAGGTGCTTTAACAGCAACTGCATTGAAAGTACCACGAAGTTTGTTCACAACAAGTGTTGCAAGAGCTTCACCTTCAACATCTTCAGCGATAATAAGGATCGGCTTGCTTTGTTGTACCACTTGCTCAAGAACAGGTAATACTTCTTGAATGTTTCCGATTTTTTTGTCAGTAATTAAAATGTATGGATCTTCAAGAACTGCTTCCATTTTGTCAGAGTCTGTTACCATGTATGGAGATGCGTATCCACGGTCGAACTGCATACCTTCTACGACTTCAAGCTCAGTAGAGAATCCTTTAGATTCTTCAACCGTAATAACGCCGTCGTTTCCAACGCGCTCCATTGCCTCTGCAATTAATTGACCGACTTCATCGTCAGCGGCAGAGATCGCTGCTACTTGTGAAATAGATTCTTTGCTTTCGATTGGCTTAGAAATTTTCTTAAGCTCTTCTACAGCTGCTGTTGTAGCTTTTTCGATCCCTTTACGAATGACCATTGGGTTTGCACCAGAAGTAACGTTTTTCAGTCCTTCAGTGATCATCGCTTGAGCGAGAACTGTTGCAGTTGTCGTACCGTCACCAGCGATGTCATTTGTTTTACTTGCAACTTCTGATACGAGCTGGGCACCCATGTTTTCGAAGTTATCTTCAAGTTCGATTTCCTTTGCGATTGTCACACCGTCATTTGTGATTAGTGGTGCACCAAATTTTTTCTCAAGAACAACGTTACGTCCTTTTGGTCCTAATGTTACTTTAACAGTATCAGCTAAACGGTCTACACCACGTAACATTGAACGTCGTGCATCTTCACGGAATTTAATTTCTTTTGCCATGCTAAATCAACCTCCTGTTAAATATGTAGTTTCGATTTATAAAAAGGGTGACCGGTCCATCCGGTCGCTGTGATATTGGCGTCTCTTCGGTTATTAGCCGATGATTGCAAGAACGTCACTTTCACGAAGGATCAAATATTCCTTGCCTTCATATTTCACTTCAGTACCTGCGTATTTTGAGAAAATAACAGAGTCGCCTTCTTTAACTTCAAGTGCCGCGCGTTCACCGTTATCTTTTACTTCACCTGAACCGACTGCAACAATTTTACCTTCTTGAGGCTTTTCTTTCGCAGAGTCTGGAAGTACGATTCCACTCGCTGTTTTTTCCTCCTGCTCCACCAATTCAATTACGATACGATCACCTAATGGTTTTAACAAGGAAAACACCCTCCTTTAATATTTGTGCACATCTAAGTATGCATAGTTAGTTATTATTTATTAGCACTCGGTAGCTTTGAGTGCTAACACAATTATTATAATAATCAACTGTCACCCAGATTGCAAGTATTTTAATGCAATTTTTTATCGCATTTTTCGACGTTAAATCTGAGGCCGCTTCACAGTATTCCCTCTTTTATTGAGATTAAAACAACGAATGGTTATGTCAGATAAAATAGTCATCCACCTTCCATAATATACCTATGCTACAGCGTTTACTTTCAGGTTTTTCACCTGGATATGATACAATAAGGGAGTTATATGGCCTATAAGGTGATACATATACATGAATGTAGTGCTCATCAGCACCGTATGAAAGATGGGGAATGATACATTCGTTTTTCATTTATTGAATTACAGGTATAAAGGAGAATATACGTTGAAGAAAAATTATTGGTTAATCATTATCGTCTTTATTTTGACACAGCTGTCCCCTGTAGTGTTCATACCACTTTTAGCTCTGGCTGGTTTTAGAGGAACAGAGTTGTATGGGATGACGCTGTTTGTCTGCTTTACAATCGGCTTCATCATTATTGCCTTGCTCGCTCGAAAAGCGGAACCTCAAAGAGAATTCATGGAAAATAGAGCGACAGCTAGCGAAACAGTGTTATGGTCAATTTTAGGGATCTTTATGGCTTTCGCCGGTCAAACGATCGCAGCCTTAATTGAAACGAACCTTTTCGGTGTGGAAGTAGGCTCTGAAAACACGCAAGTAATCGTTAATATAGCCAATGCTGTTCCACTCATGATTATTGTCGTGGCCGTTTTCGTTCCAATTATGGAAGAACTCGTGTTTAGAAAAGTCATTTTCGGGAGCCTGTATCCGCGTTTCGGCTTCTGGATTTCAGCTATTGCCAGTGGCTTAATCTTTGCCGTCGTGCATATGGAATTTGAGCATTTACTCGTGTATGCATCCATGGGGATTGTCTTCGCTTATCTATATTGGAAAACGAAGCGTATTATCGTGCCAATTTTAGCCCATGTTGGTGTGAATTCCTTCGTGATGATTGTGCAAGTCATTTTTGGTGATGAGATGCAAGAGATTATTGAACAACATGCGGCAATCGTACAGATCGTTCAAGCGATTATGAGAGGATTTTTATTATGAGATCTCCTAGATTTTCAGGCTACCTTTACTTTTTTCTAGGAACGCTGTTTTTGCTGATTGCTATTCAAACAGCTCAAGCATCACCTGGTTGGGATGCCATCACCATTCTCTTAATGGCTTTTGCAGCGTTTGATTACTTTCTAGCGTTTCGCATGTTCGCTATTGCCGCTCGGCAAAGACATAGTAAGAAAAAATAATGTCATAAAAAAGCAGCCGAGATGGCTGCTTTTTTGCTGTAAGAAAGTCTTGTTCTAGTTCATTGCTCAATAGATGATGATAAGAAGGGCAAAATAAATGCCTTGTTAGTTTCCACCAATCGACAGCGCTCATGCCCCTCTTTAAAAAAGTTGTTAGTTGTCGTTATTCTCATAAATGACTAATTTCACATCATTCGGCTGTTTCCGCTAATTCTGTTTTACGTTGTTTTTTAACCTCATGCCCTAGTAAGAATCCAGCTGGAACGGAAAGTACCGCTAAAACAGCTATGATAAGAAACCCTTCCGTAATAGCTGTTAAGCTCGCTTCTTCTATGCTTCCACCATTGCCGGTCATCACTTGGCCTCTGCGAACCTCAAAATAAATTGACACGAAGACAATTCCTAATGCTGAGCTCATTTGACGTAAGACATTATTCATCGCTGAACCTCGTGAAACAAACTTATCTGGGATCGCATTGATGCCTGCTGTCGTTGCAGGCATAGTACTTAACCCCATGCCAATCCCTCTCACAGCATTCAATAAGAAGACAACCCAGATGGCTGTTTCCATATCAATAAAGCCGAGAAGTGCTGTTCCAATCGCCACGATACAAAGCCCCGGCGTCACAACTAAAGCAGGTCCGTGCTGATCGAGGAGCTTTCCACCAATTGTCATAAATATCCCGGTAAGGAGCGCAGCCGGTAGAAACACCACGCCTGTCATTATCGCCCCATAGCCATAGACGTGTTGAATAAGCAGGGGGATTAAAAATATACCACCGAATAAACTGATTGAGCTAATCATCGCAATCCACACACTATACGCATATGCCGGCACACGCATAATAGATAAATCTAATAATGGTTGCTCTGTGCGATTTTCTATTTTCACGAAGCAATAAATTGCAATAACACCTAACACGACTAGAGCTAAATTCACTGGAGCAGTTAAATGCGCTAGTTCAGATACCCTCCCAAGTGCTAGTAAAATCGAGCCAACACCAAGCGTTACAGTGAAGAACCCCCATTTATCAAAACGGATACCTGACATTTTTTCAGACTTTTGAAGATACATATAAGAAAAGATCAATCCTAAAAGACCTGTAGGAATATTACATAAAAACAGCCATGGCCATGATCCAAGTTCAATAATGACACCGCCTAATGTTGGACCAATGGTTGGGGCCATCATGGCGGCCACTCCCCAAACACCTGTGGCTAGTCCTCTCTCATCACGAGGAAATACCTCAAAGATAAGGGCTAGAGAGAGCGGCATCATAACGCCACCACCTATGCCTTGCAGACCTCTAAAAGCAATTAAGGAGGGTAAATTCCAAGAAAGTGAACCTAGTAGTGATCCAAGTAAGAATACTGCGAGCCCAGCCATATAAAGTTGCTTCTTACCAAATTTATCACCTAAAAAACCGGTCAGCGGCATAACCATCCCCATAGTGACCATAAAAATCGTAATGACCCAGCCAGTAGCGACCGCATCAGCCTCAAACACAGTCATTAAATGAGGGACTGCGGGATTTAACATACTATTATTTAAAATGATGGTAAAAGTACCTAATAAAACGGTTATGACCACAAGCCATTTTTGCGAGATTTTTGCCATAAATAAGACAGCCTTCTTTCGGTTCACGAAATAGTAATCTATTTCTACTATACCATGAGTTTCATTAATTAAAATTAAAAATGCATATATATCTATTTGAACGAAATACAGCTGCAAAAAACGTTTTATCACATTGGTTTTTCGCTATAGACTGACCCGTTCCCATAGGTTCATCTTCAGTGACAGTCCTTTTTATTACAAAAATCATGTCTTCTGTAGATGGTTCGTTAATCATTGACGACTTTTAATTATTCCTGCGCTTGGATGTTCGTTCACTCATTTTAACAACAGTCTTCTTTACAGCGTTCAGTCATCCATTCTTTGTCTTACGAGCCTTGCGTCATTCAGGTACGGATGACCTGTCCAAATTACCCGCAGTCGTGTAACACTCATCTAGGTACTATATCTTCTCTAATGAACACTTTTCTCCTCTACAATGTTAAAAGCTGCCTATTATAAGGCAGCTTTTAACACGATGCAGCTCATATTTTAAGTATCAACTTTCTCTATAAAGGATAGTGCTTTAAAAAGTAGATGAGGGATTGAAGTTCCACTGACAGATCAATATGATGAACACGAACGTCAGACGGAACCGACAGTCTCGCAGGCGTAAAATTCAAAATCCCTTTAATACCTGCTTTTACTAAGTCATCAGCGATAGGTTGTGCCGCTTGAGATGGCACAGTCAAAATGACCACTTCCACACTGCTTTCCGCCACACGCTCTTTAAATTCATCCAGATGATAAACGGGCACACCACCTATTTCTTTCCCAACCTTATCTGCTGCTACATCAAATGCCATATCAATTTTTGTATTATTGCTTTTGCTAAAATTATAATTTAAAAAAGCCGTTCCTAAATTACCAACCCCAACAAGTGTCACCTTCGTTAATTCATCTTGGTCAAGCGTTTTTCTGAAAAAAGATAATAGATAATTCACGTTATATCCGTAGCCTTTTTTGCCGAGAGCACCAAAATAGGAAAAATCCCTACGTATTGTGGCTGAATCGACCTTTACCGCTTCACTTAATTCTGAAGATGAGACGCGGTGTTTACCTGACGCTTGTAAGCCTTCTAAAAATCGATAGTACAATGGCAATCGTTTTGCTGTTGCCTGAGGAATTTTTGCTTGATCTAGATCCATAACTGCTCCGCCTCCTTCTTAAATATAATAGCTACCTTGGCTAACCAACTAAGTATTAAAATGCATTCATTAAGTTAAGTATGTTATCGTTTAAAATCCCCATTTTTTCCACCCGTTTTCTCCACGAGAAATGTCTCACCAATGACCATCCCTTTATCCACTGCTTTGCACATATCATATATAGTCAATGCGGTCGCAGAAGCTGATGTTAGCGCTTCCATTTCTACTCCTGTATTCCCTTTTGTCTTAACTGACGCTTCAATTTTCAATTGGTATGTATCAGCATTCACATCCCAATCAAAACGAATATCGACTCCTGACAGTGCTAACGGATGACACATTGGAATCCACTGAGACGTATTTTTAGCAGCCATAATCCCTGCAACTTGCGCCACACTGAGAACATCCCCTTTAGCCATCGTCCCTTGTTGGATATTTTCATAGATTTCTTTAGTGACAAAAAGACTTGTTTGGGCCACTGCTGTTCGAACTGTTTCCTGTTTATCGGAAATATCAACCATACGTGCCCGACCTTGTTCATTAAAGTGTGTGAAGTCTCCCATGTTTATCCCCCTTTTTTCCACTTCTATTGTACACTATTTTTTCACAATCTGCATAATAAAGCATGGAAGTCTTGCGATAAACCTTTTCTCTCATGTACACTTAGCTTGTGAACGGTACGGAAATTGAATTGTGAGGTTACAGTGATGATTTTATTACAATGTACACAATTGTCGAAGTCATTCGGTACAGAGAAAATACTCTCCGATGTAAAATTAGAAATAAAAAGTCGGGAGCGTATCGCCCTTGTAGGCAGAAACGGGGCCGGTAAATCAACGCTTCTGAAAATTCTAACCGGTGAGTTATCGTACGACTCAGGGCAAATTGTCATTCCTAAGGATGTCAGTATGGGTTACTTAGCGCAAAATAGCGGCCTTCATACAGAAAGAAGTATATGGGACGAAATGATGACCGTTTTTGAGCCACTTCGGAAAATGGAAGCATCTTTGCGAGCACTTGAGGAGAAAATGAGTGATCCATCTCAAAAAGATCATGTTAAAATTCTTCAAGAATATGATCAGCTACAGCAAGACTTTAAAGATAAGGGTGGCTTTCAATACGAGGCTGATACACGAAGTATTTTATCAGGATTAAGTTTTAACCATTTTGATTATAATACGTCCATCTCATCGTTAAGTGGGGGACAAAAAACCCGACTTTCACTCGGTAAATTGCTTTTATCAAAGCCTGATTTACTCATTTTGGACGAACCTACAAACCATTTGGACATTGCCACTTTAACTTGGCTCGAACAATACTTATCTGGTTATGACGGAGCAGTGTTGATCGTCTCACACGATCGCTATTTTTTAGACAAAGTTGTGGATTATGTCTATGAGCTATCCTTTCATCAAACAGTTAAATATACCGGTAATTACTCGAAGTATTTAGAGCAAAAAGCTGCTCGATTAGAGCAAGAAATGAAGCTTTATGAAAAACAACAGGACGAGATGAAGCGACTTGAAGAATTCGTGCAAAAAAACCTTGCCCGCGCCTCTACTAGTAATCGTGCGAAAAGCCGGCGCAAACAGTTAGAACGTATGACGGTGATGGACAGGCCTAAATCGGATGATTATTCAGCCAATTTTCATTTTGATATCCAAAAGCAGAGTGGAAATGACGTGCTTACAATTGACGATCTCACACTAGGTTATGATGGACATGTTCTGTTTAAGCAGGCAAATCTAAGGCTTACTCGAGGGGAAAGCCTCGCTCTTATTGGGCCAAATGGTATTGGAAAATCCACGCTCATAAAGGCCATTGCAGGGAAACATAAGCCATTGAACGGAAATATTACTTATGGCAGTAACGTCACAATCGGTTATTATGATCAAGAGCAGGCAGCACTCAGCTCGAATAAAACGGTCCTTCAAGAGCTCTGGGATGACTATCCAGACACGAATGAAAAAGATATACGGACGGTCCTTGGAAACTTTCTTTTCAGTGGTGAAGACGTGTTAAAAATCGTCTACGATTTAAGTGGTGGTGAAAAGGCAAGATTGGCGTTAGCCAAATTAATGATGCAAAAGGCAAACTTGCTCATCCTTGATGAACCTACCAACCACTTAGATTTAGACAGTAAAGAAGTATTAGAAAACGCACTTATTGAGTATCCAGGGACATTACTCTTCGTCTCCCATGATCGTTATTTTGTTAATCGCATGGCCACAAGGGTAGCTGAATTATCTCAAACAGGGATGATGAGTTACTTAGGTGATTATGATTATTACGCGACTAAAAAAGCTGAGCAGGCAGAACTGCAGCGACTCAAGGAAAGTGAAACACCTGTTATTCACTCCTCCTCTAACACCAGTGATAAAACAGCTAAAGCCGACTATGCTAAAAGCAAAGAGCAACAAAAAGTAGCTCGTCAACGGCAGCGTCGTATTGAAAAAGTAGAACAGGCGATCGAAGAAAATGAGCTTACGATCAGTGAATTAGAAGAAACGCTTTGTGATCCGGCCATTTTTCAGGATCATGAAAAAGTGGCAGACCTTCATCAACAATTAGAAACAGCTAAACATACTCTTGAAGAACTAATGGAAGAATGGGAAACGTTACAGCTAGATGAGGAAGGATCATAAAACATCCCTTCGAAGTGGTGTTATCATTATTCTCGCACTGATTGGTAGTTGAGTTAAACAGGACGTTAGATCCCACCTAAATAGATGTCGTTCTCCTCTCTATTTTGAATAGGGAGTTTTATGAACGAGATTATCCGTCATAAAAACGACACCGCGACATCACATTTCGCGGTGTCGTTTTACACGTTAGTACCTGTTAATAACTGATGAATTAATAACTTTCTCATGTATGTCTACTGTGTATAAGTAATATAAAACGGTATGTGCCTTAAAGATTCACTGGAAAACGTCATTATTTTCTGACATATCCACACTATTCACAGGTTCATCCACAAGTAAATCACTTATATCTCTTTATTTTTGCATGTTATACACATAAAAATGAAGTTATCCACATTTTTTGTTATTAACATCACTCGACTTTATATGACAACTTTTTATTTAGTTATACACATTATCCACAAACTGTGGATAATGTGTTATTAACAGGAGCATATATTCGTATCTCCACTATTAGCTTGAGAGAGGCCATTGTTATTCAGTATCTTACCTAATTGTTACCCGATAATATAACTCATGACACATGCAAAAAAGCACTGTTTATGTCGAGGCGTTACTAGCCCACAACACACAGTGCTTAAATTATCCATATCCACAATCCTTTATTCAAGCTTTAATCCTGCTTGACCATTCAACCGCTCATCTGCTAAACATCCTTTATTAAATAAAAACGTCCCTGCTGCTGCTATCATTGCAGCATTATCGGTGCATAATGCAATAGGAGGAATGGTTAATGTGATTCCTACTTTCTCACAAGCTGCTGTCAGCGCCTCTCTTAGACCTTTATTAGCGGCTACACCCCCAGCAAGCACGAGTCGTTCAACACCTTTCTCTTCTACTGCTTTTAGCGTTTTTGTCACAAGTACATCCACGACACTCGCTTGAAAGCTGGCGGCAATATCTTCATTCGACCAACTCTCACCTCGTTGCTTAGCATTGTGAAGCGTGTTAATAACAGCTGATTTTAAACCGCTGAAGCTGAAATCGTATGAGTCTTCTTCAAGCCAAGCTCGCGGTAAATTGATGACAGGCTCACCAATTTGTGCAAGGCGATCGATGTGCGGCCCACCAGGATAAGGAAGACCTAATGTTCGAGCCACCTTATCATATGCTTCTCCCACCGCATCATCTCTCGTTTCACCAATAACCTCATATGACACATGGTCCTTCATGTATATTAATTCTGTGTGACCACCAGACACGACGAGAGAGAGCAGTGGGAATGTCAACTCGTCAACAATGTGATTCGCATAAATGTGACCTGCTATATGATGGACAGCCACGAGCGGCTTATTCCAAGCAAAAGCGAGCGCTTTAGCTGCATTCACCCCTATTAGGAGCGCTCCTACAAGACCTGGCCCTTCTGTCACAGCAATAGCATCCAGCTCATCTGGGGTTATCCCTGCTGTCTCCAATGCTTCCTCCACAATGTATGTCACTTGCTCCACATGATGGCGAGAGGCTATTTCAGGTACAACGCCCCCAAAACGTTTGTGACTATCAATTTGTGATGACACGATATTACTTAACACCTCTCTGCCATTTTTAACAACTGCGGCAGACGTTTCATCACAGCTTGTTTCAATTCCTAGTATTAGGGTATTCGTTTTATAACTCATAATAATTCCACCCACATGACAAGAGCATCCTCCTGATTATCTGTATAATAATTTTTTCTAATGCCACCTTCTTGAAATCCGTATTTTCTATACAAGGCCTGAGCAGTTGTATTTGATACACGCACTTCTAACGACATTTTTCTTGCCCCAAGTGTTTTGGCCATCGCCATCACCCCACGGAAAAGATAATCCCCAATACCTTTTCTTCGGTACGACGGATGAATTGCAATATTTGTAATATGGGATTCATCAATAATGACCCATAACCCACAATACCCGATGATCTCTTTATTCAATTCCACCACAAGATAATAAGCGAATTGGTTTTTGGTCATCTCATTGAAAAAAGCTTCCCGACTCCACGGCGTTTTAAAGGACAGCTTTTCAAGTTTTGTCACGTCATCTAAGTCACTTTCATCCATAAGACGAATTCGCACTATTTCTTCCATAAGCTTCTCCGCTTCCCCTGTCACTTCTCTTTATTCGCTTCCAACCACTTAGCTTCAGCTTCAGCTAATCTGTGATAGCGTGGGGAAAATGCATGGGTATTTTCCTCTACAGGTAAGGTCATACCCGCTAACGCTAGTTCAAATGGCCGTGGCAGATAGTGTATTGGACTGGCAAACACAGCTTGTTCGCCTAATATTTGATGGATATCATCGGCATGCTTATCCATATCTGGACTTAGAAAGAGAATAGATTCGTCTCGTTCTTTGATGAAATGAAGCCAGTCGTGATGCATCGTGATCCGATCTGTTTCTATTTCTTTGAGCGAATCGTCTTGATTTTGATACAATCCCGTGAAAACTTGCCCTCTTCTCGCATCGAAAAATGGTGAAATGAGGCCATTGAAGTATCGTCCGTTACCGGCGAGCATTGCCATACTAGAGACACCCACTATTGGGATGTTAAGCGCCCATGCCAGCGTTTTGGCTGTTGTCACGCCTATTCGAACGCCAGTATACGAACCTGGCCCTTGTGAGACCACAATTCTATCTAAATCCTCGGGAGACATCTCCGTTTCCTTAAAAAGGGTTTGTATAGCTGGCATAAGCCTAATTGAGTGATTTTTTTTCTGATGTGTGACGATTTCCCCAAGAGGTTCTCCATCTCTCATCAAAGCGACTCCCATCACATAAGTGGCTGTATCAATCGCTAACACATTCATTTATTAAACAGCTCCTTTCCCAATGTGATGTAACGTAATCCGCGCGCGTTTATGTGAAAGCGGCGCTCTGTGTTACCTAAATAAGAGATTTGAATCTCTAGGCGATCTGGCGGGAGTTGATCTTCTATCATTGAAGCCCATTCCACTACGGTGACGCCCCCACCTTCGAAATAGTCTTCCAGCCCGAAATCTTCTAATTCATCTTCAATACGATAAGCATCCATATGATAAAATGGTAGTCTTCCTTTATACTCTTTCAAAATGGTAAATGTCGGACTGTTGACATTCTGCGTGACCCCAAAGGCTGCTGCCATTGCTTTTGTGAAGGTGGTTTTACCGGCACCTAAATCGCCTTCTAGTGTGATCACATCGTTTTCATTTAAAAGCGTCCCGAGACGTTCAGCTAACTCAGCTGTCTCCTCTGTTGACCTCGTTATGATTGTCCATTCCTGATTCATAGTACGCACTCCTGAATTCATGACGAAACTTCATGTTGGTTTGATCCAAACCACAAAGTTTTCCTATTTTAATTGTAGCCGATTATATCACTTATCACACCTCGGCCCTACTATATACCTTTTATTAGCCACATTCTTAAAACGATCAACTCACCTCTGTCGGCGCCCTTGAGGCTTGCCAATCGGTGAGTATACTTTAGCGGACTGGGCTTTCCAGTTTACCTGTCCGTCTAAGGGCTACTTCACCTCTGTCGGCGCCCTTGGGGGCTTGCCAATCGGTGAGTATACTTTAGCGGACTGGGCTTTTCAGTTTACCTGTCCGTCTAAGGGCTACTTCACCTCTGTCGGCGCCCTCGAGGGCTTGCCAATCGGTGAGTATACTTTAAAAATGGTGGTAGCCTGCTTTTTTTGCGGGTTCTTTTTTTCCATTATGATGAATATAGACCCGGCCTTCTCCTTTTACGACGTCTCCTATTACATGAAACGATAAGCTGTTAGTTTTAAACGTATTCGCCAGCAGCACACTATTTTCCTTCGAAACTGTCCCGATTAGATGAAAGTCTTCACCGCCGTATAAAACCCAATCCATTTGTTTTTCTAATGAATACTTGGCCATCTGTTTACTGAGAGACAGCTTATCCCAATCGATCGTGATATTTACACCGCTCGCTTCTGCAATCTCTTTCGCTTCGTGTGCTAATCCATCACTTATGTCATTTAATGCTATGCGCATCTTTGATTCCGCTAGCAGCCGACCAGCCTCAATTTGCGGTTCAGGATATTGATGGGCTCTTATGAAAGGTGAAATAGTTGTATTTTCATTAGCTTTTAAACCTTTATCAAGGAGCTCTGCCAATCCATAAGCTGCCATGCCAGCAGGTCCAGTCATAAACACGACATCACCTTCTTTAGCATTCGCTCTTAGTAATCGTCGTCCACTTTCAATCGTCCCAATAACAGTCACTGTCAAGACTAGCTTTTGAGAGGTTGACACCGTATCACCGCCGATTAAATCAACATGCCATTTTTCAGCCAATGCATGGAGACCACCATAAATGTCCGTTATCTCCTGTTGCGACCAACCTTGTTTAGGCACAGCAATGGAGACAAGATAGTAACGTGGCATCCCACCCATAGCTGCTATATCACTTAAATTAGCAGTTAAGGCTTTATGACCAATCGCCTGTAACGGCATCGTCCTCCTTTTAAAATGAATGTCTTCCACCATCGTATCAACGGTGACAATTGTCTCCCGGTTACTATCATTGGAAATGATTGCTGCATCATCACCAATCCCTACTTGCACATTGTCATTAAAGTGCTTAACCGGTGCTATCGATTTGATCCACTCGAACTCATCTGCCATGTTTATCACCTGCCTTAAAGGAATACCTGCATAATGACTTTCCTCTATTTTTTCCGCTCTCCATTATATCAAACAACGTACAAAAAAAGGAGGGTTCCCCCTCCTCCTTTTACGCTAAAGCATTTTGAAAGACATCAATAATATCCTCTGCATCCTCTATTCCAACTGAAATTCGAATCATTCTGTCTGTCACACCAAGCTTCTCTCTCATCTCTTTAGGGAGAGGACGATGTGACGTTCCTACAGGATAAGAAATAGACGTTTCCACACCAGCTAACGTGGGCACAATTTTTATCCACTGTAATTTTTTTGAGAATGCAAAAATGTCTTGATCATCTGTTAACTCAATCGTGACGATAGCTCCGTTGCCGTTTGGCGCTGCCGCTTGTGGATAAAATACTTTCTTAACAGCTGAAAGACCCTTTAAAGCATCAGCTAATTTTTGAGCATTGGCACATTGACGCTCCATTCTCAAACTTAACGTCTTTAAACCCCGTGTTCCTAACCAACCGTCAAAAGGTCCTAAATTACTTCCCAACGTCGATATCTTATTTTTCGCCCTGGCCATCAATTCCTTAGATCCAGTGAGTACTCCTGCCGATACATCACTATGCCCTCCGATATACTTAGTGGCGCTATGAACGACCATATCGGCACCAACTTCGTGTGGACGAATCAAGTACGGTGTTGCAAACGTATTATCTACCATCGTTTTGAGATTGTGAACAGCTGCTATCTTAACAATACCTTCTAAATCCTCAACACGTAAAAGGGGATTTGTAATCGATTCTGTATACAGGAGAACCGTATTTCCTTTAATCTCTTTTTCAATAGCTTCACGATTTGAACAATCTACAAAGCTCACTTCTATACCAAATTCCTTTAATTCATGGGAGAAGAGCTGATATGTTCCTCCGTATAAGTCTTCAGTTGCAACAATATGGTCACCTGACTTAGCAACTGCTAAAACACCCGCCAAAATAGCTGATAAGCCTGATGAGGATGTCACACCCATTTCTGCTCCTTCAAGATCAGCTACTCCTTTTGCTAAATCATCTGTATTTGGGTTTCCCATTCTTGTATAAAAATAAGATTTATTACCTTCGTAGAAGCTCTCCATATCTTCTAAATCTTGAAAAGAAAATGCTGTCGTTTGATAGATTGGCTTCGTTTTACTTACTTCATGTGCGTTCATTTTTTCAGGAAAATGAACATTTTTTGTTTGAAATCGCACGTCACGTCAACACCTTTCAATTACAATCTTCCATTCATCATACCCTATTCTAGTCACTTTTTGAATCATAGATTGTGTTCTTTAGAAAATCATGAGTATGTAAAATCATAGTCATAAAAGGAAGATTGCGTTTTCATTCGTTTTTAATTTATTTTAAACGATTCCTTATGATGTCCAAATCCAACTAATACAATGTCATTTTTCTGGTAGATAACTTACTTTCTACTTGTCACTCTTCATAAGATGTTTACATTTTATTCAAACTAGCTTAACAATGATGCTCTATAGTAGAACTATAAGATTCATACCACTTTCATCATATGTTATGTGATCCCCCTTCTCATAGCATGACGAAACACCGGGCCATTGTAGGTGCCGGTGTTTCGTTGTTTTAAATTAAACGGTTGTGTATTCACAAATCTCTTTGACACTCTGATAGATATATTGGCAAGGTTATATAAAACGTTGTTCCTTTATTTTTACTACTAGATACATCATAATACCCTTCATGATTTTCTATAATTTTAAACGTCATCATTAAGCCAAGTCCTGTTCCTTGCTTGTTTAGTGAATAAAAAGGTTCTCCTAGCTTTTTCACCTCGTCTGATGTTAGTCCGACTCCTTCATCCCTAATTGAAATTCTTACTTTATCTTCTTCATTTCGAATGTTGATGAAGATGTTTCCACCGTCAGGCATCGCCTCAATAGCATTTTTAAAGACATTTAAAAATACTTGCTTGAGCTGATTGTCATCACCATTAATATAAACAGATTCATTTCCGTGGAGAAACTGAAAATTAATTCCTTTTAAATGTGCCTCTGCTTCTAAAAAATGAATGACATAATGAATGATTTCATTAATATTTACAGGAACATAGCTTACAGCATGGGGTTTGGCCAACATCATAAATTCATTTACAATCATATTAATGTGTTCTATCTCATCTAACATAATTTGTTTATACATATCTTTCGTTGGAAGGAGTTGTGTAAACCCCTTAATGGTCGTAAGAGGATTTCGAATTTCGTGGGCGACTCCCGCAGCTAATTCACCTAGCACAGAGAGCTTTTCAGATTTGTTTAGTAACTCTTCTGCTCGCTTCCTAGCTGTAATGTCCTGTTGAATAGCCACATAGAGATATGGCTGTTCTTCTTCCTTAAAAGGAACAACAGTGGAGTGAACCCAAAATTCTGCTCCTTCTTTATCCAGCTGCTTCACTTCGCCTTTCCAAACTTCCCCATCAGTAATACATTTGAAAAGTTCATTATAAAAGTTATCTGAATAGTCTGCATTGAGTACCCAGTAATCTTGCCCAATTAATTCGTCTTTACTATACTTTGACAGCTCGGTAAATTTCTCATTAACATAAACAATTTTACCCTTTTTATTAACAATAGTTAGAATGGTCGATTCATTCATAGCATCTCTAATGTCCGTTAACTTTTTTTCATATGATGTAACATCTTTCCACGTTAGGACGTAACCATTTATCTTATCGTTTTTATACAATGGATTAATAACAATATTAGCTGTATAACGATTGAATAAATTGATTTGTTTTTTATAAGGAAATGGGCCTTCACTTAACACTTTTTTAGGATCTGCCTCTTCTTCAGCATGAAACATTGCAATGTTTTTTCCAATCATGTCTTCCTTTGAATCTACTGGAAGATATCTGTTCAATTTAGTAATCAGTTGTGTCGCGTATTGGTTAATCCACACGATATCTAACTCTGCATCTACGATAAATACGTTTTCACCAATGGCCTCTAACACACTTATCGTTTCATTATAATCAAAAAAAGCCATAGGCTCCCTCCGATGCTAAGGTTATAGTGATTCCGACACGAGATACCATATTTACATAAATTTTAACATATTGTAATATAATGTGTCACCCTGTTTCTATTAAAAGAAAAAGCGATACACTTTGACTTGCCACCCTATTAAGAGTTGAAATCAAAGGTTGTAAGCCTCAATCTCGTACAAACACGTTTCTGGTAGAACATGAAGGCAAGTTTTTAATGTTTTTGGCACGTAGCATCTTCTTAAACCTGCTTTATGACATAAAGGGACGAGATACGCCCCTTTATACGTTTTGTTTTATTTTTCCTCTTCTTTCGTTCCCCAGCTCTCCACATTCTTAAGCCCTTTAATGCTATTACGATAAAATACAGGATCAATGCCTGCTTTACGTTGTTGCTGAAAATCCTTTAATGCGCTTATCGCTATTTTTCCTAATAGCAAGACAGCAATTAGGTTCACAACAGCCATGAGCCCCATAAATAAGTCTGCCATTTCCCAAATGATATCTAAATCACTCGTTGCCCCAATGACAACCATAGCAAGAAAGGCTAAACGAAATAAAGTGAGGTAGATCGGTTTTTCTGAAATAAAGCCAATGTTTGCTTCACCATAATAATAATTCCCTAACAATGAACTAAACGCAAAGAAAAAGATAGCCACGGTGACAAAAATGGTTGCCCAATCACCCATATGATGAGCCAATGCTTGCTGAGTCAATTGAATACCTTCCATTTCACCCACTGTATAAACATCTGTCAGTAATACAATAAAAGCAGTGGCACTACAAATAATTAGCGTATCAATTAAGACACTCAGCGATTGAATGAGCCCTTGTTTGACAGGGTGCTTCACATACACTGTGGCTGCTGCATTCGGCGCACTTCCCATCCCTGCTTCATTGGAAAACAAACCACGCTGCACCCCATTCATAATCACCGCACCAAGTCCACCACCAACTACTTCTTCAATGCCAAATGCATTGTTAAAAATAAGCGCAAATACAGCTGGAATTTCAGTGATGTTCATCATCATAATGATAAGTGCTACAACAATATATGTAAGAGCAAATACAGGAACAATCACTTCTGCTACTACAGCAATCCGTCTCACACCACCAAAGATAATGAAGGCCATCATCACAGCAATAACAACACCCACAAGACCAGCAGGAATATTGTACGCACCAACAAAGGCATCAGAAATCGTATGTGTTTGTACACCATTGAAAATTAATCCAAAACAAAGGACAATGAGTACAGCAAATACTAATCCCATCCCACGTGAACCTAACCCTTTTTCCATATAATAGGCCGGTCCACCTCTAAAGCCGTCTTTATCTTTCACTTTATAAATTTGCGCTAGTGTACTTTCGATAAAGCCTGTAGCTGCCCCTACTAAGGCCACTACCCACATCCAAAATATAGCTCCTGGACCACCAACGGAAATTGCAAGGGCTACCCCAGCTAAGTTACCAGTACCGACTCGTGCTGCAGTACTTATAGCAAACGCTTGGAAGGGAGAGGTTCCCTTTCTTTCCTTAAATGCCGTTCGATCTGTTCCTTTTATTAATTCTTTAAACATATCAGGCAGCATACGAAACTGTACGAAATTTGTTTTTACAGTTAAATAAAGACCTAATAAAAGGAGAAATCCTATTAATATATAAGTCCAGAGTAAATTATTACCTATACTTATTAATTCTCCAAACCAAGTATCTGTCGCAAACCATTGATCCAAATTCAATTCCTCCTTAGAAGTAAGTATTCAGGGATTTTTTCCCTTTTTAGAAAATTAGTAAACCTTTTCCGTCTTACATTTTCGCATACCTTTATAAGTATTAGCAACATTCACTATGGCGGAGTTTACAAATTATAAAAGCCTTCGCTAACCTTTACATCTAATATTCGCCCAAATCCTTATTATAATACTGCTTTAACGTGTAATAGACTTATCGTTCTTTGATTAATAGCTTCCTTTATATTTTCTAATTTTAAAGTGCTTTCCTTACATAACTCTAGCAGATATAAATATTTGGTACGGAAAAAGACGAAGAGTAACTGGTTTTTATTCGAACGTTATATAATCGGGCTTTAATCTCGTCTTCCAATCCCTCGTATCAGCGCATCATTCTATACATACAAAAAAGACACTCTCATAAGAGAATGTCCTTAGTCGCTCAGCGACGTCCTACTTTCACAGGGGGGCGCCTCCAACTTTCTTCGGCGCTCTGTGGGGTTGGCTGAACGGCGCATCTCTTCGTCACCTACATTCGTTCAGTGCTCATGCCCATAGGGCCACTCCGCGCTTCCCTCTCTTGCTTCCTCGACCTGCTTGTCCTTCCAATCCCTCGTATCAGCGCATCATTCTATACATACAAAAAAGACATCCTCATAAGAGAATGTCCTTAGTCGCTCAGCGACGTCCTACTTTCACAGGGGGACGCCTCCAACTATCTTCGGCGCTCTGAGAGATTGGCTGAACGGCGCATCTCTTCGTCACCTACATTCGTCCAGTGCTCATGCCCACAGGGCACTCCGCGCTTCCCTCTCTTGCTTCCTTGACCTGCTTGTCCTTCCAATCCCTCGTTTCAGCGCATCATTCTATACATACAAAAAAGACACTCTCATAAGAGAATGTCTTTAGTCGCTCAGCGACGTCCTACTTTCACAGGGGGAGAGCCCCCAACTATCATCGGCGCTGGAGAGCTTAACTACCGTGTTCGGCATGGGAACGGGTGTGACCTCTCCGCGATTGTCACTGAACATATCAAGGTCTTATCGACCTTTCAAAACTGGATAACGGGACTGATAGGACATCATGTCTTAGAGAAAAGACGACTTGCTTTGGTTAAGCCCTCGATCGATTAGTATCTCTCAGCTCCACATGTTGCCATGCGTCCACCCGAGACCTATCAACCTCATCTTCTCTGAGGGATCTTACTCACATAAAGTGATGGGAAATCTCATCTTGAGGGGGGCTTCATGCTTAGATGCTTTCAGCACTTATCCCTGCCACACGTAGCTACCCAGCCATGCTCCTGGCGGAACAACTGGTACACCAGCGGTGTGTCCATCCCGGTCCTCTCGTACTAAGGACAGCTCCTCTCAAATTTCCTGCGCCCGCGACGGATAGGGACCGAACTGTCTCACGACGTTCTGAACCCAGCTCGCGTGCCGCTTTAATGGGCGAACAGCCCAACCCTTGGGACCTACTTCAGCCCCAGGATGCGACGAGCCGACATCGAGGTGCCAAACCTCCCCGTCGATGTGGACTCTTGGGGGAGATTAGCCTGTTATCCCCAGGGTAGCTTTTATCCGTTGAGCGACGGCCCTTCCATACGGTGCCGCCGGATCACTAAGCCCGACTTTCGTCCCTGCTCGACTTGTAGGTCTCGCAGTCAAGCTCCCTTATGCCTTTGCACTCTACGAATGATTTCCAACCATTCTGAGGGAACCTTTGGGCGCCTCCGTTACCTTTTAGGAGGCGACCGCCCCAGTCAAACTGCCCACCTGACACTGTCCCTGAACCGGATCACGGTTCGAGGTTAGAATTCCAGTACAGCCAGGGTAGTATCCCACCAATGCCTCCACCGAAGCTGGCGCTCCGGCTTCCAAGGCTCCTACCTATCCTGTACAAGCTGTACCAAAATCCAATATCAAGCTACAGTAAAGCTCCATGGGGTCTTTCCGTCCTGTCGCGGGTAACCTGCATCTTCACAGGTAATATAATTTCACCGGGTCTCTCGTTGAGACAGTGCCCAAATCGTTGCACCTTTCGTGCGGGTCGGAACTTACCCGACAAGGAATTTCGCTACCTTAGGACCGTTATAGTTACGGCCGCCGTTTACTGGGGCTTCAATTCAGAGCTTCTCCCGTAAGGGATAACCCCTCCTCTTAACCTTCCAGCACCGGGCAGGTGTCAGCCCCTATACTTCGCCTTGCGGCTTCGCAGAGACCTGTGTTTTTGATAAACAGTCGTTTGGGCCTGTTCACTGCGGCTCTCGCAGGCTATTCACCCGCAAGAGCACTCCTTCTCCCGAAGTTACGGAGTCATTTTGCCGAGTTCCTTAACGAGAGTTCTCCCGCGCGTCTTAGAATTCTCTTCCCGCCTACCTGTGTCGGTTTGCGGTACGGGCACCAGTTTCCTCGCTAGAGGCTTTTCTTGGCAGTGTAGGATCGGGAACTTCGCTACTTTAGTTCACTCGCGGTCACAGCTCAACCTTACGACAAGCGGATTTGCCTACTTGTCAGTCTCACTGCTTCGACGCACACATCCAACGGTGCGCTTACCCTACCTTCCTGCGTCCCCCCTTCACTCAAATGGAAACGTGGTGGTACAGGAATATCAACCTGTTTGCCATCGCCTACGCCTTTCGGCCTCGGCTTAGGTCCCGACTGACCCTGAGCGGACGAGCCTTCCTCAGGAAACCTTAGGCTTTCGACGGAGGGGATTCTCACCCCTCTTTTCGCTACTCATACCGGCATTCTCACTTCCAAGCGCTCCACATGTCCTTACGATCATGCTTCTACGCCCTTGGAACGCTCCCCTACCACAGCCACCTGACGGTGGCCATCCATAGCTTCGGTGATACGTTTAGCCCCGGTACATTTTCGGCGCAGAGTCACTCGACCAGTGAGCTATTACGCACTCTTTAAATGGTGGCTGCTTCTAAGCCAACATCCTGGTTGTCTAAGCAACTCCACATCCTTTTCCACTTAACGTATACTTGGGGACCTTAGCTGATGGTCTGGGCTGTTTCCCTCTTGACTACGGATCTTAGCACTCGCAGTCTGACTCCCGAGGATAAGTGATTGGCATTCGGAGTTTGACTGAATTCGGTAATCCTGTGGGGACCCCTAGTCCAATCAGTGCTCTACCTCCAACACTCTTCCCTCGAGGCTAGCCCTAAAGCTATTTCGGGGAGAACCAGCTATTTCCGAGTTCGATTGGCATTTCACCCCTACCCACACCTCATCCCCGCACTTTTCAACGTGCGTGGGTTCGGGCCTCCATCCAGTGTTACCTGGACTTCACCCTGGACATGGGTAGATCACCCGGTTTCGGGTCTACAACCACGTACTTTGGCGCCCTATTCAGACTCGCTTTCGCTGCGGCTCCGTCTCTTCAACTTAACCTTGCACGGGATCGTAACTCGCCGGTTCATTCTACAAAAGGCACGCTGTCACCCATTAACGGGCTCCAACTACTTGTAGGCACACGGTTTCAAGATCTATTTCACTCCCCTCCCGGGGTGCTTTTCACCTTTCCCTCACGGTACTGGTTCACTATCGGTCACTAGGAAGTATTTAGCCTTGGGAGATGGTCCTCCCTGCTTCCGACGGGGTTTCACGTGTCCCGCCGTACTCAGGATACACTCCGGAGGAGTGACCGTTTCGGCTACAGGGCTTTTACCTTGTCCCGCGGACCTTTCCAGGTCGCTTCACCTACGATCACTCTTTGTAACTCCGTATGGAGTGTCCTACAACCCCAGAAGGCAAGCCTTCTGGTTTGGGCTGATTCCGTTTCGCTCGCCGCTACTCAGGAAATCGCATTTGCTTTCTCTTCCTCTGGGTACTAAGATGTTTCAGTTCCCCAGGTCTGCCTTCTCACACCCTATGGATTCAGGTGTGGATACCGCCTCATTACAGGCGGTGGGTTCCCCCATTCGGATATCTCCGGATCAACGCTTACTTACAGCTCCCCGAAGCATTTCGGTGTTCGTCCCGTCCTTCATCGGCTCCTAGTGCCAAGGCATTCACCGTGCGCCCTTTCTAGCTTAACCTCTTAAACCGCAGATCATCGACAGAGCGCGTCGTCAGCTGCGTTCGCTCACCATCCTCACGTACATCAGTACGTTCCGGTGTTGCGCTCACTTGCTTCCTCGATCTCTTTGATGCTCTTTGTTTAAGCACACTTCTGGCTTATCACCAGGTGGCTTAAACCCTTTCCTTTATTAAAAAGGCGGTTTTAGGCGTCTTAATGGCCTTTTTCTAAGACACTCGGTTCTCTCATCGTTTGATTAAATCAAGCGATTGTGAACCGGTGATGTCATTTATCAGTCTTTCGTTATCCAGTTTTCAAAGGTCGAAAATAAATGGTGGAGCCTAGCGGGATCGAACCGCTGACCTCCTGCGTGCAAAGCAGGCGCTCTCCCAGCTGAGCTAAGGCCCCAGGAATATTAAAAATTATCTTCACTTAAATTTCAAGAAAGATAATTTCCGCTTAATCTAAATTTCTATAAGCATAACGAATAATCCAATATGGTGGGCCTAAGTGGACTCGAACCACCGACCTCACGCTTATCAGGCGTGCGCTCTAACCAGCTGAGCTATAGGCCCATAATGGACTAGTGTGAATAGTATTATTTGAATTTTACTAGAAGGTTGACCCTTCAAAACTAAACAAAATAGCCAAAGCAAAGTTTTAATAAGCTGAGCTTAATAGCTCCTTAGAAAGGAGGTGATCCATCCCCACCTTCCGGTAGGGATACCTTGTTACGACTTCACCCCAATCATCTGTCCCACCTTCGGCGGCTGGCTCCAAAAGGTTACCGCACCGACTTCGGGTGTTACAAACTCTCGTGGTGTGACGGGCGGTGTGTACAAGGCCCGGGAACGTATTCACCGCGGCATGCTGATCCGCGATTACTAGCAATTCCGGCTTCATGCAGGCGAGTTGCAGCCTGCAATCCGAACTGAGAATGGCTTTATGGGATTCGCTTAACCTCGCGGTCTCGCTGCCCTTTGTACCATCCATTGTAGCACGTGTGTAGCCCAGGTCATAAGGGGCATGATGATTTGACGTCATCCCCACCTTCCTCCGGTTTATCACCGGCAGTCACCTTAGAGTGCCCAACTGAATGCTGGCAACTAAGATCAAGGGTTGCGCTCGTTGCGGGACTTAACCCAACATCTCACGACACGAGCTGACGACAACCATGCACCACCTGTCACTCTGTCCCCCGAAGGGGAACGCTCTGTCTCCAGAGGTGTCAGAGGATGTCAAGACCTGGTAAGGTTCTTCGCGTTGCTTCGAATTAAACCACATGCTCCACTGCTTGTGCGGGCCCCCGTCAATTCCTTTGAGTTTCAGCCTTGCGGCCGTACTCCCCAGGCGGAGTGCTTAATGTGTTAACTTCGGCACTAAGGGTATCGAAACCCCTAACACCTAGCACTCATCGTTTACGGCGTGGACTACCAGGGTATCTAATCCTGTTTGCTCCCCACGCTTTCGCGCCTCAGCGTCAGTTGTAGGCCAGAAAGTCGCCTTCGCCACTGGTGTTCCTCCACATATCTACGCATTTCACCGCTACACGTGGAATTCCACTTTCCTCTCCTACACTCAAGTCCCCCAGTTTCCAATGACCCTCCACGGTTGAGCCGTGGGCTTTCACATCAGACTTAAGAGACCGCCTGCGCGCGCTTTACGCCCAATAATTCCGGACAACGCTTGCCCCCTACGTATTACCGCGGCTGCTGGCACGTAGTTAGCCGGGGCTTTCTCGTGAGGTACCGTCAAGGTGCCGACCTATTCGAACGGCACTTGTTCTTCCCTCATAACAGAACTTTACGATCCGAAAACCTTCATCGTTCACGCGGCGTTGCACCGTCAGGCTTTCGCCCATTGCGGATGATTCCCTACTGCTGCCTCCCGTAGGAGTCTGGACCGTGTCTCAGTTCCAGTGTGGCCGATCACCCTCTCAGGTCGGCTACGCATCGTCGCCTTGGTAAGCCATTACCTTACCAACTAGCTAATGCGCCGCGGGCCCATCTTGCAGTGTGAGGATAAATCCCCACTTTTACATTCGGATCATGCGATCCAAATGATCATCCGGTATTAGCCCCGGTTTCCCGGAGTTATCCCAGTCTACAAGGTAGGTTGCCCACGTGTTACTCACCCGTCCGCCGCTCATTCCACCGGCTTCACCCCGAAGGGATCCGCCGGCTTCCTGCGCTCGACTTGCATGTATTAGGCACGCCGCCAGCGTTCGTCCTGAGCCAGGATCAAACTCTCCGAAGTACAGGATGTACAAGTGCAGACGGTGCGACAGGACGTCGCGTCTTTCGTCTGCCATCCTTAAACAGAGTTTAATGTCTCTGACATCATGTCCAAACTTTCGTCTGGCGTTGTTGAATGTTTCCACTCAACGCTTTGTTTCTTTGACGGGATATTTTCATATCCCACTTTGCTTGGCTTTTTGTTTAGTTTTCAAAGGTCAACATAATGGTGGGCCTGAGTGGACTCGAACCACCGACCTCACGCTTATCAGGCGTGCGCTCTAACCAGCTGAGCTACAGGCCCTCAAGCAACATCATCTACTATACCATGTAATGTATTGATAGTGCAAGAGTTTTTTTGAAATAATTTTTTTGGAGCGGGTGAAGGGAATCGAACCCTCGTCATCAGCTTGGAAGGCTGAGGTTTTACCACTAAACTACACCCGCATAGTTAATCTTTCTCTCTATATAAGCACTGTTCGCCGAGAGTAGATTTTGTTCACGACTTAACTTAAGTTTCATTCGTAAACTTTAAAATCACTTGGGGAAAATAACATAAAAATGGTCGGGAAGACAGGATTTGAACCTGCGACCCCTTGGTCCCAAACCAAGTGCTCTGCCAAGCTGAGCTACTTCCCGATATACCACACTATATACTATTAATATAGAAATAAATTGGTGCATTCAAGAAAAGGCTAACTTCCACAGGATTTATCCTGCCAAAGCTTTCAATATTTTAAAAGCATAATATCCAACACATATTCTTATACGTCCTACACCATTCAGTAACTATTCCATATTTTCATAATCACTATCAATTATTGTAGAGGAAAATTGGAACAACTATTATAGTATAATTTCCGGTTGTTCTTGTCAAGACTTTTATTTTCAGTCGATTACAGAAACAAGACTCGTTTTTGACATCTCTAAAAGCTCATCAATAATTTCACCGTCGGATATCTATAATAATCGCTTTTCACCCTTTCGTCAAGTCATTTTTATTTTTTATTAAGTTATAGTAGCTTATCTACTTTGAAGCTCTTTATTCTACTCTATTTAATTATATAATCGTTCATTGCAATTAAGTTAATTCATTAATTAAAGGCACTCATCTTATTAGATAAGCGACTTATATAAAAACTATCCTTTTAAATTTATTAATGTGCCGCTTGAATTAACTAAACCTAGTTCAAAAGCTTTATCAATATATGATAACGTGCTTTGTTCCCAGTGCGCGCCATTAAATGCTGCATTCGTTCTACTGTGATGGCGTTGGAGTTCGTTTGTCGGCCTAACATTTTCCTTCTTGACCACTTCGTTTTTTTCAAGAGCTTCTGTAAATTCTTTGAACGACATGTTTATTCCGTCTGGCTCTCTTCCCTCTTTACGGGCTAAGAAGTTATTAACAACCGTCAACCTTGAATATGCTGAAAAAGCTGGGTTATTTTGAATGGGTGATGACATCTTATAATATCTCCTCTCTATTTTATATTAATATTTTCGAGTGCTTGCTAATCATCCACATCATTTTTCCCTTGGGTCAATATGAAAGTTTAAATGAGCATATAAGTATGTTAGAGGTAAGTAAGTTATCAAAAACTCAAACCAACTAGTCCATATTTGCAGACTAGTTGGTTATATATTTATTTTCCTCTTTTAGTATAAACAAAAGAATATATTCCATCAGCTTGTCCATCTGATAATTTTTTAGGAAATGTGACTGATGCATTCTTTGAAGATATAAGACCCATACCTTGATTTCCTCTTAACTCTAGTTTACCTGAAACCTTCCAATGATACGGTTTGAAACTAATGTACCCTCTATCACCTTTTTTGATATTGTAATTGAAAGTCGATGAATTAGTTGCTGATTTAGTAACAGTGTAACCGGCATTAGCATTAATCGCTTTAATTTCTTGACTTCCAGAGACACTATAAGATCTAGATGTCGTCGCAGATACACCTACAGTAGCACTGCATGTAGGTGTATTGCAGTTTATATCAGCAGTAGCTTTTATACCCGATTTCGTTACTTTAGTTCTGTTACCTGAAGGTTTGAATTTGTAATAAGTTCTAAAATTAAGAATTTCAAAGGCATTCTCATCTTTTACAATTTCAAAATACTCTTCGTCATCCTCTAATTCAATAATAGATTTATATTCTTCTAAAGTTAACATTTTAACAGTACCATCTTCTTTAATTTCGAAAGGCTGTATCCAGTCGCCGGTAACAGGGTCTTCAAATCCTTCTTCACTATCGAATATGATGTCTGGTTCAACTGCTTTAGTCACATTTAAAACTGCAAATAAGCCCATACCTAGACCTGCTAACAATATAAGAAAAATTTTTTTAAACAATATAATTCCTCTTTTCTATTATATTTAGAAACAATTAAGCATTTTATAACTTGCGAGAAAAAAATTGTTTCCTAGAATATCATATCCTTATTTTAACAAATAATAAAGGATATTTCACAAAACAATTGAGATAATATACAATATTTCATCATTTTGGTATGTTTGAATTGTTCTCATGGAACTCCATTCATTGATTTTTTCCGACATTTTCTGTTCCACCTCGCTTTCATTCTTACCTATAGTAAATTCAACTTCCTTTTCATTGTAAAGTGAGAACCTAGTTCCTATTAATTCTCCCTCGTTCTCTAGTGCTATCTTCGCAGATGTCTTGTACCATATTAAATTACTACTTGATTCTTCATAAATTAAAGCTATACCATAAGTGTAAGGTTCGTTAGCTTGCTCAAAAATAATCAATCTTTCATCATCAATTAGTACTTCATTAATAATATCTTCTTCTGTAATATCTTCCTCTGAAAAAATAGCTGCTTTTAGACTTTCTAAATTTTCAAAATTATTTACCTCTTCATCTTTTCCATTTCCACATCCTGACACTAACAATAAAGTGAGAAAACATAATACTATTTTTGTTTTGATCATTTTTTTGCCCCTTACCAGTTTATTTAACTCCAATATTATATTATTGGTACTTATAAAAATCCGTTAAACTTCACCTTTATTTTCATGAGGAAATTCTATTGCACATTCAATATCACTGTCTCTTTCACCATATGCAACCAATACAATGGATAGTAGAATCTTCTGCAAGCATCACCTTTCATATTTTATTACTACTCACCATATATTTTCCTATCAACTTTTACCTTACCTATTTTTTCCTGTTTTTTCAAGTCTATAGTGTGTAAATGTAAATTTTTTTTTCCATTTCCCTTCAATTTCAGCAATAAACTGCTCTACATTGTCGCTTTAAACTTTACAACGCACCTTAATAGTTAATTGTAATGTATTTGTTTATTAGACCCTTTTTGGAGAACGCTCAGGACATGCTTCTATAAAGACTACTATCGATGTTTATGGTCACCTGTTCCCCAATAAACAATGAAACAGCAGACAGGCTTGATGACCTTTTTTAATTAATTCCCGAACATTGAACAGACGCAATTTTTAAACCATTTATTACCATGGAGTAAAACTGGAGTCAAAAAGCAAAAATAGGCCTCAATTTTTACTAATATATAAATACACAAAAAAATACCAAGGGCACTTAAACCCTTGGTATGACTGTGTTTATGTATTGGTGCGGTCGAGAAGAGTCGAACTTCCACGGGATTTCTCCCACTAGGCCCTCAACCTAGCGCGTCTGCCATTCCGCCACGACCGCATAAGCTAATAGAATATAAATGGTGCGGGTGAAGGGAGTCGAACCCCCACGCCCGAAGGCACTAGATCCTAAGTCTAGCGTGTCTGCCAGTTCCACCACACCCGCATATATATGGCGGTCCCGACGGGAATCGAACCCGCGATCTCCTGCGTGACAGGCAGGCATGTTAACCGCTACACCACGGGACCAACGTACTTATGGTGGAGGATGACGGGCTCGAACCGCCGACCCCCTGCTTGTAAGGCAGATGCTCTCCCAACTGAGCTAATCCTCCACGAAGTTTCAAACTATCATTCTTTTCGTTTAATCTTTAACAATATATTATGCAAACAAAAATGGTGACCCGTACGGGATTCGAACCCGTGTTACCGCCGTGAAAGGGCGGTGTCTTAACCACTTGACCAACGGGCCAGTAATAAAGGTTTACTGGCGGAGAAGGAGGGATTTGAACCCTCGCGCCGCTTACACGACCTACACCCTTAGCAGGGGCGCCTCTTCAGCCACTTGAGTACTTCTCCGTAATGGCTCCACAGGTAGGATTCGAACCTACGACCGATCGGTTAACAGCCGATTGCTCTACCACTGAGCTACTGTGGAATAATATTTATTGGTAATAAGCGGCGAACCTCTTCGTCAGCTTCGCTCTCTCGTTTCTTCACGTATGTCTAATACGCTCAGTCACTCTTTCTCTCGCTTCCTCGACCTTCTTGCTTCTTCCCAATAAAATAATATTGGCATAACTGGCGAATCTTCTTCGTCAGCTTCGCTCTCTCGTTTCATCACGTATGTCTAATACGCTCAGTCACTCTTTCCCTTGCTTCCTCAACCTTCTTGCTTCTTCACAATAAAATAAGAGGATTGGGGATAACCAGCGAATCTTCGACGCATACGACGTGACGCTCTTAGCCTGTATTCCTTATCTTCACCTGTTGAGAGTTACCTAAAGTAAATCATGGCTCTCAATAAGGACGAGTTACATTGTAAATGATAATAGACACAAAGTCAATATTATTTTTCACAACCTTTATGTCAGCGACTTTTATAATGTACCATATAGACTGGTAGGCGTCAATATTTTTCAGATGGTAAACTTTTAATTTTTTTCAGTTTCCCTTTACATGCTCCACAGACATATCGACTTGTATTAATTTTTCGTTTTCTTTTATAAAAGCGGTCACAGCTTGTACATTGATAATAATGAACGGTATGTGTCTTGTTATGAGAGCCAGGTAACGTTTGGCAATAGCGACTCCCCCCAACTGCAGCAAGCAGCGTTTTGAAATCTTTGTCTTTATGCTGATATCCTTTTCCTTCGAGATGTAAGTGATAGTGACATAATTCATGTTTTATTATTTTTATAAGCGCTTCTTTTCCATAAAACTCAAGTTGTTTCGGATTGATTTCGATATTGTGGCTATATAATGCGTACCGGCCTCCTGTGGTACGTAAACGTTTATTGAAATACGCCTTATGGCGGAATGGGCGATTAAAATGGATATTGGATATCTCTTCTGTTAATGCTTGTAATTCCTCATTTGTCACCTAACCATTCCCCTTCTCTTTAAAAATCAATGTCCCGGACAATCTCATGCACATATCATATCATTAAGCATGCAGGCGTTATCCGTATACCGTTACATCATTCATTTTCATTCTAACGACTACATGTTACTTTTTCCACATATCAATATAAAATAAATCTCTGCATGTAAACATTAATTATTTAGTGAAAAATAGGAAAGGAGAGAGTCCTATGCCGTCGTGGTTGAAACGGCAATTGCAAGAAGCGTATGATCGAAGGGATTTAAGGCGTATTCGTGTGTTAAATCAATGCTGGTTCTATTATAAAAATTCACAGACAGACACAGGATAAAGATATGATTACTTATCACTCTCTTCACCTTTAATTTCTTAAATCAATAGCTTCTTCAACAGACAGGTTGCTCAATACATTATGATCATGTCCGTTTAATTAACCTTAATGACGTTATAAATGAAAAGCACCTTCAATCAGTGGACGTTTTCGTACTGCTCTCACTGAGTTGGTCGTGGTCGTTGCGTGAATTAGAACCTGAACGTCCGTTAGCTCCCACCGAAATAGATGTCGCCCTCCTCTCTATTTTGAACCAGGCGTTTTACGGATGCTTATCTATGATATATCATTCCTGAACACCATATTAGTAATAGGAAAACCGCCGTCCACTTTCAGAGCAGACGGCGGCTATATATTTTCTTTGTGACATGCTTTTGCTACGCTATCTGACCGTTTAGTTATTTAGACTGATTAGCTGGCTCAAGCATCGTCAATGCTACTCTTCCTTTGGTGGCATCCACATCATCTACCCAGACGGTGACAAGATCCCCTACTGAAACAACTTCCATCGGGTGCTTAACAAATCGGTTCGCAAGTTTAGAAATGTGTACTAAACCATCTTGCTTCACACCAATGTCTACAAAGGCTCCGAAATCTACAACATTTCTTACCGTTCCTTGTAGCTCCATGCCTTTAGCTAAATCCTCCATAGATAAAATATCCGTTTTTAGAAGTGGTTTTTGGATATCGTCACGGGGGTCTCTCCCTGGTCTTGTTAACGCTTCAAGAATGTCATTCAAAGTCGGTATCCCCACATTATACCGCTCAGCTAAATCGTTAATACTAACCGTTTGAAGCTTATCCTTCACTTTTTCAGTTCCAATATCAGCGACACTCATTCCTAGTTCCTTCATGATGTCCTTTGTCACTGAGTAGGATTCGGGATGGATGGCCGTTTGATCTAACGGTTGCTCACCATCAAGGATACGAATAAATCCGATACTTTGCTCGTAAGTTTTTGCCCCAAGCCTTGGGACTTTCTTTAGCTGTGTACGGTTGGTAAACTTACCTTCTTCTTCTCGTCGTGTCACAATATTATCTGCTACACTTTTCGAGAGACCAGATACGTATTGAAGTAAGGAAGATGAAGCAGTGTTTACATTCACCCCTACTTGGTTAACGACTGTTTCCACAACAAACGTCAGACTGTTATTAAGCTTAGATTGTGTCACATCATGTTGATATTGTCCAACGCCAACAGACTTAGGGTCAATTTTCACTAATTCCGCTAAAGGATCCTGTATGCGTCTGGCAATCGAGACAGCACTCCGTTCTTCCACTTGAAGATTAGGGAATTCTTCTTTCGCTATTTTTGAAGCTGAATAAACACTTGCCCCCGCTTCATTTACTATAAGGTAGAATATATCATCCTCAATCTCTTTCAAGAGGTCGGCTATAAATTGTTCTGTTTCTCGGGAGGCTGTACCGTTACCAATTGCAATCATTTTAATTTTATAATTTTTAATAAGTTTAAACACTGCCTGTTTTGCTTCCTCAATTTTGTTCCATGGTTTCGTTGGATAAATGACACCGACTTCAAGCATTTTTCCTGTTTCATCAACAACAGCTAGTTTACAACCAGTACGATAAGCGGGGTCTACTCCTAAGACAACTTGTCCTTTCAGCGGTGGTTGCAATAATAAGTTACGTAAGTTTTCTGAAAAAATATGAATAGCCTGTTCTTCAGCTGTTTCACTTACCTCTTTACGAATTTCCCTTTCAACAGAAGGTTGAATGAGCCTTTTATAGCCATCTGCCACGGCATCTACTAACAATGGCTGAGCAATTGTATGGGCCCCCTTCATCACTTTATTTTCAATCCAAGACATGATTCGTTCATCCGGGGCTTTTACGGAAACTTTTAAAATGCCTTCTTTTTCTCCTCTATTGAGAGCTAATACTCGATGAGGAACAATCTTCTGGACCTGCTCCGAATACTCATAATACATTTCGAAAACAGCTTTTTCATCGTCTGCTTTTGTTTTTTTCTCTGACTCGATCGTTCCTTCTTTAAAGGTTAATTGTCTCACGTATTTGCGAACTTCCGGATCATCTGAGAGCATTTCACTAATGATATCTTGAGCACCTTGCAAAATCGGTTCGATTGTATGTAAATCGTGCTCAACGCTTATATATTTTTTTGCTTCCGCTTCAATATCCCCGCTCTTCGGCAAGGATAATAACCACATCGCTAATGGTTCAAGCCCTTTTTCTTTTGCCACTGATGCTTTTGTTTTTCTTTTCTGTTTATAGGGGCGATAAATATCCTCTAATTCCTGAAGTTTTGTTGCTTTTTCTATATCTTGCTTCAGTTCAGGCGTCAACTTCTCTTGTTCATCTATAAGACGAATCACTTCCTCTTTTCTTTTCGCCAAACTGTTAGCGTATTCCCATCCTTCTAGCACTTGTCTAATTTGATCTTCGTCCATACCACCCGTCATCTCTTTTCGATATCTAGCAATAAACGGGACAGTATTCCCTTCTTCAGCAAGTTCAATCACACTTTTTATCCGGCGTTCTTGTAATTGAACCTTAGCTGCTACTAATGCCAACAATTCGTTTAATTGGTCATTCCATTCCATTTTTATTTCCTCCATATCTCGTTTTCACGTCTCTTTGCATTATACTTAAAAAAGCTAGTAATCTCTACATGAGCCATTAAAATTCTCTTTCAACACATATGACGCTTTAAGTACGGGCGATCAAATTATCCTTTACATGTATAAAAAGCCCGATTATTAGGATATCCCCCCCTAAATAATCCGGCTTAGTAGCATCTTTATATTCATTTTCCATTTAAGTAGAAAGATGACAGTTAATTTACTTTGCCTATTAAAATTGTTGTATCATCCTTAGCTGATGCTTTGTTATCAAGAAGATTAGTCATCATTTGCTCAGGTATCTCACTTCTCGCAAATATCTTATGATCGTTCGGGTTAAATGCAAACCCGTCAGAATACATAATGAATACAACATCCTTAGAAAAAGGAATGCGTTGGGTACGATATTTCATTCTTTTCCCTGAGAGATAGCCGCGAACAGGGACAGGTCTAAATAACTTGCCTGATGGGTCATAAAAGATGCACGATATGTTACCTACATTTGTGTAATCTATCATTTTCGATGTGAAATCAAATTTTAGTATGGTGAGGACAACACCTCTTGTCCCACCCATTTTTTGATTGCACTTATCCATGATAGTCCCTGTATCAAGCTCATGTTCATTTTTTATAACATCCATGGCTATCTCAGCAGCGTTCATTGCTTCCTCACCGCTGCCAAGCCCGTCCGCCATAGCGCATAAAATATAATTTTCTGTCCTGATCGTATAAAAGGAATCTCCAGAACACCAATTTCCTTTTTTGGCTACTTTATAAATGCTAATATCCATCTCTTTTAAGTGATGATGTTCTATCATTACAAGCACTCCGTAGGTTCAATACGAATCGACTCTCTTAATTTTTGCAAGGCTCTTCTTTGCAATCTAGATACATGCATCTGCGAGATACCTAATGCATCTCCCGTTTCCTTTTGGCTTAGGTTCTCGAAGTAGGTAAGCTGTAGAATTTGTTTTTCTCTTTCTGTCAATACGGAGAAAGCTTTTTCCAATAATAGCTGTTGATCTGTTTGTTCATAACCTTCTTCACTTTGCCCAACCAGGTCTAACAAAGTGACCGCACTGCCTTCATCATCTGCTTCAATGGACCTATCAACAGATAGAGCTTGATAACTCTTTCCCATCTCCATTGTCTCAAGAACTTCCTCTTCAGAGACGTTCAAGTGATCGGCGATTTCCTCCACTTTAGGGGAACGCTGTAATTCCGTTGTCAGCTCTTCAACAGCGTTTTTAATTTTTGGACCTAATTCCTTAATACGCCTTGGAACATGGACACTCCATGTTTTATCACGAATAAAGCGTTTAATTTCACCTACAATAGTTGGGACAGCGAAGGATTCAAAGCTACGTCCAAATTCAGGATCAAACCGCCTTAAGGCAGCGAGTAAACCGATCATTCCTACTTGAATTAAATCTTCATCGTGTCTTTGGCCTTTAGAGAACTTTCGTGCTAATGAGTGAACTAAGTTTTCGAATTCTTTCACGAGTTTAGTTTGTAGCTCATCGTCACCTGTCCGCTGAAATTCTTCAATCCAATTGAGTACTTTTTCTTTGCTTTCGTTTTGTGACTTATTGCTGTTCCGGGACTTCTTCTGAGACTCTATCTCCATTCTGTTCCACCCCATCTCTTTGCAGGAACTTTGTCATGATAATCATAACACCGGACTCTCCTCTAATTTCTACTTCATCCATTAATGTTTCGATTAAAAAAAGCCCGAGGCCCCCTTCCTGCAGGTCTTCAATGGATTGCTCACTTTTTACAGGACCTCTTTCCTGTACAAGAAGATCAACGTCGATCGCACCTCCTTGATCAGAAACCACGAGTTCCAGGCGATCTTCATAAACACCAAAATTCAAATGCATGTTATTCGTATTCGATTCTTCCTTGTAAGCATGATTCACAACATTCGTACATGCTTCTGCCACAGCTATTTTAATATCTTCTATGTCATCATAAGAATAACCTAGCCGATTAGCAACGCCTGAGACAGTCAGCCTAACGACGCCTACATATTCAGGCTTAGCTGGAACTGTCATACTTATAAAATCAGAGGACCGTGCCATATTACGCTTCCTCCTTTTTTTCAGCGTCAATGTCAATAACTTCATTTAGCCCTGTAATTTCAAATAAGCGTTTCACTCGGTCATTTAAACCCGTTAAACGTAATAATGTATCACTCTTCTCAGCTGCCTTCAAGGTTCCGATGAAAATCCCCAATCCGGTACTGTCAATATAATTAACTTCTGACAAGTCGACAATTAAATCTTTTTCCACTTGTTCAGCCAGAGGTGTTATCGCCTCCTTTAGTTTTGTTGCCGTATATACATCAACTTCTCCTGACAAATAAGCGGTATTAGTCCGCTCACCTTCAGTTATATTAATTTCTAAATTCATCATGTCCCCTCCTCAAAATCTCATTCTTTTTGTCACTCTACCTTAATACCACTAATTTAATTTCACTAAACCTTTCGCCGTAAAATTAATAGGGTAAAATCATCCCTCAATTGGAACTCCTGTGCTTTTTCTAAATCTTGATAGATTTCTTCAACAATTTGTTGAGCCGAAAGATGTTTATATTGGCGAATCATTTGAACCAGTTGTTCTCGCTCAATAAACTCACCATTTACACGACACTCTGTCACGCCGTCCGATAATAACACGATAAAGTCGTCTACTTGAAGTGGAATGCTGTCTTCTTGATAGGAAACTTTTCGTGAAACACCAAGTACCAAACCTTTAGCTTCAAGGCTTTTGAATTCGTCTTTCGTAGCATTATAAACAAATCCTGGTTCATGGCCAGCACTGGCATAACAAAAATGATGTGTATCAGGGTTATAACACCCATACATCATTGTTATAAACATATCCGAATCAATATTTCTTTCCACAACTCGATTTAAACTTTCTAACATTTTTCCAGGTTTTTGTCTCTTCTCCGGCAAAGTATCCATAGCATATTTAATCATCGACATGCTCATGGCCGCCGGAACACCTTTCCCGATGACATCTGCAACAGCCACACCAATATTATGATCATCATCAAGCATGTAATCATAATAGTCCCCGCTCATTTTCCCCGCTGGCACACTTATAATTCCTAAATCCATTGAATCCAGCGAAATTTCGCCACTAGGGAGCAAAGACTTCTGCATTCTTGCAGCGACATTTAATTCCGATTCAAGCTGACGTTGACGATCACGGAGGCTTTGATGCTCACGATATGCTAGTCCGTAACCGATCATCACTTCCAATAACAAGTCAAATGAATCCACGACTTCTTCAGGTAATTCTTCTGCTAGCTCTTGAAAAACAGAAAGATGGAGACTCACCGTTTCCTCCGGCGACATATCTTTCTCCATCATTTCTTTACTAAATTGTTGGGCATGATACAAAGCATGCTCACTTTTATTTTTTAAATAGCTTGTTAACATATCTCGGTATAATTGGTACATTGAAACCTTCGTATCTTCCAATCACCAACACCTCCTATCGAAGCCACTTAATTGCAGTAATTGTTGTTCCTTCATTTACCTCAGACTCTATATCGAACGTATCCATTAAACGTTTCACTCCCGGTAGTCCAGCCCCGAGTCCGCCTGAAGTTGTGAACCCATCTTCCATAACACGGCGGAGATCTTTAATACCAGGGCCTTCGTCAACAGCGACTATTTTTATTCCTCGGTTTTCCGATGAAGTGACCTCTTCAATTTGTATTTGACCTTTGTTGGCATATAAATATATATTTCTCGCTAATTCGGAAATCGCTGTCGTGATTCTCGCCTGGTCAACGGAACCAAACCCGATTTCACGCGCAAGTTTACGACCTGCTTGTCTTGCAGCGACAATTCCCCACTCACTGTGGATATCAACATGGGTTTGGACTTGCATATATCAACCCTCCAATTCGAGTTGGAGTCTTTCCAACCCTTGCTCAAGGTCTAATGCCGTAGGGACCTCATCTAGAACGATGCCCATATCAATTAATGTAATGGCAACGGCAGGTTGAATACCGGTTAGCACCACTTTCGCGCCCATTAGGTTAGACATGTCCACCACATCCCCTAATACTTTGGCGATAAATGAATCAATCATCTCTACGGAAGTGAGATCGATGACAACACCTTTTGAACCTTCTTCGTGAATTTTCTCTAAAACATCCTCTTGAAATTGAAGAGCCGTTTGGTCATCCAGTTCCACCTGGACTGAAATTAGTAAATAGTCGTGTAATTTAAGTATGGGAATTCGCAAAACTAGTTCCTCCTTTAAACCTCAAGATCAACAATTTGCTTTTTAGTTATTTCTAAAGCAGCTTCAATTCCTTTTTTCAACGTACTTTTTGTGGGGAATTTCCCTAAATCAATACCAAGATTAACGATAGTTTGTGCGATTTCCGGTCTAATACCTACGAGAATACATTTCGCCCCTACCAATCTAACAGCCTCAGAAGCTTGAATAATATGATGCGCCACCATTGTATCCACAACGGGGACACCTGTAATATCTATCAGGACAACTTGAGAACGGTGCTCAATGACCCCCTCAAGCAAATTCTCCATAATAAGCTTCGCCCGCTCAGTATCAATCGTTCCAATTAACGGCATAACACTTATATTCTGAAAAACTGGAATAAGTGGTGCGGATAATTCTTTCAAAGCCATTTTTTGTAGAAAAACAGTGTTTTCCCACGAACCGGAGTATTGATTAACAAGTAGGTTAACAATATCATCAATCCAACTTTCTATTTCTTGGAAAAACTCGATACTTTTACAATAATTCTCTCCTGTTTCCGACAAAGATTCCACTATAATTTTGCGAAACTCTTGTAAGCCACGCGTAATATAATTAAGTGGCCACCCTAATTGAATAAGCCGTTCGGCAAATTGAATCAAATCATCGTGATATTCTTTCCCTTCAGTTTGAACAGTTAGAATGAGTTTATTTCCAAACTCTTGATTTGTATTTTCGTACATAGTATCAGATATATTTTGCAAAGAATCATCAGAGCGAAATTTTTTTATTTCTTTGGACCATCTTTCCATTATTTCGGTTTTATGCTCTAAAATAATATCTCGAATAAAAGGATTCATCCAGTCTTCCCCCATTTAAACAGTAATAATATTATTATTTCACTGATTAACCTATATTGCAACGGATGCGCAGTGTTTTTTCAGGCTGTTGTCTTATCTTCGCCTGACATTATGAAGGTGAGCTTTCATCAGCCCTTGCGACTTGTACCTCTAAGGATATTTAGCCTAGATTATAAAGCTAAGCTTCAATCAGTGGATGTTCTCGTACTTCTCCCACTGATTGGGAGTTACGTGAATCATGACTTTAGCGTCCGTTAGCTCACGCCTAAAATAGATGTCGCTCTCCTCTATTTTAAGCCAGGAGCTTTACGGACGGTTAGCTGTGATAAAAAAATGTTAAAAAGGCAGGCATTTTCACATTGGAAAACGTCTGCCTTTAGCGACACATTTAAAAATCAATTAACCCAATACTAATGTTTAGGGCATCGTTCACTTTTAACATCATGTCATCATCTAAATGTGTAATTTTGTCAGTTAATCGTTGTTTATCAATCGTGCGAATCTGTTCAAGTAGAATGACTGAATCACGGTCAAAGCCGTACCTTTTAGCGTTAATTTCCACATGAGTCGGTAATTTTGCTTTTTGAATCTGTGCTGTAATGGCTGCCACAATTACCGTTGGGCTAAAACGGTTACCGATATCATTCTGGATAACTAATACAGGCCTAACCCCGCCCTGCTCAGAGCCAACTACAGGTGAGAGGTCTGCAAAATAAACGTCCCCACGCTTTACTATCAAAGCCTTTACACCCCGCTAACCAGGCGATCCACCGTGCTTTCAGCCTCCTCTTCAGCTAAAAAAGACTCGGTTGCAATATTCAGGTTGATTTTCGCCATCTCCATGTAGCCTTGTTCCATCGTTTCACGGATTTGTAATTTTTTCTGTTCCTGTACATAAATCCTCGTAGCTCTTTGAATGACATCACATCGGTTAATGTCTTCACCTTCTGTTAGTGCATCGAGTTCATTCACTAAATGTTGCGGTAAATTAACCATAATCTTTTTTGTGTTTTCCATAGACACAAAAACACCTCCACCAAGCTATCGACCGATTTTTAATCCATTATTATCATATCATTAGGCTAAACGCATTGCAAAGTAACTTTTCATTTCTCTATATGATTCATTCGATAAAATTCGGTAATTTCCTCTTTTTCGTTCTTCACTAAGTCACTTTCAGCCATTTTATTAGCCGGAAAGCTCAATGTGGAGGCAATTCAGTAAAAGCCCTTTGCCATTCTCACAACATCAGAACTCACAAGCTTCTAGGCTGTATTGTTAAACTGTTGATACGACGATGGAACACACTAATCCAACTCTTTTTTACGTCGCCCCACATTATAATGACAATGTCTTGTTATATATTTTAATTATCTTTCCGTTTTTTCTAATAACACGAGGAACACGATAGCTTATAACACACGGAACCTCATAATTGATCGTTCCTAATCTTTCTGCCACTTCATCCATCGAAAGTAAAACACCGTTATTTTCTCCTATAAGCGTCACTGTTGTGCCAACTTTCACAGGCTTTTGCAACCGGATCATCATCTGATCCATGCAAATGCGACCGACGATTGGCGCTCGTTCTCCATTCACAAGGACATCTCCCGATTGATTAGCTCTAATCCAGCCATCAGCATACCCAATTGGTACAGTCGCAATCCATTCATCACGACGTGTCTCATAGGTAACACCATAGCTGACTCCTTCTCCTTTAGGGAGTTTTTTAATATGTGTAATATTACTTTGTAGCGTAAAAGCTTCTTGTAAAGGAACAGGTAGTAACGGCTTTATAGCCGGTGAGGGACTTAGACCATACATAGCAATCCCAAGTCTTACTAAGTTATATGACCTGTCTCCGAACCTTAAAGCTGCTGCACTATTGGCACAATGCTTTAGCGGAACCTCAGTCCCGTACTTTTCTTCAAACACATTGACAAGCCAAGAAAATCGCGTTTGTTGCTTCTCATAATAAGGCATGTCCACTTCATCCGCTGTCGCTAAATGAGTAAACAAGCCTTCGACAACTAAGTTTTGGGTCTGCTTTATGATAGGAACGATGTTATCAATTTCTTCAACTGTTCGCAATCCGATTCTCCCCATACCAGTGTCAATTTTTATATGACAGTGTAACTGAGCCTTACCGTCAAGATAAATCGAAGCTGTTTCGAGCCAGTCTTTTTGGAAAACAGTGACGGCGATCTGGTTATCAGCCGCCAATTGGCAATCCTCAGGCCGTACGAGTCCTAATACAAGGATAGGGGCTTTAATTCCTGCCTGTCTTAAAGCAAGGGCTTCATCTAGGATGGCGACACCTAAATAGGTAGCACCTGCAGCTAATGCCTCAGTTGCTACTTCTATTGCTCCGTGACCGTATGCATTTGCTTTAACAACCGCCATCACGTGAACGCCTTCTGGTAAATTCCCTTTAATCGTTTTGACATTTTCTGAAATGGCATCTAAGTTCACGTCGACCCAAGTATCTCTATAAAATGATTGATCTTCTTTCACAGCTGCTTCCTCCAACTAGGGTGATATCTTATTCTTTTTTCATTATTAGCTTAACAAATTGTGATGTCAATGAAGGTAGTCAAATTCCACCGAAAGAACTATTGAAATTGTTAATATTATTGCTGCCCGTGTCGTTTAATAGTACACGGATTTTATGTACGCAAGATGGTGATATAGCCTTTGAAAACTTTCTATTAATACTCAAAAACGCATGGAAACCTAAGAAAAGGTTCCATGCGTTACTGTTTATTTCTCATGTGTCCCATAAACACTGCGAGCTACTGACATCAATTCATCTTTATCCATCGCATCTGAGGCGAGGAAAAAATCTGTCCCTTCGAAAGACCATGAAATTGTGTTGGACTCCTCATCACCCGTCAGGACACCAAAGGTGAAGCCTAAATCAACTGGTTCTCCAACTGCTAAATCAATCGATGTACTCGCTTCGACTACCTGACTCTGTTGCTGAATAAGCGTGAACGGCTGGTCGCCATCATAGGTGAGTACGACTCTTAAACCATTGTCTGTCTCCACTTCTTCAGATTTAGAAAGCGTGGTGCCTTGTGGTTCATACATCGGGTAAAAGACAGCAAACTCCTCATCTGCTTCTTCCTCATCCGTCATTGCTGGTACTTCTGTCTCCAACTGTGCGCCTGTCATGTTTCGATCCATTTCAAAATCACCTTCAGAGAATTCTGCATTTAATTGAAAATCCTCAAAAGCCACTTCCACTAAAATAGAAAGTTCAGCATCCATTACCTTAACAGAGGCTGGGGTTAAATCCTTTTTATTCAGTCGAACTTCTTGCTGGTTTAAATTTTTATTGGTGTAGTTTGTATTTGTTTGAAACGTGTAATGGTCCTCTGTCGCTGTAAATGCCCGTTCAGGATCCATTAAAATATCATTCATAAGTGACTCGTACAAGTATACTTGACTATTATTCTCAGGCCAATCTGACTGGAATCTAAAACTCTTATTCAACGCCGGCGTGAGGACAAAAACACCTTCTTCATTCCGTAAAATGATTTGGCTTTGATCTTTTTCCGTATGATTTAAGGCGACTCTATAAAAGGAGGGGCTTTTGAACCAAACTTCTACGTCATATACCTGTGGTTCTTCCCCTGTTTGTAACGTCATTGAAGCCTTCGTTTTATAACCTGTCAGTTCATCGAGGTTTCTCTCTAGATCAGAGATGACATCCTCTTGAGTTTTTTCCCCACACGCTGTTAATAACAGTGATGCTACAACAACGGACATAATTAACCATAGGATTTTTTTCATTTACTCAACCCCTCTGTGTCATTTCGACGACAAAGGAGGGGAATATCATGTCTTAATAACGGAGTGATTTTAACACTTTAGGCAATACGGAGATGAGATCGGTCGCGTTCACACTAAAAATATCATGTGTTTCTAACAAATGATCAGCTGCTTTCCCATGAACATAAACAGCATTGCATAAGGCGTCCTCTATTTTTTCATGCTGTAACAGAAACCCGAGAATCATACCAGTTAACATGTCACCGGTCCCTCCTTTTGCGAGAGAGGCATTTCCTGTCGTATTGACCCATTGTTTGCCACTAGGCGTCGTGACGATCGTATGTGGCCCTTTTAAGACGACGTACATGTTATAGTCTTTCGCAAAAGCTTTAGATATCGAGAAACGATGAGTCTCAATCTCTTCAACTGAACAACCAGTCAACCTTGCCATCTCACCTGAATGGGGAGTTATGATCGTAGGGCCCAATCGTTGCTCACCACGCCAGGACGCTAATTCTTTTTGGAGATGATAGAGGCCATCTGCATCAATAACGAGAGAACTTTGGACATCTTTGAACTGTTCAAACAAACTTAAACGATGCTTTCTTCCCATCCCAGGTCCAAGCGCAATACCGTCAAATTCAGCCCAATTTATCTGTTTTAAAGCCTCATTCAAAATCTCACCTTGATCATCTTTTAAGGAAGCAAACATACTTTCTATCACATGTTGTGTCACCACATGGTGGATACTTTCTGGCACAGCCATTGTGACGAGTCCTGCTCCTGAACGAAGACATGATTTTGTTGTCATTATCGGGGCCCCAGTCATAGCAGATGAGCCTCCGAGGACTAAGGCCTTTCCTGCTCCTCCTTTATGAGTGTTAACATCCCTAGTTGCCAGTGTCGCTTTCACTCTTTCTTGTAGGATAAGCCGACGGGTGACACGTTGTTCAATAAACGCGCGATTCGGAATGCCGATATCGACCGACGTCACTTGCCCATAATAAGCGCCTTCTGGGTATAGACAGGCAGATAATTTTAACGCCTGTAACGTAAGCGTGTCATCAGCCTTTATAACCTCTGTGTAATGGCCACCTTCTGCTGAAGGGAGTCCGCTCGGGATGTCCACAGAAACCACTTGATTTTCTGACTCATTCACGAGACGGATGACATGGTCATAAGGCGATCTCAGCTCACCTGTCACACCAGTCCCTAGTAAAGCATCAATGATAATATTTTCACTCGCAAGCGCCTCTCTTAACAACTGGTTATTTGATTCATAGTCTTTAAATGAATAACCACATTGTTCATAAATATGTTTATGGTGAGCAGCTGTTCCTTTAATCCGACTCGCTGGTGGTATCACCCACGTTTCCACGCGATACCCTTTCTCTTGAAGACACCTAGAAATAACGAAACCATCTCCTCCATTATTTCCAGCCCCAATCAAAACAAGAAAATGAGCATTCTGTTCAACCATCACTTCCAGCTGTCTTACCACTGCTTGCCCGGCATTCTCCATTAGTGTGTGTTCACTTAACCCAATCTCATCCATGGTATAGCGATCTATTCGGTGCATCTCCTCACCCGTTACCACGTACATGTTTGTCCCTCCCATCCGCATTAACACTATATGAGGTCGTCCCACTCAATATGACCGTTTCACTTAAAAGCTCTTATTCTTAACTTTCTATCACTACTTGCGCAGCGGCAAATTCTTTCGTATGAGTAATGGATAAATGGATATTGACGTTTTCTTCATTTCGCTTTAAATCCGTTAAAATAGGTTTGCCCAACTGATTGGGGAGGATCTCCATATCTTTAAACGACAAGCAGCTCCCAATTCCTGTACCGATCGCTTTTGCATATGCCTCTTTAGCAGCAAATCTCCCTGCGAGAAATTCTACTTTTCTTGTATGAGACAATGACGAGAAAAGTTTATACTCTTTTCCCGTTAAAATTCTTTCAGCAAACGTTTCTTTTCGGTTATATGTTGCGTCAATCCGTTTCATTTCTACTACATCTAATCCTATTCCGATTATCATCTCGTCAGCCCCTTCTTTATGAATAAACCAACATCGTCCACTACCTTCATACATCTAGTTTATAGGAATATGAATGTGTTTCCTACTATTCTTAGTCATCTTTAAATTATTATATCGTAAGCTTTTACTAATCAACTGATTGTCAGCTAACATCTTTCTATAAGAAAGGGATACTTAACATGTCCTTAAATAAAACAGACTTTCTCCCATTTAACCTAATAGCAAAAAACTGGCCACGATCGTTTTATGGAGAGTGGCCTCTCACTTTTCTAACTGTATGCAAAGCTCTTGTGATAGACTAAAAAAGGGGTGAAGTGTATGTTTTTACGTAATGAGACATTTGAAAGTTTTATTAAATCATACAAAGTGGTGACATCACTTGTGATTATCCATATTTTCTTCTATATATGGATATATTGGTTTCCTTTTTTAGGCGGTGAAGAAATATACTGGTTAGGGATCGGTAATAACACACTTGTGGCTTCAGGCGACTTTTGGCGGCTTGTCACACCGATTTTTCTTCATGGTGGTTTGACCCATATGCTGTTTAATTCGTTCTCATTAGTTCTTTTCGGACCTGCTCTTGAGACAATGCTTGGAAGACTTAAATTTATAACAGCATATTTATCTACTGGTATTTTAGCTAACATCGCGTTTTATTTTCTCGGTTCGTCACACGTCATACATTTAGGTGCTTCTGGGGCCATATTTGGTCTATTTGGTATTTATGTATACATGGTTTTATTGCGCAAAGACTTAATTAACCGGATGAATTCGCAGCTTATTATGACAATTGTCGCGATCGGGGTGATTATGACGTTCCTAAACCCTGGTGTGAATATTCTTGCCCATTTATTTGGCCTTATAGCCGGTGCAGCCATTGCGCCATTATTCCTAAATGGCGTCTCAATTTACAGCCAAAGAAGGCCCGTCCATGATTCTGATGAGGTTAGCTTTGATCCTAACCGCTGGGCAAAACGTAATCACTTTAAAAAGAACCTCATCTTTTACATCGTTGGAGGCTTTGCCGCTATGGTTCTATTCTTCTATCTCGTATCCGCATTTCTACTCTAAAAAAAAGGATTATCTCATAAGTTAAATCTTATGAAGATAATCCTTTTTTATATCCTACAACATACACTTTACATATAATAATTAATACTTCTTTAATAAGAAGTGCAGGGGAATAATGGAGACGAGAACAATCAACAAAGCAGCTGGTGCTGCCTGATGATAAAGAGCTTCCGATGCCTCATAATACACACGAACAGCTAATGTATCAAACCCTGGCGGCCTTAACATAAGTGTTGCTGGAAGCTCCTTAATTGAGCTCACAAATACGAGTGCACCTCCAGCAAGAATACCGGGCAATATAGATGGAAAGATGACTGTAAGCATTGTCTTCCATGCAGGGGATCCAAGACTTCTAGCCGCTTCATCCACCCTCGGTGACACTAAGCTTAATGACGCTTCTCCTGACTGCATCGCTTGCGGTAAAAATCTCACTACAAACGCAATGGCGATCATATAAAACGTATTATAAAGAGCTGGGATGTGATTATTGAAAATAAATACCATACCTAAAGCGACAATGACACCTGGTAATGCATATCCAGCATAGCTCAATCTATCAATTCCCCTAGAAATAACCGATGGGTGCCGTGATTTTAAATAGATGATAGGTATCGCTAAAAGCATACACAAAATCGCTGCCAATCCTGATACTTTTATACTGTTCCATGCATATCCAAAGAAGGAGGCATCGATTGTTCCGAGTCCAGTTCCAATCACTGTCCAATAAATTAAAACGACTAGTGGCAACACAACAGCTAAACTAAAAATGACTGACACATACAAGAAAGCAGCCACTTTCCACTTTCCTAATTTTATAATATCCGGTTCCTTAAACGTATTTGACGTTTGATAGAAATGACGTTTCTTCCTCGTAAAGGATTCGAGCCATAAGATAAGGATTGTCAATATAATGAGCACGAGACTAAGGACAGAGGCCGATGGAATATCAAAGCCAGCTCTTTGATAATAAATCGCCGCTGTGAACGTCACATACCGTAACATAGCAATAGCCCCAAAATCTGATAATACATAGAGTGAAATGAGCACAGCGCCTGCCCCAATAGCAGGTCGTAAGAATGGGAGCGTTACTTTTAAAAAGACTTGTATGGGGCTCATCCCTTGAGATCTGGCTACCTCTTCAAAATTCCGGTTTAGCCTTCTAAGTGACGCAATAGCAATTAAAAAGGCATAAGGATATGTAAAAAGGGTTAAAACGATAAATACGCCAAAAAAGGAATAAATTTTAAAAGGAAAATCTCCAGCTATTGCTGTCAGCCAGTTCGTATCGTTCCACAAGTTCGTAAGCCAACCACTTGGCCCAAACACAATAATATAAGTGACAGCACCTACGTAAGGGGGAATCACAAGAGGCAAGGCAAGCATCCATTGCCACAGCTTCCTTCCTGGTAAATCTGTCCTTATGACAAACCACGCCAATGACAAGCCGATGATCACAGCAGCACCAGTGACAGCTGCGGTTAATGATAAGGTATTCCACAGCAAGTCAGGAATTCGGTTTCCAAGAAGCCGTCTCCAGCTTTCCTCGCCGGCTGATAACGATTGCCAAATCACATAGACGATTGGGATTGACATGATGAGTGCCACTAATATGCCAATGATCAGCAAAATCGTTCCAGGAGGGTTCCCATTCCACATAGATAGCCATTTTTGGTTCATAAAACGGAGAAAAGCCGGGGACGTTTCATCCCCAGCCCCTGGACTTTGCTTAGTATGATGGTTAGTTTTCTTTTTATCCTTAAGCATAGTACACTTCTCCTACGGTTCAATTATCTTAGTTCTAAATCAAGTCCAGCGTCTTCAATTAATGTTCGCGTATCCTCAAAGTAGTTACCCAACTCTTTCAAAGGCATATCCTGAACTGAGAGCTCACTGAATGGAACTGCTTCTTCGTAAGGTGGTTCTAAGTTAGTATTAATTGGCACTTCTAGGGATTCTCCAACGAAGGCCAGCTGATTCTCTTCTTCTAATACCCATTCAATAAACGCTTTAGCGTTTTCTTCATTCGGTGATCCCGCTACCATACCAAGTCCCGCTGCATTTGCAATGGCACCCATTTCTCCATCACCTTGGTCAGGGTAAATAAATCCTACATTGTTGTCTGTTGGTTCTTCTAATTGTTGGTGATAGTAATAGTTATTAACTAAACCGAAGGCATGCTCACCAGCTCCGACTGCACGGCGGATATCTCCATGCCCCTCAAAAATCCCAGCAGAATTCTCTTGAATAGCCTGTATCCACTCCGCTGTCTGATCATCGCCCCATTCATAACGTAAAGCAGACACGTTTCCTATCATCCCACCGTTACCGCCACGGGTAATAGCATAACCATTTTCAACATCTGCCCATTCAGGGTCAAGTAAATCTTCCATCTTAGTTGGCATTTCCTCTTCAGAAATCAAGTCTTTATTATATATGAATCCTCGTGCTCTTGCTGAAATAGCTATCCACTCATTATTTTCAGCACGAAATTGTTCGTCAATGGTATCTACATTCTCAGGGTCTGTTCCTTCAAGAAGCTCTTGTTGATTTAAATATTCTAATGCTCCCAAGTCATTTGAAATAAATACATCTGCTTGGACATTTCCTGCTTCTTCTTGAATTTGTAGAGGATCTGCATCATGGAGAGCTCTCACTTCAACACCGGTTTCTTCCGTAAACTTGTCCAACAAATCTTGTACAAACATCTCATTTCGTGAGGAGTAAACAACAAGTTCACCATCTAAAGCAGCTTCTTCTGTATTCGCGTGATTATCATCATTAGTGTTTGTGTTATTCACGCTGTTTGTGTTCTCTTCACCATTTCCCCCACAAGCAGCCATTACTGTGACTGCCATGCCTAAAGTTATTAATGAAAACCCCTTCTTCATATACAACGTCCCTCCATTTTTATAAAATAATAGCCACATAAGTGATAATGATTATCAATATCAATTGTGAGGCATTATTAGTGTACCTTAGCGTTTTGCTTCAAGTCAACTTATTTTCTAACTTTTCAGTCACATCACCTAAGCACATCGAAGGGTCTCAATGTAATTGTATACATTAAACAGTTCATTGACTTTTCACTAGTCTACTAACGCTACAAGTGCTGGATTTATATCAAACGAAACAACTTTTCCCACATCTATTTCTTGTTCCACAGGCGCGTAAATGAGCATCGTTTCCTCTGCATGGTTGACGTCATTTTGCAGTTGGACATACAACTCCTGATATTCACCGCTGTATGTGACACGCTGGACACGCCCACAAAAAGTCCCTTCTTGAACAAGTTTACACCCTTCTGGCCGGATTGAAAGCTTAACTGTTTCCAACTGCTTTTGTGATTCTACTGGAAGGGATACTTTGCCAATATGGGTATGAATATTTTTCAAATCTTCATCCATCATCCCTGTCAGAAGATTTGTCTTACCAACAAACTGGGCAACAAAGCAATTTTTAGGACAACGATACATCTCTTTTGGCGCAGCTACCTGCTGTATAATACCTTCATTCATGACAGCAACCTTATCGGAGACCGCAAAGGCATCTTTCTGATCGTGAGTCACAATAATGGCAGTGGTATTGGCTTTTCTAAGAATAGTCGTCACATCATAGCGCATTTTTTCCCGTAAGCCAGCATCTAAATTACTAAACGGTTCATCCATTAATACAACATGTGGATTAGGGGCTAATGCTCGTGCTAAAGCAACACGTTGCTGTTGACCACCGGACAGCTGAGCAGGATAACGCTTTGCATAGTCTTCCAACCCTACCAATTCCAGAACTTCACGAGCACGCGCTTTTTTTTCTTGTGTTTTCCATCTATTAAGTCCAAACATAACATTTTTTAAAATCGTCATATGTGGGAACAGAGCATAGTCTTGAAAAACCATCCCAATGCCTCTTTTTTCAGGTGGAAGTGAATGACTTTGTCCAGCAACAGCCTTACCATCTATGTAGATTGTACCGTTACTTGGCGTCTCAAAACCCGCTATCATCCTCAGTGTCGTCGTCTTCCCACAACCACTTGGTCCCAAAAGTGTCACTATTTCACCTTTGTCAATACTTAGATTAAGTTCCTTAACCGCTTCTCTTTCATTATGGTTAAAAGTTTTAGTTAAGTTTTTCAGATGTATAAAACTCATGACTTTCCCCCCACTTCATTACTAATCATCTTCATTTCAGAATGTTCAGCTTCTTCACCTATTCATTGACACATCTTTGCTAGCACCAACACCTCGGGTTAAAGAAAACGTGTGGACAGATACATTATGACGATAGCCCTTTTACAGTTATCGAATTTCCATCGCTTTATAAAACAAACTCTTAATACCCGTGACTATCATTTTCATATAAACGGTACAAATCCTTGGTCACAAATTTTAGTAGAAATCTATTTTTGTATTTATATATTTTAATTGAGAATGATATTCAATCTATCCGAATTATATCATCCATAAATGGGTTAAACAACACATACTTAACACCATGAACGCAGTGCTTATAGATTTTTTACAACTTTTCACTAATTCTTCACAAATTGCTTTTCATCACACCTATTTGTTCCTTTATGATAGAAATGCATAGCGAATTGATTTTGAGAGGGGGAGATTATATGGGGCAGGCTGGATTGGAAAAAAATAAAAAAACACTACCGGCTACAGAACAAGAAGCGTCACTAAAAGGGACACTCATTTTCGTTTTGTTTATTGGGTCCTTCATTCTCATAACATGGTTTGCAATCTTCTATTTATTTGTAGGAAGGATTTAACTAAGGGGGGCTTTAACCTATGCATTTACACAAATATGAAAAAATCTGGCTCGTGTTCGGTATCGGGTCACTTGTGCTATTTTTAGTTGTACTCGGTGTTGCCGCCTTTGCTTTTGGCCATCAGCCACCAAGTCACATGGCTTCAGTCGATTCACAAAATCTCGAAGAAAGCGTTTTCTCAAAACCAGGCCTAGAACAAATTAATGAGGATACGTATAGAGCTCGCTTGATAGCAATGGCATTCGGGTATAGCCCAGATACAATTGAGGTTCCTGCAGGATCTACCGTTATTTTCGAGGTGACGAGCCAAGATGTTGTTCATAGTTTCACCATCCCAGGTACAAATGTGAATATGATGATTACACCTGGTCATGTCAACATGGCTGAATATACATTTGATGAACCTGGGGAATATTTAGTTTTATGTAACGAATATTGCGGTACAGGCCATCATTATATGCAAATGAAAATCGAGGTGACACCATAATGACTCAATCGAATTTAGCATTTAAAAATGTTTCAAGTGACTTAGACATACAGCTAGACCCTAAAGATGCTAAGCTTTCTTTCGTACACATTGTGGTCGCTTTTTTTGCCTTCCTTCTAGGTGTACTCGGAGGCCTTTTGCAAGGGTTGGCCAGAGGTGGCATCATTGAATTACCTAGCTGGCTCACTTATTATCAAATTTTAACCGCTCACGGCGTCCTACTTGCACTCGTTTTTACTACTTATATTATTTTTGGATTCTTTTTTGCCGGGATGAGCAAAACTCATGGTGCTTTTTCTGACAGACTAAGAAAAGCTGGCTGGATAGGCTTTATCTTAACAACGATCGGTACCGCCATGGCAGCTACTATGATACTTGCTAATGAAGCATCGGTCTTATATACATTTTATGCACCATTGCAAGCACATTATATTTTTTATATTGGTTTAACTCTCTTTATTGTAGGGACCTGGATTTCCGGTGTAAGCATTATGATCCATTATTTTAAATGGAAAAAGCAGCACCGTGGTGAGCCAACGCCATTATTTGGTTTCATGGCCACAGCTACTATTATTTTATGGATCGTAGCCGGTCTCGGCGTTGCTGCCACTGTCCTTGCGCAAATGCTTCCATGGGCACTGGGCATGACTGATGAGATCAACGTTTTGTTGAGTCGTACACTTTTTTGGTACTTTGGGCACCCACTTGTTTATTTCTGGATTATGCCTGCTTATATGGTATGGTATCTCGTTGTCCCTAAAGTGATTGGTGGTCGGTTATTCAGCGGTTCACTTGCTCGCCTTGCCTTCGTATTATTTTTACTGTTTTCAATCCCTGTAGGCTTTCATCATCAATTAATGGAAGCAGGTATATCAGAGTTTTGGAAATACATTCAAACTGTGTTGACATTCGTGGTGGTAGTCCCATCTTTATTAACGGCCTTTTCTATTTTTGCTACATTTGAACAAACAGGTCGAGAAAAAGGTGGTAAAGGTGTCTTTAGTTGGCTTAAAAAGCTCCCTTGGAATGATGTGCGATTTTTCGCTCCGTTTATGGGAATGCTTTTCTTCATCCCTGCCGGTGCCGGTGGTTTAATTAATGCTAGCTTTCAATTAAATGCCGTCATCCATAACACATTATGGGTAGTAGGACACTTTCACCTCACTGTAGGAACAACAGTGGTGTTAACTTTCCTTGGGATGGCTTTCTGGCTCATTCCTGTTGTCACCGGACGAAAATTAACTAAATCTATGAACCGCTCCGGTATGGTAACGACATGGATGTGGTCAATCGGAATGTTTTTAATGTCAGGTGCTATGCACATTCTTGGTCTGTTCGGGGCCCCAAGACGAACAGGCTATACAACCTACCAGGATGCTCCTCAAGCATTAGAATGGTTTCAAGGGATCTTTGTCAGTCATACCACAGTAGCTGTCGGAGGAACTATTTTAACGGCTGCGGGTATTTTAATGTTCTATAATTTCGTCTATTTAGCTTGGTTTGCACCAAAAGGCCATACAGAGTTTCCAATGACACCTCCACCAACTGACACACCACATACTCCTGCTATTTTGGAGAATTGGAAATTGTGGATTGGCATTGCTGTTGTCTTAATCTTATTCGCCTACACTATTCCTATATATGATATGATTAACAATGCGCCTCCTGGTTCACCTGGTTTCAATAATATTATTAAGTAAGCATGCAAAACACCGTTATGAGACCTCCTCATAACGGTGTTTTTTGATTAAAATATCTACTAATACTTAGTCTAGTCATAACACCCTATTGATGCATGACTGTCACACTCAATATTTCAACACGAAAATAATAAGTGGTCTCTATCCCATGATTCCCTAATGATGAGCCACGTCTGAAAATAATCCAATGGTACAAAAGAGTTCAGCATTTAGCTGAAGAATCAAGCCTTTAGAAAGCCTCTCTTTGCTGTAGTAGCATACACATGTATGAGTCGTTTTCTACAAGTGTATATTATAATTTAGTTATCTGATTATGGATTTTTTAAAACGAACCTTCAATCATTGGGCATTGTCGTTCCTCTTCCACTGTTTGATCGTTGCGTGAATCAGGACATTAGCGGGTGTTTTACGGCCGACTATCTGTTATAAAGGGTAAAAATAGTTAAGTTACGAAAAAGGGTATATAGACGTGTGTGGATAATTATGTCCCCCTGAAACAGCTGGGCCTCCTTTAGAAATGCTACGATTTCTTTTTTCTCTTAAAAACGTGTGCATGAACCTTAAACGAGTGATAACATTAACAATGTAGTCATGGTTTTGATCGAATGAGCAGGAAAGGGTGATCCCTTTATGGATACTGATAAATTAACCGTTTTAACCATCAAGTATTTGAAAGAGCAAAATAGACCGGCATTACAGGATATGACAGAAGAGTTACACCCTTATGATTTAGCTGAATTATATAAAGCTCTTCCGGAAAAGCATCATTTTAAATTTCTGACCTTTATAACGTCTAAAGATATCGCTGACCTTGTCATGGAACTAGAGCCTGATATGCAAAAGGAAGTCCTTCAAAAGCTAGGGATCGAAAAGTCTTCCAAAATCATGGATATTATGGACAATGATGATCTTGCCGACTTACTTAGTGAAATTTCTCAAGAAAAGCTGGAAGAATACTTGTCAGCGATGCAAACAGATGAATCTAAAACGGTTCAACATTTAATGAGTTATCCACCAGAAACAGCTGGTGGGATTATGACGAACGAATTTGTTTGGATTAGAGATTATTACACTGTAAGAGATGCAGTAGACAAATTTAAAAGTTTCGCGGAGTATACGAGGAATATTTATTACTTATATGTTATTGATGAACATAAAAAGCTTGTAGGTGTTGTTTCATACAGAGATCTCCTTTTAGCAGATATGAATGAGAAAATTTTTGATATCATGTTCAATCGTGTTATCTCGGTAGCCGCCGATACAGATCAGGAGGATGTAGCGCAAATCATTCAGCGTTACGATTTTCTTGCTGTCCCAGTAGTTGATAAGCAAAATGTCTTAAAAGGGATTGTCACAGTCGATGATGTCATTGACGTTGTATTAGAGGAAGCTCAAGAAGATATTGAAAAGTTATCAGCTTCTGGTAAAGATATCGATTTTCAAACGAAAGCTTATGTGGCTTCATATCGACGATTGCCATGGCTCATTTTATTATTATTTATCGGACTTATTTCAGGTAGTATTTTAGATAGCTTCGAGGATACCCTCGAGCAAGTCGTAGCACTTATTTTCTTTATGCCGATGATTGCAGGGATGACAGGAAACACCGGCACTCAATCACTAGCAGTCGTCGTCCGTGGACTCGTCACAAACGAAACTGATCGAAAAACCATTTTAAAACTTGTATGGCGAGAATTTAAAGTAGGTATTATTATCGGGCTTGTATGTGGTCTACTCGTATTTTTTGTGGCAACGTTCTGGCAGTCTATTATGTTCGGTGTCGTCGTAGGTATTAGCCTTTTAGCCACCTTAATCATTGGTACGATGGCTGGTACAATCATTCCTTTGATTTTATACAAAATAGGACTGGATCCCGCCGTTGCTTCTGGTCCATTAATCACAACACTTAACGATATTTTCTCACTCCTTATTTACTTCGGTATCGCCACAAATCTTATGCATATGCTCATATAACCTTTGAAGAGGCTGTCCCACCTACCATTAAGGGGGACCCTCTTCCCATTTTTCCCTTTAATTCTTCTCAATGTCCTTTTCATTAAACTAATAGAGCCACACTCTTAAATTTTCAGATTTATCTGGATTTTTAAATCCGACTACTTTTTCACCTCATGCCTTGACATCACTTAGATAAGAGCCCTCTCAAAGCAAATGTTATATTCTGTGGGCGTTCAGCTAACCGTCTCATAAAATAACCATACCAATCGATACCGAACGGTACATAAACTCGCATTTTATAACCGTCTTCAACTATTTTCAATTGTAGGTCTTGTCTGAATCCATAAAGCATTTGGAATTCAAATTGTGTTTTTTCAATTCCCTGTTCCTTCGTATAAGTGATCACCTCTTCAATAATACGATGGTCATGAGTGGCAATAGCTGTATAGCTCCCATTTAATAAATGTGCTTTAATAATTTTTAGATAATTACGATCAACTTCCTCTTGCTTTTGATAAGCGACTTCTGGTGATTCTTTGTAAGCTCCTTTAATTAACCGAAGATTGACCCCTTTTAAATCGCGTATATCTTTTTCGGACCGATGAAGATAGCCTTGTATCGCTGTGCCTACATTATTGAAATGCTGGCGTAGCTCATGCAAAAGATCTAGCGTGGCATCAAGATGCGAATAATCTTCCATATCAATACGGACGAAAATACCGAGTTCTTCTGCTTTTTTTAAAATTTTCATCATATTATCACGGCATAGATGTGGATTAACATCGAGGCCTAGTTGCGTCAACTTTAGTGATAAATGACATGACACTTTATGCGTTGCAATCGCTTCTAAGGTTTTCACACAATAATTAGCTGAATCTATCGCCTCTTCTCTTGTGTAAACGAACTCCCCTAAATGATCAACAGTCGCTACGAGACCCTTTTCATTTAATGACTTAACCGTTTCCATTGCTTCTTCAATCGTTTCCCCAGCTATGACCGATTTAGCACCAAACTTCGGCCCCCATTTCATCGCCCGCGTTTTAATAAAGTTATTTTGAGACAAAAACAGAAAGAAATGTCGTGTAATCATCGTTTACAACTCCTTTCTAACGTTAAATATAAAACGAACCTTCAATTCAGTGGCATTCGTTCTTCCCCTACTGATTGGTCGTTGAGTCACTCTGGATATTAGCGGCGGTTATATGTGATAAAGGGAATCCGGCCACATCATGTGACCGGAGAGTACTAGAACAAGGGACATTAGCCTCCCTCTTAAGGGGTTAACACTTCACTAATCTGTTCAATTGCCCAGTCAAGATCTTCTTTTGAAATAACAAGAGGAGGGGCGAAGCGAATAACATTCTCGTGGGTCTCTTTACAGAGTAGCCCCTTTTCTTTTAGCTTTTCACAATAAGGTCTAGCAGGCTCCGTCAATTCAACTCCTATAAATAATCCTTTTCCTCTTACTTCTTTTATGTGTGGATTAGAAATTGTCTTAAGCCGTTCCTTGAGATAGTCACCTAGGCGATTGGATTTCTCTACGAGTTTTTCGTCTTCTATCACGTCTAGTGCAGCGATTGAAACAGCACACGCTAATGGATTGCCGCCAAACGTTGAACCATGAGAGCCAGGCTCAAACACACCGAGAATATCATCATTCGCTGCAATCACAGAGATAGGCATCACACCGCCCCCGAGAGCTTTACCAAGGATATATATATCGGGCTCTACTTCTTCCCAATCACATGCAAACATCTTACCTGAACGCGCTAATCCGCATTGAATTTCATCTGCCACGTACAACACTTGTTCTTTTTTGCAAATCGTATAAGCTTCCTTTAAGAACCCTTCTGGAGGAATGTTAATTCCCGCCTCTCCTTGAATTGGTTCAAACAAAAAGGCTGCTGTATTTGGGGTAATAGCGGCTCTTAAGGCGGCGCTATCACCATAAGGAATCACTTTTATACCCGGAAGCATCGGTCCAAAATCTTGTTTATAAGCATCATTCGATGACAACGAAACAGCTGTCATCGTGCGCCCATGAAAATTATCTTGGCACACGATTATTTCAGCTTTATTTGCTTCCACTCCCTTCACACGATAAGCCCAGCGTCGGGCTGTTTTTGCCGCGGTTTCAACAGCCTCTGCTCCTGTATTCATAGGTAATACCATGTTTTTCCCTGTTAATCGAGAAACTTTTTCATAGAATATTCCGAGCTGATCATTGTGAAACGCTCTCGATGTTAAGGTGATCCGATCTGCTTGTTTTTTTAAGGCCTCGATGATTTTAGGATGTCTATGTCCTTGGTTAACAGCAGAATAAGCACTTAGCATATCCATATACCGTCTGCCTTCCGGGTCCTCTACCCAAACACCTTCTGCCTTTGAAATAACGATAGGCAGCGGGTGATAATTATTTGCTCCATATGCTTCTGTCAGGTGAATAATCTCGGAGGATTTTGTCATCGTTCTCCCCTTTCTTAAAACATATCTGAGACTGTTTTCGGCTGTAAGAAATGAAGTAGATAGTCTGGGCCACCTGCCTTTGAATCGGTTCCAGACATATTGAAACCTCCGAACGGATGATAGCCGACAATAGCAGCTGTACACCCTCGATTAAAATAGAGATTTCCCACATGAAAATCTTCACGTGCCTGCTCTAGGTGGTCACGATTATTAGAAATGACCGCCCCTGTCAGTCCATATTCTGTGTTGTTGGCAATCTCTATCAATTCATCAAAATCTTTAGCTTTCGCAAATGCCACTACTGGACCAAATATCTCTTCTTGCATAATTCGGGCGTCCGGTGCCACATCGGCAAAAACTGTCGGCTTAATAAAATAACCTGTGGTATTATCTCCCTCACCACCAACCATAAGTTTCCCTTCCTGTTTACCAACCTCAATATAATTTAGTACTTTTTCAAACGCCGCTTGGTCGTTAACAGGTCCCATGAAGTTAGTGTTGTCTTGATAGACCGGCCCTACCGTCAATTCCTTCGTGCGATTAACAACTTTCTCAAGCACTGTGTCATAGACTTTTTCATGAATAACAGCACGAGAGCACGCTGAACATTTTTGGCCTGAAAAACCAAATGCCGAATACACGATTGATTCTGCTGCCAGATCTAGATCTGCATTGTCATCAACGATTATCGTATCTTTTCCGCCCATCTCAGCAATGACACGTTTCATCCAAATTTGGCCATCTTGTACTTTTGCCGCCCTTTCAGCAATATGAAGACCTACTTTTTTAGAACCTGTAAAGTTAATAAATCGGGTGCGAGGATGATCAACAAGATAATCCCCCATCTCAGCACTACTTCCTGGAATGTAATTAACGACGCCCTTTGGAAGACCTGCTTCCAATAACACTTCCATGAACTTATAGGCAATAACCGGTGTCGTACTGGCAGGCTTTAATAAAATAGTGTTTCCTGCTACCATTGGCCCCGCAGTGGTTCCAGCCATAATTGCAAAAGCAAAGTTCCAAGGTGAAATCGTTACTCCTACACCTAATGGAATGTAAGTGAACTGATTATGTTCACCGTCTCTGGAATTTATCTCTATCCCATCTTTTAAACGTAGGATTTGTCGGGCATAATACTCGAGAAAATCAATGGCTTCTGCCGTGTCTGCATCCGCTTCTTTCCACGGTTTTCCGGCTTCATAAGTTAACCATGCAGAAAATTCATGTTTCCTGCGGCGAATCATAGCAGACGCTTTAAATAAAATGTTCGCTCGTGCTGCCGGGTCCCACTTCTTCCAAGATTTAAAGGCTTCATCAGCAGCCTGCATCGCTTTTTCAGCCAATTCACGACTACACTTAGAAACGAAACCGACAACTTCTTTTTTGTTAGATGGATTTTCAGAAACTGTTTTATCCTCAGTAAACACTTTCTCACCATTAATAATAAGGGGATATTCTTGGCCCAATTGACCTTTGACAAAGTCAAGGGCTTCCTGATACGCCTTGCGATTTTCCTCAACTGTAAAATCTGTAAATGGCTCATGTCTGTAAGGTACTACCATGATCAAATCCACTCCTTTAAATCTCATAGTTAAAATCCTTCAATGTTATAATGTTGCAAAAATTGTGCCAACTTTTAAATCCTGTAACAAAGCCATTGGTTGGAGGTCACACCGCAAACTTATATGGCATGCAAAAAATAAAATATCGCTAACTGCAAAACTATTTTGCAGGAGGTTTATTTGTCTTTGTAGAATAAAACACTAAAGAGGAGGAATGACATGATGTTTAAGGAAATCCCTCAGTTACCGGGTGTTTACAGACAACTTCTCGATGCCATTGATATTGGCATACATGTTATCAACCACGAAGGAAAATCAATTATTTATAATAAAAAAATGTCCGAAATTGAAGACATGAATAAAGAGGAAGTTTTAAATAAGACTATTATGGATATTTTCTTATTCAATTCTGAGGAAGAAAGTAGGCTGCTACAAGCATTAAGTAATGGGAGCGTGCATCGTAACGCAAAACAAACCTATTTTAATTTTAAAGGTCAGGAAATTACAACGATCAACGATACCTTTCCTCTTGTTCATAACGACATGAGAATTGGAGCAGTGGAAATTGCAAAAGACATCACGAAGCTTGAACGCCTTACCCGTGAGACCTCCAGAGAGAAACATGATGCCAAGTTTACATTTGAACAAATTATTGGGGAGTCATCTGCAATTAAAGAGGTTGTTCATAACGCACAACGCGCAGCAAGGACGTCATCATCTGTCCTCATCTCTGGCGAAACTGGTACTGGAAAAGAATTATTTGCCCAAAGCATTCATAATGGTAGCCATAGATCAGCAAAGCCGTTTATTAGTCAAAACTGTGCCGCTCTACCTGATTCCTTAATTGAAGGTATCTTATTCGGGTCTGTAAAAGGCGCTTTCACTGGTGCTACTGACCATCCTGGTTTATTTGAACAAGCAGATGGCGGGACGTTAATGCTTGACGAAATTAACTCATTGAACGCATCATTACAAGCAAAACTACTGCGAGCCATCCAAGAAAAATCCATTAGACGAATAGGTGACACTAAGAATCGAATGATAGATGTTCGAATTATCGCCACAGTGAATGAAGACCCTTTGCTCTCTCTTGAAAAGAACCGTCTACGAGAAGATCTATACTATCGTCTAAGCGTCGTATCACTGACAGTACCACCTCTAAGGAAACGAAAAGAAGACATCTCATTATTAGCCGACCATTTTGTCCAAAAGTACAATCATCGCTTCCAATTACATGTTCCAGGGCTCGCAGATGAAGTTAGCCACTTTTTTAAACAATACGATTGGCCTGGGAATGTCCGGGAATTAGAACATATGATTGAAGGGGCCATGAATTTAATTGATTACGACGAACCGATTCACACCATCCATTTGCCTGTTCACGTGCGCAAAAAATTCCCACTCCCTGCTAATGATATGACAATAGGCGATTCAAACTCACTTAAACAGAAAGGAGTGGAAGCGGCTGTCAAACCTCTTCATGCTTATATAGAAGAAGTTGAAAAAATGTATCTCGCTAACGTCCTTTCTATCTATAACGGTAACATTAGCCAAGCGGCTGAAAAATTAGGTATTAAACGTCAAAGTTTACAGTATCGGCGAAGAAAATATAATTTATAGAACGACATTCAACATACAAATGACATCTGCAAAAAATAATTTATACCTTGAACTTCTGGTATAGGCGGAGGCCTTCTTGAGGGGGAGCCTAAGGGGCCATTGACGTAAAATCACCCATTCAGGGAAGCAATTGATTTTAAGTTACTTGGATATCATCCTTATTGGAAAGCCATCCGTTTCCTCCAGACCCTCTTTAACCTGACATAATAAAGGCTGTTAAGAGGATTCCTCTCAACAGCCAAAGTGGCACTTTCTTATAGTAGGTTTCTTTTAATTGTCAGTTTCAAACTATAAGCCATACCATCCATTGATTAACTTAATTTTCTCCCATATCATACGTGATAGTGTCTCCACTATCTACGTTGATAATTTCCAGTGAATCAAGGGTAAAGGATTTAGCGGTTAGCTTGAGTGCTTCAAAAAACAGGTGAAGTTTTTCTTCTTCTACGTCTCCATCTTCGATAATACGGTAACCAACTCTAGCTGTATCACCAGGAATCGTTACACTTGTGACTTCAACAGGTGCAGGAATAGCTGATTCATACCAACCTTCCTCTTCTTCTGTCGTAGCCATTTTTTCCACCGTTTGTTCAAATGTTAATGGCGTCCCATCTTCTCTCATGACTTCTCCTGCCATTCTAGCGCTTATTAAACCTACCTCATTATTTTCTTCAACGAGATAATAACCTCTGTTATGTGTCGTCACATCGAGAGACTGCGCCATTCCTCGGGGACCAAAAATGAGACCAGGCTCTTCATCAACAAGAAATTCTACTTCATTGTAACCGTATAATGGGACAATTTCTTGAAACATTTCTTCGATAAAAGCATATTCTTGTGAACTTAATGCTTGGAGGGCTTCTGTATCCGTAAAGTGAAGCTGGACTGTGTCACCACTCGACGTCACATCCTGTAGACTATTTAAGTAGTGACCTGATGTTGTATCGCTCTCTTTAACTGAAGTAAGCAATGCCTTCTCTCTATTAACCGACTCATCTAGTTCATATTCTTCCACCGTAATATAGTGGTTAGCACTACTTCCCTCTCCAACAGAGTAGCTCTTTGCAATATAAGCAACGCTAGCAACCCTTGCCGGTTTAGTCATCACTTGTGCTGGCTCATCATGTTCATTGAGCATTTCGTTATCATCATCTTCTATAGATGGTGTTTCAGGGGCTTCTGGAAGTTCTTCCTCGTTGTTATTAACAGCCACCTCGTGAGAGTCAAGATCAGTATCATTTAAATCATTGTTTTCAACAGGAGCTGTTTCGTTCAAATTTGCCTCTTCTTGATTCATATTATCGGTCGTCAGTTGATTATCACTTGTAAAGAATGGAGGAATAATAAGAATAGCTAAAAGTACTGCTGCCGCAGAAGCCATTGCCGGAAAGACCCAGGGCTTCTTTTTCCGCGGTGAAAAGCGTGTGGGCAATTCTTTTTCTGTCCTACTCGCTATCGCCTGGAAAAGGTCATCCTTAGTTTGTCTATCTTGGACGGGAGGAAGCTTTGTCAACGTTTTCTCTACATCTTCTTCCGACCACTTTTTGTTGTTCATTTACTTACCTCCTTCTCACCCATCGCAGCATCAGCCTCTTCCAAATGTCTTTTCAATGCTTTAATCGCACGGTGTTGAGTCGTTTTCACTTTACTTTCAGTCCAACCTAATATATCAGCTGCTTCAGCTATAGAAAGGGATTGAATATAGCGGAGTAAAACGACTTGTTGTTGATCTTGACTACACTTTTCTAGCATTTTATAAATGTGCTGCACTTCTTCTTTTTGAACAACGATTTCTTCAGGTAAAGGGTCGTTGTCTTCTATTTCAAACTCGCGTTCACTCCATTCGTACTCTTTACCTTCTGATTTACGCTTTTTACGGGACTGCTTTCTTATCCAGTCGATAGCCACATGCTTCGCAATGGAGTAAAGCCAAGTCTTCTCACTGCTTTTCCCTTCAAACGTTTCGTAAGAATTTAAAACTTTTATATAAACCTCTTGCACGAGTTCTTCCGCTGTTTCTCGGTTCCGTACAAGGTAAAAGAGGTATTGGAAAAGTTGGTGGTGATAGGTTTGATATAACCGCTCAAACTCCTCTCTCACATTGTTCCCTCCCTGACTAATATATTGGTCGACATTTCGCTCTTTCTGTTACATATCAATTTGAGAAAAAAATTTATGAGAGAAGCTGGCATTTACCTTGTGAATGCCCATACCCAGTAAAGTGCCCCTCCTATAAATCCTATTACAAGTAAAACAAATGCTAATTGCCAATTTTTAAGCTTCATTTTGTCACCTTTTCATTGAATAGAGTCTCATCACATTATATAGAAAAATAAAAAGCTTAGCTATAACATGCGGGAACATTCTCCATAGAAACCATAATAATAGAGAATTGTCGATAAAAGTCGTGTGAATATTGCTATAAGATAAAATGGACTATTAAACATCCCACTACTCGTTACTATTAGTGTGGTTAAAATTCTCCTTTATCATTAGTTCTTTGGTGTGAATCACATCAAAAAACACTTATTTCATCCACTATGCAGATGAAATAAGTGTTTTTTTACAATAACAGGTGTTATTTACCGTTATTCTGAGGCACGCTTTGCCACATCAATCGCCCGATTTGTTCCCTCTACCGCTTGTTTTAAAGCTTCTTCTGGACTAGTTCCTTGATACAATGCTTCGAGTGACGTCACGACCTGTTCCCGCGATTCAGGAAAAACAGTAATCAAAGCTCCCTGAGTAGCTGACGAAGGAATCGTATCTTGCAATTGAGCGATAGGGACTGTTAACTGTGGGTATTTTTCATGTTCTTCATGGACGATCGTTTCTTCATAGGCATCAGGATTTGTTGAGAAATAACCTGTATTCACGTGCCACTCTGCTTGCACTTCAGGCTCATTAAACCATTTCATAAAATCCCACGCCGCCTCTTGCTGTTCATCACTAATGCCACTCCCCATCCATACAGATGCACCACCGATGACGACTCCGTGTCGCTCGACTTCATCAGCGTGTGGCATATAAGCTACCCCGACTTCAAAGCTTGCGTTATCTACCATTTCTTTCGTCCCTGCGGAAGAGTCCATATACATAGCGACATTTTCCGTCTGAAATGCGGCACGTAAATCATCCCAATCACGGCCATAATAATTAAATACTTCTGAGTCATTCATATTCGCCAGCCATTCAAATGCTCGCAGCCCTTCTTCTCCACCGAAGAGTGCTTCGTTCGCATCTCCTTCTCGGCCGTTCTCTTCATCCACGTAATCTGCCCCTTGTGTTGAGATGAGCTGTTCAAAAAACCAACCATGCCCAAGCATAGAAAAGCCATAAGTATCATCATTTGTTAATAATTCTGCTGCTTCAGCTACTTCACTAAACGTACTCGGAGGGTTTTCAGGATCTAACCCCACTTCTTCAAACATCTCTTTATTGTAAAAAAGAGCTGGGGTCGAAGAATTAAATGGCATTGAGTACAACTGGTCATCGACCATATAATAGCTTAAAATATTTTCTTCTAACTGAGTAATATCATAATTATCACGGTCAATCCATTCTTGAACAGGGATAATATAATTACTCTCAATCATATATTTGGTGCCAACTTCAAACATTTGTATCAGGCCTGGAGCTGTGTCAGTTCCTCCTACTGTTCTGAACTGTGTTAAAAGTTCTTCATAGGACCCTTGATATTCAGGGGTAATGTGATAATCCGATTGTGAAGCATTATAATCACTAATTAATGCTTCCAACGTATCACCAAGTCCTCCCCCCATCGCATGCCAAAATTCAATCTCAATCACGTCGTCTTGTTCGTTAGTTTCCATATTTGAATCATTGTTTTCTTCTTGCTCTACTGTAGATTCATCCGCAGTCACTTCTTCATCATCATTAGTTTGACAACCTGTCACCACTGTTAACATTAACGCCAAAGTCAAAAACCACTTAGTCCTCTTTTTCATATCATCAACTCCCAGTATCATTATTTAAGTGCCCCTTTTGTTAAACCTTTTTGTAACTGTTTTTGGCCAATCATAAGTAAAATTAATGTAGGTAAAATAACAATGACAACACCCGCCATCACAATTCCCCAATTAGTTGCCACTTCATCTGCCTGCAGACGCCTCAATCCAATTTGCACAGTGCGAACAGAATCATTAGTCGTCACGAGTAATGGCCATAAATACATGTTCCACGTTGTTAAAAATCCAAAAATACCCAAAGTCACAAAACTCGTCTTAGCGTATGGGATCACCACCTTATAAAAAATTTGAAACGTGGATAACCCTTCCACTTGAGCCGCTTCATAAAGTTCTTGAGGGACCGTCTTAAAATGCTGCCTTAACAAAAATATCCCGAAGGCAAGGGCGAAAAAAGGCACTGTGAGGGCAAGGTAATGATTCATCCATCCGAACGATTGGATCGTTAAAAAATTAGGAATCATCGTGGCTTCCCATGGGATAAGGAGCGTTGAAATAACTAATATGAACACTCCTCCTCGCCCTTTAAACGGCACGAACGCAAAGACAAATGCAGCTAGTGCACTAACACACAACATACCGAGTGTAGTCACTGTAGCCACTATAAAACTATTTAATAAATAATGACCAATAGGCACTGATGCAAACATATCTACATAATTTTGAAAGGTTGGATTCGTAGGGACCAAAGAACGTTGCAAAATATCATCACTCGTCATAAAACTAACTGAGAAAGCATACATGATTGGAAAAAATAGGGCCAAGCCAGAAATACTTAGAAGGACATATAACATGCCTTTTCTCATCACTGGTAATGCACCTTCCTTTCTCCAAACTTAAATTGTAGGAGTGTCAACACGAGAACCGCTAAAAATAGAACAACGACTTGCGCACTAGCTGGTCCAAATTGATAGTAAACAAACGCTTCACGATAAATGGAGTAAATAATAAGGTTTGTTGCTTCCGCTGGACCGCCACCCGTTAAAATATCCACTTGTCCAAAGGATTGAAAAGAATTAATAAATGTAATGGTAATAATAAAGAAGAGGGTAGGCGACAGCATAGGTACTGTAATTCTACCCAGTTGATAAAAATAGCCAGCACCATCGATCCTAGCACTTTCATATAAATGATCATCAATGTTTTGCAAGCCACCTAGCAGGATTAGAAAAGCAAAACCGGTATTCATCCACACTGTTGTTAAAGCAACTGAAACAAGCGCCATTGTTGAATCCTGAAGCCAAGAAACGGACGGTAAATTAATTGCTCCCAAAAAAGCATTTAATATTCCCGCTGTAGGGTGAAACATAAACAGCCAAATAACAGCTGAAGCGGCTACACTCATTCCCAAGGTGGAGGCAAAAATAGTTCTAAAAAAGCTGATGCCTCGTAGCTTTTCATTTGCAATAATAGCCAAAAATAAAGATATAATCACACTTGTTGGCACTGTATATAAAACGAATAATAACGTTACCTTCATACTTTGTCTGAACGTCTCGGATTGAAATAAATATGTATAATTTTCAAAACCTACAAAGGCCGTTGCTTCACCCTGAGCATCAGTGAAAAAAAAGCTAAGAAAAAGTGAATTAAGCATGGGATAAAACATAAATAAACCAAACAGTATAAAGGATGGGAGTAAATATAGAGCAGCGGTCCGGTAATTTTTCGAACGTTCCCATCGTGATAATGTCGTCTTCACACCATGCTTTTTTACCGCCTCCGATACTGTGAGCGGTTGCTTAACACCCTCTGAGTCATAACTCGTTGCCTCACTCACTTATTTCCACCTCCTATGAATATAAAGTTGATGCTACAGCCAAATCATTTACAGCCTTAACTGTTAACAGCTTAGACGTCTCCATATGAAATAATTGTATGTCCTTTTCATGAACATAAAAACGGATGCTCTCTCCTTTATTAACTGGCCACTGTCCAGACACTTTTGACTTCCACACAGTGTCACCACAATCAAATGTCACAATAGTTTCATCTCCCAAAAGTTCCACTTGGCGTATCTTCCCTAACAGACTGATATAATGTGTGTCGTCTACTGGTACCTCTATTAATAGTTTTTCAGGCCTGATGCCTACGCGCACTTGCGTTTCTAATAATGATGTTTTTGCCCCAATCACTTTTGTACTAAAGCCATCTTTAACAATTAATCTCCCTCCCTGAGTTAGATCACCAATAGCCATGTTCATTGGAGGTGCTCCGATAAACTCAGCAACAAACGTATTAGCAGGGGCATTATATATATCCATAGGACGCCCGATTTGTTGAACTTCCCCTTCTTTCAATACCATAATTCGATCTCCCATTGTCATCGCTTCTACCTGATCGTGTGTCACATAAATCATCGTAATGCCTAACTCTTGCTGCAACTGACGAATTTCAGCACGCATTTGCCCACGAAGTTTAGCATCAAGGTTAGACAAAGGCTCATCCATAAGACAAATAGGCATATGACTGACCACGGCTCTAGCTAACGCTACACGTTGTCTTTGCCCACCTGATAATTCCCTTGGCTTCCTTTTTAAATACTCTGTCATACCAAGCATCTCTACTGCCTCAAGACAGCGCCGCTTCCGCTCGCTTTTAGATACCTTCCTTACCTTTAGTCCAAATAAAATATTCTCTTCAACTGTTAAATGAGGATATAATGCATAATTTTGAAAAACCATGGATAACTGCCGCTTATTTGGCGGCATATCATTAGCTAACTCATCGCCTATCTCTAGACGGCCTGCCGTTATTTTCTCAAGTCCGGCCATCATACGTAATAATGTACTTTTCCCACACCCTGAAGGCCCTACTAGAACAAAGAACTCACCTGGCTCTATCGTGACACTAGCGTTTTTAACTGCAAATGTTGTACCATCGTAGCTTTTACTCACGTTTTTCAACTGTACACGGGCATCCGTCATTTACGCATTCACTCCTTATTAATTCACTTTCCCTCTCACCTGACTCTCTCCAAAGGATAAAACACAAGTATTAACTGCTTATTAAGAACACTTATAGTTAACATGACAAACATTAAGTGGACTTTAATTTTATGACATACTATTAAGGTAATCGTGATATGAGATAGGAATGGTGACTGGAAATTTATCTATAATGAATAACAAAAAACTGGTGGGTGTCTTAATACGACACCCACCAGTTTAATTTCCAATATAAGTATCTTGTTACAGCGTATCTGTTGCTTCTTTTTTAGGAATAATATCGAAAATATCACCTGTCTCAAAAAGGGCAATGACATCATTCAGCCAGTCATAATAAGCTTCTGCTTTTCCAAGCTTCATTAAATCCTGCTTTATTGTCTCTTTGATATCATCATGACTTGTCCGTTCACATAACTCTGTCAACATATGCTTCGTATCTTTAATAGCGGTCATATTCATTTCCGTAGCGTGCCGCCAACGGGTAATAAAAACGTTAGAAAACGATTTATACCAATCATCTTCGGTTTTGTAGAGGTCCTTTCTAACACCCCGTTCCCATACTTGTTCAACCATATTTGCCTCTGATAAGGCTCTAATTCCTGTACTCATACTTGTTTTGCTCATTCCTAATGCGTCACTCATCTCATCTAACGTCATCGGTTTATCAGCAAAAAACACGGTTCCATAAAGCCTGCCAACGGACGGTGTAATGTTATATAAATGAATATTCTTAGCAATTTCTGAAATAAAGCGGTTTCTCGCATTCTCTAATTGAGCATAATCTAGCTCTAAATCAGTATTATGTCGCATTTGTGGTCCCCTCCATCTGTCATGTCATGTATGATGTTAGCAAAATATACTGAAAAAAAGATAGTAGTGTTTCATATATCATACGGCAGTATTTTAACGTATTTAACAGATACACCTATGTAATGTTCGTACAGTTTTTTCTGTACAAACTTTTACAACAAAATAGAGAGTATATGCAGTTTGAACATCTATATTTTAAACGGTATAGTAAGAAAGGTCGAGCAATCATAATAAAAAGGTACCTTTATGTAGCGCTTTCTTTACATCTATTACCAAACAAAACTGAGGTGTCTAATGTGGCAAAAATTAAAGTAGAGGGTCTGACTAAGATTTTCGGTAAACGTCCGAAGCAAGGTCTTAAGCTCTTGAAAGATGGAAAAACAAAAAATGATATATTAAAAGAAACAGGTTTGACCGTTGGGGTTAATCAAGCTTCCTTCGAAGTACAAGAAGCGGAAGTCTTCGTTATCATGGGGCTGTCTGGGAGTGGTAAATCAACTCTCGTTCGTCTTCTTAACCGTCTTATTGAACCGACAGATGGCCAAGTTTGGATCGATGGGGAAGATTTAGCTCAAATGAACGAAAAGCAACTTCGTGATGTACGGAGGAAGAAACTTAGTATGGTCTTTCAGAAGTTTGGTTTATTCCCTTTTAGAACCATCCTTTCTAACGTTGAATACGGCTTGGAAGTTCAAGGTATAGCAGAGGACGTCCGCCGACAAAAAGCGATGGAATCATTAGAGTTAGTCGGATTAAAAGGATATGAGAACCAATATCCTGATCAATTATCAGGTGGTATGCAACAACGTGTTGGATTAGCTCGGGCTTTGGCCAATGATCCAAGCGTTCTATTGATGGATGAAGCTTTCTCGGCTTTAGACCCTTTAATTAGAAAAGACATGCAGGACGAGCTGCTTGATTTGCAAGAAAAAATGCAAAAAACAATTATTTTTATTACGCATGACTTAGATGAAGCATTACGAATCGGTGACCGTATTACGATTATGAAAGATGGTGAGATCGTTCAAATTGGTACCCCTGAGGATATTCTCACAAATCCAGCTGACGATTACGTGGAACGCTTCGTTGAAGATGTGGACCGCTCTAAGGTTTTCACTGCTGAAAACATTATGGTACGCCCAGAGACGGTGAATGTTGAAAAAGATGGCCCACGTGTTGCTTTACAACGTATGAAAGATGCTGGTATCTCAAGTATTTACGTGATTAAACGTAATCGAGAGTTACTTGGAATTGTTCATGCTGACCAAGTATCTAAAGCGGTGAAGGAAAATGCAAAAGACCTAAAGCCACTTATTCAATCAGATATTCCAACTGTAAAACCAGATACACCAATGCATGACTTATTTGACGTTGTATCTACGTCACCGATTCCAATGGCAGTCGTCGGTGAAGATAAACGATTACTAGGTATCATTATTCGCAGTACAATTCTTTCTGCTCTTTCTGGAAATGAGGTGAACGGGCATGATAGCTGACTTATGGCGTAATTTTATTCAATGGATCGCAAACATAACTGAACCTGTTTATGATTTCTTTGATGGTCTTTTAGCTTTTTTACCCGCAATTGGATTTGGTGATTGGGTGGCATCCTTTGTTGACTGGCTTCGAAATGATGCGCCTCTATCTGAGCCATTTTTCGATGGCTTGCGTAGCTTTATCGCATTTGTTGCAGACGATATTTTCTTAAGTATCTTTCAGCTCATTCCGCCCATTATCTTTATTTTAGCATTAACCTTTCTAGCATACAGGTTGATGCCTCGGTCTTACGGGTTACCGATACTTGTCTTTTTCGGGTTACTTTTAATCCAAAGTATCGGCTACTGGAATGACATGCTTATTACGCTGTCACTCGTCTTAACAGCAACCTTAATTTCAATTATTATTGGGATTCCAATCGGGATATGGATGGCCCGTAACGACACAGTGCGCGCTATCGTTACACCGGTTTTAGACTTTATGCAAACAATGCCGGCATTCGTATACCTTATTCCGGCCGTTGCATTTTTCTCAATTGGTATCGTGTCAGGTGTTGTGGCGTCAGTGATTTTCGCCATGCCCCCTACAGTGAGACTGACAAACCTTGGTATTCGCCAAGTACCGACTGAGTTGATTGAAGCATCTGATTCTTTCGGATCAACACCGAAGCAAAAATTGTATAAAGTTCAATTACCAATGGCTAAAACGACTATTATGGCTGGTGTGAACCAAACGATCATGCTTGCTTTATCAATGGTTGTTATTGCCGCAATGATTGGAACTGACGGTATTGGACGTCAAGTGTATTATGCCGTAGGACGAAATGATATCTCTATGGGATTTGAAGCAGGTATCTGCCTCGTTATTCTTGCAATTATTCTCGATCGGTTAACACAAGCTTTTAACAAACCAAAGAATGCTTAACAGCGAGTTTTAAGATTTTCGATCTTTTTAAAAGGCCCTGTCTATGATATGTGTTGATTTAAACTTCTAAGATTTTCACACCACTCCACTGTCTAGCTGGCCTTTAATAAAAGGTTACACATAAAACTATTCTTAAAAGGAGAGGTCATGTATGAAAATGAAAAAACTTGGCGTATTAGCCGGAATGTCATTAGCATTAATTGCCGCAGGTTGTGGAACAAACGATGGCAATAACACAGAAAATAACAATAATAACGAAGGTGCTGGGGCTGACGTAGGGGAAGAACTTAACTACACGATTACAGGTATCGATGCAGGCGCCGGAATTATGGGAGCTGCTGAAGAAGCTCTTGACGTTTACGATCTTGATGAATGGCAAGTTCAAGCAAGTTCTGATGCTGCTATGACACAAGCACTTGGCGATGCTTATGACAATGAAGAGCCTATCATTGTGACTGGGTGGACACCTCACTGGAAGTTTGCTGCTTATGACTTGAAATACCTTGAGGATCCAGAAGGCGTTTTCGGTGAAGCTGAAGATATTCACACTTTCGTACGTGAAGGTCTTGAAGAAGATATGCCTGAAGCTTATCAAGTATTAGATAACTTCCAATGGACTGAAGAAGACATGGGAGAAATCATGATGGACATCCAAGAAGGTACTGATGATCGTGAAGCAGCCCGTGCATGGGTTGAAGAGAATGAAGATAAAGTTAATGAATGGACTGAAGGGGTCGATCCAGTTGACGGTGAAACCATCGACCTTGTGTTCGTAGCATGGGATTCTGAAATTGCGTCTACTAACATGATCGCTGTTGTTCTTGAAGACCTTGGTTATGAAGTCAACATGGACCCACTTGAAGCAAACTTTATGTTCCAAGCAGTTGCAGAAGGTGAAGCTGATGCAATGGTGGCGGCATGGTTACCTGGTACGCATTCACACCTTTTAGAAGATTACGGTGATGACATGGTTGACCTTGGTGCAAACCTTGAAGGCGCTGCTATCGGCCTTGTTGTTCCTGAATATATGGACATCGATTCAATTGAAGATCTACAATAATAAACATTAATAAAATGCGGAGGGGCGTTCAAAAGTAACTTTTGAACGCCCCTCTCTTATCATAACTCCTCAAACGAGGCACACTACTGATTGACTTCTATACTGCCATTGCTCGTTCTGCTTTCAATCATATGTGTTCCATTCCCTATGACGGCTTCACCTCTCGTCCCCTTTTCTTGCCCTTCCCAAGCAAGATTTCCATGAACTCGGCCATTCGAGGTGCTACCACGGAAGGTCACATGACTGTCTTCTGGTAAGCTAAGAGTGATTTTTCCATTTGAAGTACTTAAATCCCAATCACCACCGATAACCGTACTTTCAGCTGTTATGGCACCATTTGTCGTTTTCAGTGACGCATCTTTCATCATGTCTTCTCCCGTTATTTTCCCATTGGACGTGGAAACATCAACATTGCCGTCAATAGTTGTGAGTTCAATGTGTCCGTTTGTATTTCGAACATAAAGATCCCCAGTTATATTTGCCACTTTAACATGACCGTTTCTCGTCTCTATGACAACATCATTTGCCACATTATCTACCTGTACAGCACCACTCATCAACTCTGTCCGAACAATAACATGATCAGGGACGTTTATGACAATATCAGCTTTGAGATTTTCATCTGTGGGAAACCAACTGTTTTCCGTCTCAATCTTATAACTAAAAATGCCCCCATCTTCCTCAGCGATTCTCTCACTATTAAAGTGACGCTCTAATTCAGATTCGGTAGAGCTATTTCCTGTCACTGTACCTTCAATGACTATGTCATCACTCTCCGTCCCTTCTATGCGTACCTTCCCTGCCGGTAGTTCCACATAAATTTCTTTAATCGTATTGCTGAGAGGATAGTTTTCTTGAATGGTAATACTTTCGCCTCGTTCTAATAATTGAAAGAGAGCAGACCATCCGTTTTCATTCTCCGCATAGCTTTGATAAAAATTACCGATTATGATCACAATAATCAACAACGTTATAGATCCTTTATCAAACGTAAGTCTATCCTCTTCTTCTCTTTTTTTATAAAAAAAGATGATTTCTAGTAAAAATGAGATAATGAGTAATGGCCATACATAATCAAACACATGACTATAAGGGAGTCCTGTCCAACGTTCTGTTAACAGCAAGATACCGAACAACACGATACATAAGCCTAACGTTCTTCTGCCAATTCTAGTTATCATCACTTTTCCTCCGATCTTTCCCATGTTATTTTACTGTATTAATTTCAGAAGAGGAACCGCCTTACGGAATATTTCATATAAGACTTTAGACGGAATGTTGTGTCAATAGAAGGCCTCGTCTGCTTATAAATTTAATCTCCTTTTTAAACTATGGTATAGTGGCAGTTGTGCAAGAAAATTTGGACAAAAACAGCTCATATTTATGTAACTTTCAAAAATCGACAGCGTCTAACTTTATGAACTAATACAAATTTAAAGGGGTTTTAAATATGAAAAAGTTAACAGGGTTATGTCTTGCGATAAGTTTCATTATCGTATTGGCTGCATGTAATCAAAATGAGAACACGACTGGTAATGAAAACAATACGTTAAATGACACTAATGACGTGACGAATCACGAAGAGAATGCCAATAATGACGAAAATGCTAATAACGAAAACGATACGACTGTCAATAACAGTTCGGTTGAAGAAGAAGCAAATAATGAAGCTAAAAACGCTGCCACTGAAGAAGTCGATACTATTGACAACCTGACCCTCTATTTTTCCGATGATCAACTCATGCATACGTATCGCGTAGAATCAGGTGTGAGTGTTGCTGCTAACGAAGCTGGGGCATTAGAAGCTATGCAGTTATGGGCAGCAGGTCCAACGCATGAAGATTTATATCCTCTTTTACCTGCAGGAACAACAGTCGATTCTGTTGAATTCAATGACGATGTCGCCCATGTCTCTTTCTCAGTTGAGATTAATGAAGCTAACTTCGGCTCAGGCGGTGAAGTTATGATGACAGAGCAAGTCGCCATGATGATGGAACAGTTCGGCTATGATGAAACAGTTATCCTTATCGATGGCCAAGAGCCAGGTGAAATTTTAAGTCATATGGAATATTCTGAACCGATTCCTGCTAATGACCCTGAAGATTATGAATGGATAGATTAATTAAAAAAGAGACTTTCCAACCTTAACTCTTTTATGGAAAGTTAGTTCTCTGAAAACTTTTCGCTTCTAGCTTAAGATGTCTCAAAAAGCGCAGGATTACTGCCTTTATGAGACATCTTTTCTTTATTTTCTGAAATGATGATGTCACATTTAAAGTTCATGGAGGAGATAGGTGATTACTTCATAATTTTTAAAATGAGAGGTGCTGGCCAATTTTGAGTCGTCCTATGTTCCATTTATTTAGGGGGTACCATTAAAGGATTTCATTTAAATCAAGATGCACCGTACTATTAGTATTTTAGCAAATACTCTCCTTAAGGTGAGGGAGGCTAAATGATCTTAATAGAGATGCTCAGTTATTGTAAAAATTTGATTGACAAATTTAAGAATGTTATTAAACTAAAACATAGTTCTACCTCAGACTTCTCTTTAAATTTCTTCTAGACCTCGTTTTCTTTTCAATTCTTTTTTTACTCGCATTAAGACCCGAAAAAATAACCTTTCCAAAGTTCAAATAAATTAATACTCAAGATGGCATACGTATGAAGATTAAAGGGGTTATTTTGGGCCATTGCCGTTATTCTTTTTAAAGTAAATATTAGGAAAAGATCGTTCCGTGACTGAAGTTAACACTAGACTTTGATAGTGGAAGAGATTGGGGAAAGAACAGTAGTTTAGCCCGCTAGTTTTGTCTAAATGATTTATCATTAAGTGCCTTGTAAAAGGCATGATCATCGATAGGAGGATGATGTTATGGGATTTTCAGAAGACTATCAGACCTTTATGCATACTCACTTGCAGGCAAGAACCGGTGAACGATTGCGACGCTTACAAGAAGGGCACAAACATGCTGAAAGGTTGTTTTTAAAGCAAGTGTGGTGGCCATTATTCCATCAATTTAGTTATCTGTATCCAGAGTATGAAGTCCATGATTTTAAGGACGGTCAAAGATTTTTGGATTTTGCTTATATTCGTCCCGGCATCCGTATTTGCCTTGAGATTGACGGCTACGGCCCTCACTTAAAGAACATAAGCAGATGGCAATTTTCCGACAGTCTAGAACGTCAAAACCAGCTAGTAATTGACGGATGGACCGTGATCCGCTTTTCATATGACCAAGTTAAAGAGAAACCTCGTCGATGCCAACAAATTGTTCAGCAAGTGATCGCCCGCTGGCTAGGAGATGAGTTGGACCAGACCAGTCTCTCTTTAGTAGAAAAGGAAGTGCTGCGACTAGCAATTCGAAAAGGAGAAGTCATAAAGTCATAACCCCTATAGAAGTCCAAAAGCATTTAAATCTAAGTGACAAGACCGTAAAAAAGGTGCTTTCTCAACTACTCGAAAAAAAGATGCTGCTTCCTGCATCTGGGATCATGAGAATCCGCTCTTATCGATTGGGAGAGCAGATTAAGAACCCGATCTGAGAAATAAAGCTAAGCTTCCATTAGTGGGGATTTTACTGCTCCTTAAAGAGTGAGATAAGCGGAAAAAATTCTCTTAAATAGGCATTAGCCATGATAATCGCTTAAATAGACGGAGAGATTCCGCTAATGATCCGAAAAATCTGAGAAATGGGGCGTTTTGCTTTGCATAACCGGAAAAATTCCCCCTATATTCCCCAAATTGAGCTCTCTTCTGTATCTAACCGAAAAATATCCGCTTATTTTACTCTCACTAAAAGACTCTAATCTAAATAAAGAGGTGAACAGGTCCATAAAAGATTTTTACGCCTAGCCTACTATATGAGGATTGCACTTGTCTTTTTGTCCCTAATGCAATGCTTTCAGACATGGTAAGTAATGATGGCGAGCGAACGTTATAAAATTGATTCGAATGGCATTTATGTCACAACAGCTTGTAAAAACAATACTCATCCACAGGTTCTCCATCAATAATTAACGACTGTTTTCTATCTCCTTCTATAATAAAACCCATTTTTTTGTACAAATTAACGGCCTTGCTATTATCTTTTATGGCTGTTAATTCCAACCGTGTCAATCGCTTTTCTTTTGCCCAATTAAATAACCTTTTAAATAATTGTGACGCAACACCTTTCCCCCGATGCTCTGAACTAACACCCAAAACTATGTAAGCCCCATGCCTTGTACGATTAACAGTTCCTCCAAAAGCTCCTATGTAGCCAATAAGCGCCTCTTTTTCTTCACATACAAAAATGGTTGAGTTTTGTTGAGCTATTATTTTCTCCAATTGTTTTTCTTGTTCCGCTACCGTTGTTTTTCTTTCCCCTGGTTCATATAACATCCATCCTGACTCATCTATTTCATTGCATAAATTAAGAAATGCATGAGCATCTTCCACTTTAATCGGTCTGATTAACATGTTCGTCACCTCACTCTTTTTCATTTATTCTATCATTATACTTTCGATTGTGTGTCTTAATAGATTCAAAATAATGTTACATCATTATGATCGTTTCTTTTAAAGAGTGCAAGACTGTTAAATGTTAATTATAATTAAGAACATGATTGGAAAAAATGGGAGGTTATTTTCAATACTAAAAAGTACATCTCAATTAGTATTACACAGCTACCCTGGACTCATTGCACTCGTCACAGCCAAACATGATTCTCATGCAAATATGATGGCGGCTGGTTGGCATTCTTACATGTCCGTAGCACCCCCAATATACGGGGTAGCAATAGGAAAAGAACGATTTACATATGAGCTTATTCAAAAAAGCGGTTCCTTTGCTATTAACTTTGTATCTGCAGAATATGCTCACTACATTGAAGTTTCTGGTAAAACAAGTGGACGAGACGGGGATAAGCTGGAAAAAATGATGGCAAAGTGGCAGGCTGGTGAAGCGACTGGTGCGCCTATTCTCGAAAATGCCTATGTGGCTTACGAATGTACTGTAAGGGACTGTAAAACATATGGGGACCATGATTGGATGAGTGGTGATATAAAACGGTTTTACAAAAATAACGATTTGTTTGAGGAAAATGGGTTACCGAATTTCACAAAACTGCAAATCCCACTTTTTCTCGGTCAGTCTCATTATTTAATTGCAGATAATGGCACAACGACGAAACACATTCAGCTTGAACCTGAAAACACTAAATCGGAATAGGCGACTCTCTGACTTTAAAACATAGCCGTTTTTATTCATCATTAACGCTAATAGTGGCTTTCCACTCAGGGAGAGAGCGTGAAAGGCTAAGAGAGCAGTATGGACACTGCTCCCTTAGCCTTCTTTTATTTTTTTAAAAGTCGTAAGCTATTCAGTGTGACAAGTAAGGTTGCTCCCATATCTGCCATAATGGCGATCCATAAGGTCAACCATCCGAAAGGAACGAGCATAAGGGCTAGTAACTTCAATCCGAGTGAGAACGCAATGTTCTGCTTTATAATAGTTAATGTTTTTCTACTTAACTTAATAAGATAAGGAATTTTTTTCAAGTCATCACTCATAAGGGCGATATCAGCAGTCTCTAATGCCGTATCAGTTCCTGTCCCACCCATCGCTATACCTAAGTCTGCCCTAGCTAATGCAGGCGCATCATTCATGCCGTCACCTACCATAGCAATCGTCTTTCCCTTCTTTTTTAAACTTTTAATCTCCAGTAGCTTCTCGTCAGGAAGGAGATTAGACATCACACGAATCCCTCCTGCTTCCTGACCAATCGCTTCAGCAGTGTAGCGCTGATCACCAGTAAGCATCACCAATTCCGAAACCCCTAGCTGCTTCAAAGCAGAAACGACCACTCTTGCTTCCTCTCTCACATCATCTCTGAGTGCCGCCAGTCCATAAAGGCGTGAGGATGTCCCAATGACAACTGTTGTTTTCCCTTGTTGTTCAAGACGTTGAAGCTTATGTTGCATCACCTCGCTAAGTGTGTGAGGGTGATACTCTTGTACATAGGAGGGACTGGCTGCAAAGACGGTTTCCCCATTGATATCTGCCTTTACCCCTTTTCCTGTTATAGCCTCAACATTGGCTATTGGAAGATCTTTTAGCCTTTCCAAATGCTCAGAAGCGTAAGAGACTAATGTCTTTGCTAGTGGGTGATTCGATTGCTTTTCAACGTGATAAATAATCATTAATAAGTCATCTCCAGACACGCCATCCTCAGGCAAAATATTTGTAACTGCCGGCATCCCCTTAGTCAAGGTCCCTGTTTTATCAAAGGCTAGCGAATTCAACTTACCTGCTTTTTCAAGGTAAACGCCACCTTTTATAAGAATACCTTGTTTTGCGCTGTTACCGATCGCTGTCACGATCGCCACAGGTGTGGAAATTACTAATGCACACGGACATCCAACAACGAGTGTGGCAAGCCCAAGATAAATCCATTCCTCCCAAGGAGCATTCAGCAAGAGTGGTGGGCCAATCATGAGAAGAAATGCCAGTAACATAATGGCTGGTGTGTAATAAGACGCAAATTTATCAATAAATTGTTGTGCAGGGGCTCTTTCACCTTGAGCTTCTTCTACAAGATGTATAATTTTCGCTAACGTCGTATCTTTCACATATTTTGTGACGCGAATTGTTAATAGACCTTCTTCATTTAATGTTCCTGCATAAACTGGGTCATCGATCGTTTTATCTACAGGTATACTTTCTCCTGTAATAGCCGCCTCGTTTAGTGTGGAGGTCCCAGCGATGATATCACCGTCCAACGGAATTTTTTCCCCTGGTCGTACACTGATCTCTGTTCCTATCCTCACATCTTCAACTAACACCATCTCTTCTTGACCATTAGTTATAACTCTTGCTTCTTTAGGACCTTTCTCAACTAAAGATCGTATAGATTTTCTTGCTTTGTCCATCGAATACGTTTCTAAAGCTTCACTAATAGCAAATAACACGACGACAACAGCGGCTTCCCCCCATTCCCCAATTAAGGCGGCCCCTATAATGGCAATGGTCATGAGCGTCTTCATATCAAAAACGAGCTGACGTATATTTTTTAACCCTTGCCAAAACATGGCATAACCACCAACGATGATACTTATTAAAAATAATGTGACAGGAAGCACATGCTGGTCGTGTAATATAAAGTGAAAAGTCCACCCAAACGCAGCTAGTATAGCTGATAAAGACACTTGTAATCGATTTTTATGCCAAAAAGAACGGCGTTCCTTCGTTTCTTCCTCATCAGTTGATCTTACCTTTAAATTTTCAAATGCCCCTGCTTGCTCAAGTTCTGAAACGGATACCTCACCATCTATGACAATTTTTTCAGCAGGAAAATTTACTTGTGCATCTTTTACACCTGGGAGATTTTTCACGTTCCTTTCAAACCGAGCGGCGCAGTTTGCACATGAAAAACCATCTATTTTAAATTGTTGTTCATTAGACATCCGCTTTACCTTCTTTTTCATGCTCGACTGCGGTCCGAATAAGTTGGATCACATGTTCATCATCTAACCTGTAATAAGCAAGCTTGCCTTCTTTACGGAATTGTGCAAGTCCTTGCTTTTTTAACGCGCGTAAATGGTGAGACGCTGTAGCTGTAGAGCTTCCAATAACTTGAGCGACATCACATACACACAATTCCTTTTGTATCGTCAATGCATAAGCAACTTTTAATCGAGTGTCATCTGCCAAAACCTTAAAAATTCTGCTCGTTCCTTGAACGATCGTATCATCAATTGCAGCTTTAATATCAGCTACTTTACTTTCATCTACACAATAGATATCACACGTATCTTTCATCCGTTATGTCCTCTCCTTCATTATTAGACATTCAAATATCTGTTTGACTAATAATTATTATACGGGTGACTACTGTTTTATTCAAATATTTGTTTGAATGTTCATATACCTGTCATATTGCTACCTAATGAATACTTCATGCTCTTCCCATCTTCACATATCATCATTCTCCCCCTCCCGAATGAGTCTGGGATAAAATGGATAGATGAAGCAGAACGGTGTTTATTTGGCTAGGAGTAAATTTTCTAAAGAAGAAAAATCGAGGCATTAAAGCTGTTTTTAAAGATGGAAAAGACATAGGTGAATGTAGTCTGTCATGCTAATCGGTAGTGAAGTGGATTCTTTTGATGAAGGTATTAAGCAGAAGTTGTAGAAGATATTAACTAACTAGTTCATCGCTAGTTAGTCATTTTATCATAGATAACCGTTGATAAAACTCCCGGCTCAAAATAGAGAGGAGAGCGAACGCTATTTAGGCGGGAGGTCACGCTTATGTCCTGATTCACTCTAAAATCAGTGAGAGAAGAACAAAAACAGTCATTGATTGAAAGCCGTTTTATAGGAGGGTTAACATGTCGATTTATGTATTTGCGATTTTAGGATATATTGTGTTATTTTTAACAGCCATTGTATTGATAAGATCCCTATTTAGTTATTTTAGAAAAAAATTTACTAGTCGTGATAATAATTAAGTTCAACATTAATAAAACAAGATAAAAAATTAGAAAGCTGTCTTTAAAGAAACACCAAGACTTTTTGGACTGTCCTCAGGGCAGTTTTTTTCTTAAAAGTAAGATCAAGGCGTTTATTAGCTATTTGGGGATACCATCATCTCTAATAAATCCCTAAACGCTTCCTCTGAGTCTATACCGGCTGCTTTCCTAACACTTAGATCATAATATCCCCCGCCATTAAGCCAGTTTGCCCGCCATTGACGGCCATCATGAATAACCATGACAGTCGTACCATCCACCTCCCAAGTTTCCGTTTCTTCAAAATCTGTCAGCACATTTAAAAATCCATTCGTACTTATTATCAATCTGGCATATTCTTCATCCGAAGTATGATAATATAATTGACGATGGGTCCCTTCATTTAACGCTTGTTCTCGATTATATTGATCAATCATCTTATCTGTTATTAGGTTTTCTGTGGCATTTCTACCAAAGTTAAATTCATACCGATAAGGGATCCCTGCATATTGATGGTTCTCCGGATCTTCGTCTCTGTATGTCAGTCTCACACGTGATGAGATCGCCGTTACATTCCACGATTCAGGGAAAGCAAATCCCCCATATTTAAAACCCTCTACGATATAATTGTAAGGGAATGGTTCCTCCGAATCAGCTGCTTCTCCGAAGGTACAGGCAGATAATAAGCATAACGCTGATAATGTAAGAAATAGTCGTTTAAATTTAGCCATTCTGTTTCCCCTCCCTCCTCATCATTATATGTTAGCCATCGCTATTTTTCACTATAAAGGACGTTTTATGCCATATCGTGCAAAATGGTCGCATATGTAGGTATGTTATTTTAGGGTTTTGTGAATCAATGTTACACTATATAAGAAAGTTATTTATAAGGGAGATTAACGCTCATGACCCACCAACAACCATTCTCAGAACATGACTTTTTAGCTAGAAGTGACGATATCCAACCTCTTATTGCAACTAATGTCACTTATTATTTTAACAAATGGCATGCATCGCCCGCTCCTTTTTCATTTAGTGGATGGAATTGGGCTGCTTTTCTCTTAGCACCATTCTGGCTTGCCTATAGACACATGTATGGAAGTCTACTTATCACTTCTCTCATCTATTTTATGTGTCAACTTCTCGTTACGTATCTACCGTTAACGACTTATTTAGGTTTAAGCCAAGAGCTTAGTGACACTCTCACCGTTGTCTGGCAAATCAGTTATCTTATTATGATCCATCTTTTTTTCGGTTGGAAAGGAAATGCGCTTTATGCCCGTAGAATAGCCATGCTCGCTCAATGGAAAAAGGGGCTACGTGACAAGCCGCTAGCACCTTTATTTTCTAAGTCAGGTACGTCAATGGTCACTGCCATCATCATACCTTTCTTGTTATTACTGGGCGGAAGCCTCTCCTTATTTGCGGTAAAAGATGCGCTGACGCCATCCCTTCCGCCTGGTGTGTATATCTTTTCTGATAGTGAGCCGTCCCCATCAGACATGAGAAATACCACATTAAATCCGTCTTTTGAAAAATATTCTGCGAGAATTAACTTCGTTTATATTGGGGAAGAACCTGTAGAAGGGCGACCGTTCACTATACGCCTTTATCATAAAGCTGATGAGGGGATGGAGTGGGTGCTTGAAAGAGAAAGAGAATATGACATTTTCACATCTAATCGCGTTGTACTAGATGTGGTGGATGCCGAAGATCCTGCTGTTAAAACAGGGCGTTATCGTTTGATCATCTACGTGGAAGATGAGGTAGAAGCAGAAGAACAATTCACCATTGTGCCTCCTAGTCAATGATCATGTTTAAGGTGGAAAGGTCAACATGACCTCTGTATAAAACGGACCTTCTATCAGTGGAAGTTTTCGTTCTTTTCCCACTGCTTGGTAGTTGATTAATCAGGACATTAGCATCCGTTATCTCCCGCCTGAATAGATTTATCTCTACTCTCTATTTTGAGGCGGGAATTTTACGGACGGTTATCTGTGATAAGCATTTTGCGCTGCCCCTGCTTCGAACATACACATCATTTTCTTCAGGCGGCTGACAAGTTTTCCATGTTGAGAGAGAATAGGCTTCTCTCTCAACTGTCAAGATATATAAACAATATATAATCATTTGCAGTTGACCATGACTGACACTTTTTGTCTCAGCCTCACTTTCTTTGACCTAGACACTGTTTCATCATTTACTCCGTATCTTTAAGCAGGTCACTTACTGACAATGGCGATATAGTGCCTTGGTGAAAATAAAGTTGCCATATCCCATCAACCTGCTTCCATATAGAACTGCGCCATGTGTTACGATTTCTCGTTTTATCTACTATAAAATAAGTTGATAAAACGAACCTTCAATCAGGGGGAGGTTCGTTCTTTTTCCACTGATTGGTAGTGGAGTCAATCAGGACATTAGCGTCCGTTAGTTCCCGCCTAAATAGAGTTACCTCTCCTGTCTATTTTAAGCCCGGAGGTTTACGGACGCTTATCTGTGATAAAACGACATCGGGTGCTAACGGATAAAGTTCATACTGATGTAGTGACATCTCCGACAATACAACTCCAGTTTCAAGACACTCTTTTTTATCATACCTATACCCTGAACTCCCTATTTCAAAGAACTGGTCTGCCAGAATTGCCTCTAGTTTTTCACGATTATGGCGAACAGCTAGGTTTATGTGGCTTTCCTCTAACTCTTTTAAATGTTCCTTTAACGCCATATCCACTTCTGCAACACCTTACTTTCCTTATGTCTCCAGAACCATCTGTTATTTTATAATAATTCTTTATTTTTCTTGTAAGAACGTTTTAAAGAAATATAACTCGATAAAAACCATACTAAGCTAACACTTATTAATAATCCTAACAATTCAATACCTTCAGTTAGACTTGTAAGTCCATTCATGAAAATAATATATAACGATAGGAAAATAACAACAAAACCCATTGTTCTTATGACTATCAATCTGAACGCTTTTCTATACGTCTCTTCTGTTGCAACATCCGTATATTCGATACCTGATACTATATATCTTCCACACACGTAAAAGAGGAAGAGTGCAATAGATGCCAATAAGATTACTTCTATATTCACATTAAAATACCTGTTGCCGACAGTCATTACGATAAGAAAAAGAAAGAGCATTATGGCGCCTTCTGCGAAAAAATATAACATCTTGAGTTTCTTATATTCATCATTTGGTAATAAGAAAGAGATCCAAGAGTCCATTAAGCTTCTACCTCTATCCCTCTCTTCAACTAATCTTAGTGCCATTAGGAACTTTCCCATCTACATTTAACAAGATAACATCCCCTTTTTCCGGAATTCCTCCCATGACAAGCACTTCTGATGAAAATCCAGCGATCTTCATTGGTGGAAAGTTAACGACAGCCACTACCTGCCTGCCAATAAGTTCTTTCGGGCTATATCGTTTTGTAATTTGAGCACTTGATTGTTTCACCCCAAGTTCAGCACCGAAATCAACCTTTAATTTAATAGCAGGGACACGTGCTTCAGGGAAGGGCTGTGCTTCTATAACTGTTCCAACTCTCATATCTAGCTTTTGAAAATCGTCAATGGTTGCCATACCTATCACCTCTATCATTATTTGTGTAAGATTATTCTCTCATACAACCAAGCTACACATTAGAAACAACATTTTTTTAGTGTGCTCTATTAATTAATTCTTAAGAGTTGCCTGTTTCCCTTCAAAACCGTGACATTTTTCTAAATTTTATACGTTGCTGTCCCGTCTAGGATCAAATTTGATGACACATGTCCGCTCAAATGACATCACTATCCCACAGTCATTTTGCTCTTTTTCTTGGGTGATATTTCCCAAACCTACATAATAATAATGGTGTTTCACTTGATAAATAAACGGGAAAGTGTAGTTATTATCGCCAGTGTCATTTATCTATTATTGGTCTACATAACGGAAGGAGGATCATCCAATTGGATGCCATCTACTATGGAAAAATACGAATATAAAACAAAAAAACCAAACATCGTCTTTTACGTTTCAGCACCACTCGTAGCATTATTTGTGCTGTGGGGGGCAATAGGACCTGGCTCATTAGCAAGCATATCAGAAAGTGCCCTTATATTTACATTGGATAATTTCGGCTGGTTTTACATGTTATCTACCGCTTTTTTTATCGCCTTTGTTTTATTTTTGGCCATTAGCCCTTTTGGCAAGTTAAAGCTTGGCAAACAGCACGAAAAACCCGAATATAAATTTTTCACATGGCTCGGCATGCTATTTTCTGCAGGGATTGGCGTCGGTTTCGTCTTCTGGGGTGTCGCAGAACCCGTGTTGTATTATTTTGACCCACACCCTGACTATGTTAATGCTTCAGACGGTGTGAGAGCTGCTGCTGGCTTACGCTATGGCGTCTTTCATTGGGCGCTCCATCCATGGGCAATCTTTTCTCTCGTCGCTTTAACGTTGGCATATGTGCAATTTCGTAAGGACCAGCCTGCGTTAATTAGCTCAGCGTTTCATCCTATTTTAGGAGATAAAGCTTACGGAACTTTCGGTAAAGGGATCGACACGTTAGCTGTCCTTGCTACCTCAACTGGTGTGGCAACCACCTTCGGGTTGAGTGCCCTCCAAATATCCGGTGGCCTCTCTTATCTTATTGAAGGGATACATAACACTGCCACAACCCAATTTACGATTATTGCAATCGTAACGGTTTTATTTATATTTTCTGCTGCTACAGGTGTAAATAAAGGAATCAAAATTTTAAGTACGATTAACTTAAGTATCGCTGCTTTACTGTTACTTTTTGTGATTATCGTAGGACCCACATTATTTATTGCACAAAATTTCGTAACGACGCTAGGTGGCTACATAGCAAATGTCACGCAAATGAGCCTAGATCTTGACCCTTTCGGTGATGGGGAATGGTTAGGAAACAACACGATTTTCTTTTGGGCTTGGCATATTTCATGGGCACCTTTTATGGGAATCTTTATCGCTCGCATCTCACGAGGACGTACAATTCGTGAATTTGTAGCTGGTGTGTTAATTGTTCCGTCTGTTTTAGCAGCCATTTGGTTCACATCTTTCGGAGGTTCTGCACTTGATATGATTTTAGCAGGTAATGAGCAGATCGGGATCCTTGTAATGGAGGAAGTGGAAGTTGCCTTGTTCACCACTTTAGGCCATTTACCACTTAGCTTCATAACGAGTCTTCTCGCTGTCTTATTGATCATTATCTTTTTTATTACCTCCGCAGACTCTGCTTCTTATGTTCTTGGAGCTATGACCAGTTCCGGTAGCCTCAACCCGAAATTGAGTATAAAAATTATTTGGGGGTTTCTTATCGCTGGTACGGCCAGTGTTTTATTAATAAGTGGCGGACTAGAAGGTTTACAAACAGCCTCCATTGTCGCGGCTCTACCATTTGCTTTTATCATGCTCGTGATGATGTTCTCTCTCCTAATTATGATGGGAAAAGATTTAAGAATGGATAAGCTGCGAAAATCAAAGCGCGAACGAAGGAAAGTGAAAGAAGAAGTGTACAGTGGTATGAAGGATACGATTTATGATGATTTCAAAGAAGAGGCTTATGAAGAAATTAAAGAGGACATGTATGAGCAAATGAAAGACGACGTGTATGATGACTTTAAAGACGATGCGAGTAGCACACTAAAAACTAAAGTGTATGAACAAGTTAAAGAAGACGTCTATGAAGATTTTAAAGAGGAAGCTTATGAGGAGATTAAAGAGGAAGTCTACGAACAAGTCAAAGACGATGTTTACAACGAGATTAAACAAGAAGTTTATGAACAATTTAAAGATAAAATATATGAAGATTTACGAGAAGACACAGGCGATCAGTTACCGAGTAATGAAAATGACCAGAAAAAAGGTGAAGACGTCATTCGTAAAAAGAATAAAAGAACAGATAACGACCATTAATCTTACTATTCTCTCCAGCCAGAGGACTGATCTAGTCTCTCTGGCTGTAGACATTCATATCCGTTAACTCTTTTTAACCTGCCGTAATCAGCATGGCGAGAACGAAACACATAATACTTCCTATAATAGAGCTACCAACATATAAAGCACAATCCCGCCATTTCTTTTTTCTGATAAGAGTAGAGGTTTCTATACTAAACGTTGAGAACGTTGTAAACGCACCAAAAAAACCAACACCAATAAATAAATACCGAAGATCATCATAAACCATTGAGGGCACTTCCCGATAGACCCATCCGAAAAACAAACCGAGTCCGAATGCACCAAGAATATTAACGATAAGCATCGCGGTAGGAATACGTCTCTCCTTCGTCCTAGCTTTTATTAAATTTCCAAGTAAATATCTCGAAACCGCCCCTAGGCCTCCCCCTACTGCAACTAATAAAACCGTCATAATAAATCACCTGCTTTTTGCCGTCTTGATGCTACCTCTTCACCTGCTTTTAACCCGGCTAACGCAAGGATGACACCTCCGAAAAGGGAGATGATTATGTAAACAGCAGCTGCCATAAGAGAGCGTTCACCGCCTATAAATACAGTATCAGCCGCTAGTGTTGACATGGTCGTAAATCCGCCACAAAAACCGACACCTATCCCCTCTTTCCAAGCACCCGGGAGCACTTTTACAGCTCCCCATCCTGTGAGAGCGCCAAGTAAGAAGCTTCCTAGTAAATTTTCTAAAATAGTTCCTAATGGGAATAGCAAGTTTATCGTTTGTAAATTAATTGCATAACGCAGTAGAGTACCCAGAACCCCCCCAATAAAAATAGATAGTAGAATCGCTAACTGCTGTTTCATTAAAATCACCTTTATCTTAAACATCATCAATTGCTTTATCACTATTATAAGTCATCCCTATGTATTATAAAAGTTTCGCCCTATTACCGGCCTATGCTTATAGACTTATTTATGTTTTAATAGTTTTCATCACTTCGAAAATAAGGTACAATGTAAGTATAAATATTCTATAAATTTACAATCTTTTAGATATTAATAATGGATTTATTATTATTTTATGTGAACTTGTTATTCACTAAAAAGAATAACGCGTGGCGGAAATTTTACATAAAATAACTTCACTCACTATTAAATAGAGGGGCGGTGATTGCTTTGAAAGATGCTCTTATGTTTCAAGGCAAAAGTGTTGAATCAGCTATAGAAAAGGCGCTAAATGAACTACAATTGGAGAAAGACGATGTTTATATTGAAATTATTGAGGAAAGCTCTCAGAAGCTATTTGGCTTAGCTAGATCCAAAGCAAAGATAATGGTTTCTAAAATAGATAAACCAGAAGTTGAAAGCGTAACCACCGATTGGGAAGAGTGGCTTATAAATGAGATGAAAGAAAACCCTTCTTTTGATTTGCGACAATCTGCCTTACCCACTGACATTATCAACACGTGGGAAGGCAAGGCGTGGATTAAAGACAGTAATTTGTATTACCAAGATTCTGAGACAAAAAAGCCTGTGGTTGAATTAACAGATGGCATCACTTTAATGAAAAATGGTGAAAAGGTTGAAAATCAGACGACCCTTACTAAAGGTGATCAACTGGAAATTGATTTTGAAACGACTATCGTGGAAACCGAATGGTCCATTGAAGTAAATGAAGAGAAACAACAGGCCATTCTCAGTGTAACGCCTGGCTATTATCTTGTTGCTTATTTAGAAGACCATCCCCCATCAGAGAAAATAGTCTTAAAGCCAAACCACCGTAAACAACCTAACAATCAATTAACTGTGGAAGATGTCTATCAACAACTTGAAACAATGGGCATAAATACAGGTATAAACAAGGCAATGATCCAAGAAGCTTGTATCACCTTAAAAACGGAAACATTTATTATAGCTGAAGGTGTACTTCCTAAGCATGGTGATGATGGTAAAGTACACTTCGAAATAGACCTAAAAGAACGTACAAAAGCGTTTGCCGAAAAGCATGACGGGACAATCGATTTCCGCGAATCCATTTATATCCCCTCTATTGAAAAAGGAGAGCTATTAGGAACAGTAGAAGATCCGACTCCAGGTGAAGATGGCGTAAGTGTATTCGGTGAAACATTAAAGGCGGAAGCTGGGGACCCTATTCTTCTAAAACCCGGACAAGGGGTTACATTTTTAGAAGAAGAAAATAAAATCATCGCTGTAGAAAATGGCCGACCTAAAGTGGATCGAACAGGTCAAATGCTCAAAGTATATATTCTACCAAAACTCCAGCACCGTGGAGACTTAAACTTAGAGGATGGTAACATTCATTTCGTAGGTGATGTTGAAATTTCAGGCCACGTTAATGAACATATGGTTGTAAATGCTGAGGGATCAGCATGGATTCACAAAAGTGTTCTTCACAGCTCCGTTCAAACACGAAATAAGATTACCGTTGGAGCAAATGCCATCAAAAGCTCGTTAGTCGCCGGTAAAAACAGTTTAGTATTCGAAGAGATGACTAAAAAATTAGCTCCGTTTATGGAAGTACTTACGCCATTTACGCAAGTGGTTAAACAGCTTGTCCAGACTGAAAACTTCCAACAAACTTATGCCATTAACCAAAGTCTTGGACCTGTGATCAAACTGCTGACTGAATCCAAATTTAAAACGCTTATTCCGCTTGCAAAGGATTTATTAAATACCATTAATACGAAACAAAATGTGTTAGATAAGAGCTGGCAAAGTTTTGCTGTTTCCTTATACAAAGGTATCCTCATCTATCACCACAACCAATTTAAAACGATAAAGGATTTAGAAAAGTTTGTGCATGCCGGGGCTAAATTATTAGAAGTATGTCAAAGCCCACTTCAAAATCACTCTTCTATCGTTGTTCAATACGCCATGAACAGTGAACTTCATTGTAATGGAGATATTCATATTCAAGGTAAAGGTTGTGTTCATACAATCATTCACTCAGATGGAAATGTTCAAATTGATGGACAGATGATTGGGGGAAAACTATTCGCTAAAGAAGGTGTGGAGATCGGTGTGGCAGGATCTGCTGGTGGTGTTAAAACATTGATTGAAGTTCCTTACGATCAAACAATTAAAATAAAAGAAGTTCACCCTGATGTCACCCTAAAAATAGGTGATCGGCAATATGTCTTTACTAAGAGCCATTCAATGGTTCGAGCAAGGCTCGATGCTGATGACGTTGTGACCTTATATTAGCAGGCTCAAACGAACCTTCAATCAGTGGGCGTTTCGCCTTCTCCCACTGATTGGTCGTTGAGTCAATCAGGACTTTACCGACTGTTAGCCTCGTCTAAATAAAATTACCCTTCCTCTCTATGTTGAGCCGCAAGCTTTATACACTAAAAGCACTTTGCAAAATTCGCTTTAAGCGAGCTAATGTAAAGTGCTTTTATTTGCCAAAAAATTATTGACGTTTGATGTAAAAATCCCTCCTCTATAACCTACTGTTATAGGCGACAGTCACTTCTATCCTTTTTGTCAAAGCTTAATTAAAGATAGTAAAAAGACGCTACAATTAAAAAGCTGTTCCAAAATTTCCTTTTGGAACAGCTTGATGTCAGTTCTTAACCATCAATAGACTCTTTAATTTTATCATTGAATCCAAACATCCACGTTAGGATAAAAGCAACGCCAAGTGCAATCACATTGGTAATAACGTAAAGAAGAAGGCTTGGCAGTTCATAAATGTATAACAGTGATCCCGGGATAACCGTTATAGCCATTCCTGATGCTTGTAAGTTGAACAATGCTGCAAAGAAACCACCGGCTGCGCCACCAATCAGCCCCATAATGAATGGTTTGATGTATCGTAGGTTTACACCGAAAATAGCTGGCTCTGTAATACCTAAGAAAGCTGAAAAAGATGATGGCAATGCCAAAGCTTTTAATTTTTTCGACTTTGTCTTCAGACCGACCGCAAGTGCTGCTCCACCTTGCGCAGCAATACCTGCGGTAATAAGAGCATTAAATGGATTTAAATCATACTGATTTAGTAGTTGAATCTCAAACAAATTAAAGATATGGTGCACCCCGGTAATAACGATCACTTGGTGAAGTCCACCGACAATCAATCCGCTTAAGCCAAGTGGCAGTTCAAGTACTACAAGAGTTCCTGTCATGATACCGCTTTCTACCAATGAAAAGATTGGTCCTATAACAAACAACGCAGCAGTGATCATAATTAACAACGTAAGAAACGGTGTAAGAATTAAGTCTAAAGCTTCTGGAACTCGTTGTCTTAACCATTTTTCTAATTTCGCTCCCACTATACCTGCGATAAATGCCGGTAAAACTGATCCTTGATACCCAACAACCGGGATGAATCCTAGAAACATGAGTGGGTCAGCATCTCCTGAACCTACCGCATACGCATTTGGCAATACAGGGTTCACGAGCATAAGACCGAGTACAATCCCTATAACAGGACTTCCTCCAAATACCCGAAACGTTGACCAAGCAATAAGTGCTGGTAAGAATGCAAATGCTGTATCCGTTAACACTTCAGTAAACAATAAAAAGTTTGCTGGAATATCCTCAGGGGTCATTCCGAATAATCCGAGAACTTCTGGTTGGGTAATTAACCCTCTCAACCCCATGAATAAACCGGTTGCTACAAGAACTGGAATAATTGGTACAAAGATATCCCCGAACGTTCGTAACATACGCTGAATCTTTGTTCCTTGTTGCTTAGCTTCATTTTTTTGCTCTGATGTTGATGACTCTGGTGCTCCTAAATTAATGACTTGTTCATAGATACGGTTAACCGTACCCGTTCCAAAAATGATTTGAAATTGTCCAGAGTTATAGAAAGCACCTTTAACTTTATCCACACTTTCTACTTTTTCTTGATCAATTTTCTCTTTGTCTTTCAACATGATCCGAAGTCTTGTGGCACAGTGGGCAACTGATGAAATGTTGTCCTGTCCTCCGATAGCTTCTATAATTTCTTTTGCAATTTGACGATTTTCATCAGACATTGAAAAACACTCCTCTCATAATAATTATCTACAAGAAAATAAAAATAATGCATTTAGACTATGGAATCGATTCCACATTATAAAAAAAGAAGATAAACACCAATGTAACCGATTCCACCTCTATAATAAACTATCTCTTTCAATAAGTCTATAGTCCATAGAAATTTTTTTTGTAGAAACCTCCTTTGTCCTAATTTGAGTTAGCATGAGCTTTGCTGTTTCTCTTCCAGCCTTCTCATGAAAATAATTCACTGTTGCTAGCGGTGGTGTGACATACTCAGATAAATCAGATGCTCCAATACTCATAACAGACATAGTATCTGGAACAGCGACTCCTTCTTGTTTTAGTGTTTGCATCGCACCTACTGCTAAGCGATCTGTCACCGCAAAAACGGCCGTAGGTTGTCTGTCTGATTTTTTCAACATACGTTCCATCGCCGCAGCACCTGAATCAATATTAAACACACCTTTTTGAACCCAGCCTTCTTCCACTTCCAATCCTGCTTTCTTCATGCAATCATAGTAAGCTTTTTTCCTTTCTATTCCAACAGCCGGGTCCGCTTCATCCACACCTATAAAACCAATACGTGTATGCCCTTTTTTTATGAGCAATGAGACAACATCGTAAGCTGCTTCATAATCTTTATAAAGAACACACGACACACCTGGAATATCTTGCCCTAATGCTGTAACAGGTATAGTCAAACTTTGAATCATCTTAACTAACTCATCATTTGTATTTGTCGCTACTAAGATAATCCCTTCTACACGCCTGCTCTGTAACAGCTGCAAATGCTCTAATTCTTTTGCTGCCACTAAATTAGCGCTGGCAAGTAAAATATGGTAGCCATTCTCACTTAATACATACTCGATTCCCTCCACAATACGACTGATTGTTTCCGTACTTACTTTTGGTAAAAGGACACCGATAACCTTCGTTTTCTTCGTTCGTAATGACTTAGCATGCTCACTAGGAACATAGCCTGTTTGTTCGATTACCTTTAATACTTTTTTCCTTGCCTTCTCGCTCACATAACCAGAACTATTTAAAACACGTGAGACTGTCGTTCGTGAAACTCCTGCTAAATCTGCAATATCATTTATCGTTACCATCTCGTCCATCTCATTCACCTCGTTCACGCCAACAAAGTAGCGCCTCCTCGATCATCCGTTAAGTCATTGCTCCACCATATTATCAAATATAAGCGTTTTAAACGACATATATAGGCCATTTTATTTCGCAATCATGTAAAAAACCTGCCCCCTCATATGAGCGGAGCAGGTACGTATGTGTTAGACAATTAATTAGAGTTTAACAACGTTAGAAGCTTGTGGCCCACGATTTCCTTCGACGATTTCGAATTCTACCTCTTGACCTTCTTCTAAAGTTTTAAATCCTTCATCTTGGATAGCTGAGAAGTGAACGAATACGTCATCTCCATCTTCACGCTCGATAAATCCAAAACCTTTTTCTGAGTTAAACCATTTTACTTTGCCTGTCATAATAACGGCCTCCTTAAATAAAATCTTTGAATACCGCAAAACGTTTCATGCCTTACAAAATACTTAGTTGAGGCCGAAATGTGTTTTTCGAATTCAAATAAAACTTACTGCTTAACTTTATCATACAATCCAATTAAAGGCAAGGATGAAGAGGTTTATTTTCAAAAGAAATCCTTTAAGTATCAATACGTTATGCGTTTTCACTCCATCGCTTTCCCAATGACTAATCACCATTTCCTTGAATGTCTATTGTTTGAATTTTAAAATGCCCATACTCTGGTGGCATATTTTCTTCAGGCCATTCCCCTATATGCATAAAATATTCGGCTGTGAGATACACATCATAAATCCCCGGTTCAACAGTCAGTTCTATCGTAAATCCACCCCGTTCATCTTCATGTCCCAATGTGGTTTTCTGATCAACATCCACTGGCTCACCTTCATACTGATAGATAATCTCGTCTTCCTGCTCCACTTTATCTATCCATGCTATACTACTACCGAACTGAAAGGTTGCTTCTTCTTCTCCCTCATAAACAACATACGGTGTTAAGTACAATGTGCCACCTGAATAAACAGAATCTAACCCTAATGTCACATCATCATGCGGATTTAAATCATCACAGCTTCGAAATGTGATGACGGATAGTAGCATGACAACTAATGATAGTGATTTCATCATAAACACCTGCTTTTATTTTTAAATGGAAAGCATATGTTTATTGTACACTAAATTAGCACTATTTTTATACTGTTAGTCCGGTTAAGACGGGCTTCAACCACTTAAAATTTCGGTGATTATTTCAAACTTAGACGGATGAGAAAGTACGTGTGACACCACTTAATGCCGCTTCATCTGCGATAACTGTTAAATGTGGATGACCTTGTAAAGCAGTGGCAGGTATGTCTTCCGATTGATCACCTTCTATCAATGCTTTAACCGCCTCTGCTTTTTCCTTACCAGACGCTAAGAGTAGAATTTGTCTGCTTTTCATAATGGTTTTAATGCCCATCGTGATTGCTTGTCGTGGAACATCATTTTTTGAAGAAAAATAACGAGCATTCGCTTCAATAGTAGAAGGTGCTAAATCAACGATTCTTGTCCGTCCATTAAAGGGGCTACCAGGCTCATTAAACCCGATATGACCGTTCTGTCCAATCCCAAGCAGCTGTAAATCTACTCCTCCAAGGCTTTCAATTAACTCTTCATATCTTGTACATTCCTCCACCACATCATCAACATATCCATTTGGTAGGTGTGTATTCTCTTTTGGAATTGGGATATGTTTAAAGAATATATCCTGCATATAATAATGATAACTTGCTGGTGAATCAGCGGGTAAACCGATATATTCATCTAAATTTACAGTATGAAGATGATTGAGCGATAGCGCCTTTTCGTTGATTTTCTCGCGTAAAATCTGGTATAGGCCTTCAGGTGTTCCTCCTGTAGCCAACCCGAGAACGTTCAATCGCTTCTTTATTAGTTGTGTTAAAATATGATCTGCCCCTTCAATACTCATCGCCTCATAGTTTGCTACCTTTATAATTTTCATACTTTTTTCCTCCCTTTCTTTTAGCCAAATACCTTCTCTCCCATCACATACGTTTGTAGTACTGTCATATCCGGAGATAATACAGTAAAGTCTGCATCTTTCCCAGCTGCTAGACTGCCTTTTCGATCATCGATACGGAGTTGTCTAGCAGGATTTAATGTAGCCATTTGCACTGCCTCTTCCAACGAACAGCCAGTAAATATCATCATATTTTTTATAGCGTCATTCATTTTCAAAACACTTCCTGCCAATGTCCCATCTTCTAAAGTGGCTCTATCGTGCTTCACGGATACTTTTTGTCCTCCTAGAGTGGACTCCCCTTCAGCCAATCCTTTTGCTCTCATAGCATCCGTAATTAAAATAAGCTTATCCGGCCCTTTTGATTTGTACGCAAGCTTAACCACGGGAGGAGAAACATGAATACCATCTACAATTAGTTCCGTGTTTAACTCATCATGCAACAGAGCAGCACCTGCCACACCTAAATCTCGATGATGAACCCCTTTCATCCCATTAAAGAGGTGAGTGACATGATTCATCCCTTTCTCGATAGCCTCGACCATCTCATCATAAGTGGCATCCGAATGACCTATTGAAGCAATGATTTGTTGATCACATAGAAGAGAGATCAACTTGCCACTTGGATCCTCTTCAGGTGCCATCGTCACAAGCTTAATATAATGGCCACTAGCTTCCTGAAATGCTTGAAAAGGCGCTGTATCAGCTTGCTGAATAAATTCAGCTGGCTGGGCTCCGGCACGCTTTTTAGAAATAAACGGTCCTTCCAGATGAACACCTAGAATCTCGGCTCCTCGTTTATCTTGTTGGAGGATAACCTCTTTTACAACCTTTAGTGCCTTTAGCTTGGCCTCTGGTTGTTGCGTAATGGTCGTCGCTAAAAAAGAAGTAGTGCCTTCTGCTGGAAGGGCGTGTCTCATTGTTTGTAAAGCCCCCGCTTCTCCATCCATGACATCAGCACCTGCAGCCCCGTGTATATGTATATCAATGAAGCCTGGCACGATCGCTACAGGCTCAGATTCATTAAATCTAACTTCCTCATCGATGGAAGCAACCTCCGACTTGGTTTTAATGGACACAATTTGGCTGTTTTTAATTGAGATGACTGGCTCTTTTATTTTCCCTGCTTCACTATATAAAATGGCATTATTAAAACAAATTGATTTCATATATCTTCTTCCTTTCCTCATGTAAGAGGGTAATTAACCTTCCCCATCTTAACGAGATCACTATAAAAAGTGTATCACACATATGTTTAGTTGTCTATACCACTAAACGTAATGTATGCTCTTGCACCACTTGACGTTTAATTTCTTTAGATTTTTAATACAAGCAGCTTAGATTTGCTTTTCTCTAATATGCCTATAAAATATTCAACTAAGCATTGTTAATCCTTATAAACAATTTTGGGGCTGTTTTTTTCACATACACATAACACGATACACATACCAAATGAGCACAAGTTTAACGATGACCAATCGCCTCAGAAAGTCTCCACGTCACTCCCTTGCAATGATGACATCGTTAAACCCTGTAACTTCACTATTGGAGACTAAGCGAGTTTTGGATTGGTAGTGTGTTTTAGGCTGAAAAAGATGTAAGAATATGCTTTTCGATAAAGTCAGCCAGCCCATCATCCTCACAAGGAAGCGCAATAAAATCTGCTACCGCTTTTACACCATTTCCAGCATTCCCCATAGCCACACCTGTGCCAGCTTCTTTAAGCATTTCCATATCATTAGGTCCATCACCGATGGCGATCACGTCATGTTTTGTAAGTCGGTATTTATTCATAACATACTGTATCCCAGTCCACTTTGACACACCTTTTGGTCCTATTTCGATTCCGTCCTGCCACCTAATGATGTCATTCTTATGTTGAATAACCTGATCGAGTGAACGATCAAGTGAGCGAGCCATCACACTATATTTCAGAGCATTTTCACATCTAATTTTTGTTAAGTCGCCTACATAAACGGGGCCTTTATGCCCTTCTTGTACCCATCTTTGCACCACACTGTCTAACTCTTTACAATACATACCATGTGTAGTGTGAATAATAACGTTACCAGAGGAATTTACAACTATATCATGTAATGTTTTTTCAAGCCAGAATGTTCTAAGGATTAATGGGTCTAACGAAAATGACTCATAAATAGCTGCTCCATTAAGGCATATCATTGGTGTCTTAAGACCTAGCATCTGATGATATGGTACAGTAATGTCCATTTGTCTACCTGTGGCAAGAAAAACGTAAACACCTTGTTGTTTTAAATGATGAATAACTTGTAAATTTCGCGGTGAAATAACATGATCATGTGTTAATAAAGTGCCATCCATATCAATAAACACTGCCTTAATTTTCATTTGTTTTCCTTCCTTTCCGTTTATCCTCTCCTTTTTCATTATAATGTCCTTTTATTAACCTCATTTTAATGGTATGTTTGCATAATATGTCATACATTAAAATCTTGTAAATCTCCCCCCACTTATTAACACCTTCCGTCTAATAGTAAAATCTGACGAGAGATCGCCAGGCGAGAGAACTATTCCATTGCTTGTAAAGTGACTCTATCAGATTTGTTCTTTAAATAACGCGTTAGGAGCTCAGCACATAAAATCATGGCGAAAATAACGAGTGTAATTCCGAGCACCTCATCGTAAGCCATGATACGGGAAGCTCGGACTAGCTCCCAACCAATCCCCCCTGCTCCTACGACCCCTAATACAGCAGCATATCGAATATTAATGTCAAATCTAAAGATGGACCATGAAATAATAATTGACATGACACTTGGCATGACCCCTTGCATAATGACCTGGAACTTAGAGGCTCCCGTCGCTTTTAGTGCTTCAATGACGCCTTGATCGATTTCTTCTATTGCTTCAGCGTATACCTTCAACAGCATACCAATACTGTTGACAGCAAGAGCTAATATGCCAGGAGTCGGTCCAAGGCCTATAGCTACGATAAAGAGTAACGCCCATATTAATGCAGGAACCGCTCTAACGAAGGCAGCAAATGCTTTCACTCCGTAACTAATACTTATATGAGGTGCCACATTTTTAGCAGCAAACATCGCTAATACAATGGAAAAAACAATTCCCCATAACGTACCCATTACAGCTACTTGTAGAGATTCAATAGCGGCTCCAGCAATGTCAATCGGCTCAGAAATAGCCGGAGGAAACATACCAATCAGTAAAGATTCCACCCTTGATGGCGCTTCAAAGAGTCGTCTATCTAAAATGCCAACTTGTACGAGACTAAATATAAAAATGATAAGAAATAAACCGCTATATATCACTTTTGTCAGCTGTTTTTTTTGATTCACATAAGGTGTCATAATAACTTCTCCCTTATTTTAGCTGTGGTAAATTCAACACTCAGAATGAGCACAAAGATCATGATAATGCCGACACTCGCTTGTTTATATTGAAACAAATTGATATTCCCTTGCAGGGTATAGCCAATGCCCCCTGCCCCTATTAAGCCTAAAACAGCCGCTTCGCGAATATTTAAATCCATTTTATAGAGAGACCATGCCACAAACCCTGTTTTAAACTGAGGCCACACACCTTGACCCATTGTTTGAAACCAGGAAGCACCAGTGGCTTTTACTGCTTCCACTTGGGCGCTATCAATCTCTTCTAGAACATCAGCAAATGCTTTTCCTAAAACGCCAATGCCTGAAAGTCCTAAAGCAAGGGTTCCCGCCAGTGAACCGATCCCAAACGCAACGACCAGTGTCATCCCCCAAATGATGGCGGGAATGGCTCTTAAAAAAGCAATAAATGCCCTTGAACTAAACGCTAATACAGGATGAAATGACGTATTTTTCGCAGCCATAAATCCAAGTACGAGTGAAAAAACAACAGCAAATATCATGCCTACGAAGCTCATATATAAGGTTTGGAGAGCTGGCTGGATATAACGACCGGCAGCTGAAAAATCTGGTGGTAGTAATTCCGTAAATATGAACGCGGTCATATTTGCTGCACCTGTATATATAAATGAAAGACTAAACCCTGTGCCATGCCAAGCCCATACTATTAAAGCTGTTATGATTGTCAAAATAACTAACCGGTTTTGTAAGACCATTTTCCTTCGCCGCTTTAATTCGGGCATTAAGTCACGCTTCGTTGTTTTATTTAATGGCTGAGTAAGTTGTTTTGCTAAAGAGCTCATGTCTTGTCTTACCCTCCTTACGCGGAATAATAAAGATAGTCAGTGATGCCATCAGTTAGTTCTCTTGGCGTGCCATCAAACACTATTTCTCCTGCCTTCACACCAATAATTCTATCTGCAAATTGCTTCGCAAAATCTACTTGGTGAAGATTTACGATTGACGTCAGGCCATCTTCCTGACAGACACTTTTTAAATAGGCCATGACATTTTCAGAAGAAGATGGATCAAGACTTGCAATCGGTTCATCAGCCAATAGTAATGAGGGTGATTGCGCAATTGCTCGTGCTATCCCCACCCGTTGCTGTTGACCTCCAGATAATTCGTCCGCCCGTTTAAACGCCTGATCTTCCAAACCAACCCGTCGTAAGATCTCTAATGCTCCCCGCGTATCTGCTTCAGAAAACCGTCCTAAACCGCCTTTAATTGTTGATACATAACCGAGACGTCCATGCAAAACATTTAAATAAGCTGGAGAGCGTTTAACGAGATTGAAATGCTGAAAGACCATGCCAATCCTTCTGCGAATGTGTCGTAACTGTCGCCCTTTAGCAGCAATCACATCTTCTCCTTCAAATGAAATACTGCCATCGGTCGGCTTATTAAGGAGATTGAGAGACCTCATAAGTGTGCTTTTCCCGGCCCCACTTGGCCCGATAATTGAAACAAGCTCACCCTTTTTTATTGTAAAGTTAATGCCTTTTAATGCTTCAGTGCCATCTGGAAAAACCATGGTGACGTTCTTTACCTCTAATAGTGTTTCTTGCATCGCGCCATCTTCCTTTCTAAATCTACATGTCTAAACAGGGGAAGCATTATTCCAACAATTCTTCCGGACTCATCCCTAGAGCTTCTGCTGTTTCTTGAACAACATCGTATGTGTCATGATCGATTTCAAAAAAGCCGCCATGATACTCATTTGCTTCAAGAAATTCTTGTCCTACTTCACTGTCTCCCATCGTTAAAAAGGCTTCCTTAACCGCTTGTTTAAAAGAATCAGGTAAATCTCCTTGAATCACATAAGGGCCGCCTGGAATTGGTTCTGACTCATGAAAAACTTTTAATTGATCAAAGTTTTCATGGTCTTCAACTCTTTCAAATACGAGTTCTATGCATGTGCTACACACGCCAGCAGCTTTTACATCTCCATTCAAGACAGAGTATAATGACGCTTCATGACTTCCTGAGAACACCACATCAGAAGGGAACTCATCCACATTATCTAAGGTTAAACCTAGTTCATTAATTAACATCGCTTTTGGAAATAGATGACCAGATGCTGATGCAGGATCGGCATATGCTAATGATTGACCTTCAATGTCTGCTAGAGCGTCAATGTTATGTTCCTCCAAGGTAATCATTTGCGCATAGTAATAAATATCTTCTGCCGTTCCTCCTTCTTCATTTACAGGAATAGCAAAGGCTTCACCATTCGCTCTTTCATGCGCTACTAGATATGAGAAAGGCCCGAAGGTAGAGGCATGCAGATGACCATTTGCCATCGCCTCAATGAGAGCTGTATAGCTCGTAGCATTGTAAAATTCCACATCGATACCTAGCTCATCTTCTAAATAACTGATTAACGGCTCATGACGCTTCATTAACTCTCCTTGATCTTCTATCGGCAAAAGACCAAAAATGAACGTTTCTGGCCATCCTTCTCGCTCATCACTTGCTGCCTCCACAGCATCATTATTTCCCTCACTGCTTTCTGTTTCGTCAGCAGAAGGTTCAGAGTTCTCTCCACACGCAGACATGACTATTAACATGATAAAAGCAGTTAAACTTAAATAAACCTTTGACATAATTGCAAATCTCCTCCTTGTTTTCGTTTAAATACGATCAATTGCTACGCTCCTTATCGTATCGAAAACGTGTTAACAGAAGTTTGAGAGAATGTATGGTTTAGGTGAAAATATTGGAGCTAGTGTTAAGATATATAAATAAATTGTCATAATACATATGTCATTTCAATGAACAGATGACTTATTAAGCGAAAAACGAAGTTAAAGAGAGAATAAGTGAGATGATACACGATTACATGGCATTTTGTGTTTTTCAGAAAACCTGTTAAACTTCTCTTGTTCTTGCCGACCGAGCTTCTTACGGAGAAGCTCACCTATTTTTAACTAAAAACAATTGAAAGAGGTGCACGTGTGAGTTACGTAGAAAAACTGAAAAATGAATGGCTTGGAAATGTGAGAGGTGATGTCCTTGCAGGGATCGTTGTTGCTCTCGCCCTTATTCCTGAAGCTATTGCCTTCTCAATCATTGCGGGGGTCGACCCGATGGTAGGTTTGTATGCAGCATTTTGTATCGCTGTTGTTATTGCGTTTATAGGAGGGAGACCTGGGATGATTTCCGGGGCTACTGGGGCCATGGCTTTGCTAATGACTACCCTTGTGGCAGATCACGGGCTGGAATATTTATTGGCCGCCACTATTTTAACAGGAATTATTCAATTGTTATTCGGAGTATTTAAACTTTCCGTTTTTATGAAATTCATTCCTCGTTCCGTGATGATCGGCTTTGTTAATGCACTAGCAATTTTAATTTTCACAGCACAATTGCAGCATTTTGTTGGAGAAACATGGATTATGTATGCGTTAGTGGCGTTAACGCTAGCGATTATATATATCCTCCCACGATTTACAAAGGCGGTTCCGTCAACATTGGTCGCTATTATCATTGTGACAGCCATCGCTATCACAATGAATATGGGTATTCGTACAGTAGGAGATATGGGAACGTTAACCCAGTCTTTACCTATGTTTGCTTTTCCAACTATTCCATTAAACGTTGAAACACTTATGATTATTCTTCCTTATTCTATTGCTTTAGCCATTGTTGGCTTACTAGAGTCTTTGTTAACAGCTTCCATTGTGGATGATATGACAGATACTGAGAGTAATAAAAACAAGGAAAGCCGTGGGCAAGGTATAGCCAATATTATTACTGGATGTTTTGGTGGGATGGCAGGTTGCGCTATGATCGGTCAGTCTGTTATTAACGTAAAGTCCGGTGGAAGCGGGCGGTTATCATCACTCGTTGCTGGCGGGTTCTTAATGTTTCTTATCATCGTACTCGGTGGTGTTGTGGTGCAAATTCCGATGGCGGCACTCGCCGGTGTCATGATCATGGTATCCATAGGTACTTTTGACTGGTCATCAGTGAAAAACATTCACAAGATCCCACGTACCGATGCCGTGGTCATGATCGTCACTGTTAGTACAGTCGTTTATACACATGACCTATCTATCGGTGTACTAGCCGGTGTTGTATTAAGTGCCTTTTTCTTTGCATGGAAGGTATCTAAAATTCGTGTGGAAACGTTTTTGAATTCAGAGAAAAACGTTAGAACGTATCATATTCACGGTCAATTGTTTTTTGCCTCTGTGACAGATTTCCTGGAAAAAATCGATTATAATGATAATGTAGATAAAGTTGTGCTTGATATTTCCAATGCCCACTTATGGGATGATTCTGCGGTCGGTGCCATCGACAAAATTGAAAGTAAATTTGAGCAACGAAACATTGCCGTAGAATTAATAGGTATGAACAAAGAAAGTAACGATTTAATCAACCGTATCGGTGGCTTAAGTAAAGCGTCAGGGCATTAAAACGGGGGGAAAACGATGTTTAAGAACTTATTACTAGCGATTGATGGCTCTGACCACTCTATACGGGCTGCGGATAAAGCCATTTCTCTCGCTCTATTAGAAGAAAATGCATCAATTGAGATTCTTTACGTTGTAGCAGGTAGTAAATCGAAGACAGATGTGTTACACTACGGTGATTCAGACAGCGCGTCTCGTAAACGGCAGGAAATGCTTCAACCATTTGAAAACAAGATCAGAGAAGCTGGAATTGCTACTAAAACGACAATTTTACACGGTAGCAATGGCGCAGCCGAATCCATTATTGCGCACGCGAACAATGGCGATTATGACGCTTTAGTTATTGGGAGCCGAGGTCTTGGGACAGTGCAAACGATGGTTTTAGGCAGTGTCAGCCATAAAGTGATTAAGCACGTTAAAGCCCCTGTTCTCATGGTGAAATAACGCGCTATATGACATAATCAATCCCGGTACAGATCAGCCTGTACCGGGATTTTATAGTTTATTAATCAACGCGTTTACTGTCGTTTAACAAATCTATGTTCAGTTAAGATAAAAAGAAGATTTAGTGTGGCGAATTTGGTTTCCTCTCACTATCCTTCTAACGCTTTTTCTATAATAGACTAGTAAATAGTGCGACGACAAACAGTACTTCAAACAAAGTATTAGCTTAGCTTCTGCAAATGACTCCTGCCATTAATAACCCTCTCAATTTGATTAAAGTGATGACGATCATGGTCCGCTAAGTAGCTCAAATAGTCATACAATGATAGCGATTTATCACCCAACAAAAACGTGGCACTTAATTGACTATCAGGTATTTCCTTAATCACTTTATAAATGCCTTTTCTATTAAGAATAAACTTATCAATCGTGACTTGCTGCGGCTCAGCTCTACTAATAGAAGCTGCCATAGTATTTGTTATTTGTGGGTCTGGTGCTTCCGGCAGGGCTTTTTCTAAAAATATATAGGGTAATCGCTGATAGAGCACGAATTCATCCCATGGCTTAAAATGCCCGATGATTTCAGCGATCGTCCATTTACCTTCGCTAATTTCACTTCTCCATAATTCGTCCCTTAAAGCTCGTAAAGAGTTAACAAATTTGATTGCCTCTAACTGATGGTTGATCATTTCCCTTTTATGCTTTTGCATGAAAATCAACTCTTTTCTTAGATGTCAATGTTGAAAATAGGCTTTCTTCTAATCAACTGCACTAACTAGGAAACCCATCAGTTTAAAGGCTGATGGATTAGGAACTATTCGTACACCTTCATTAATCTCAATCTCTTTACTAGGTCTATCTTTTCACATACACTTGTTTAGCCGTGTGAGTTCAGGAAGACGCCGGCTGCTTATTTTCAAATGCTATCTCTTCTTCCCCCCCGGTAAAGAAGAGCTTACGGTCTTTATACATAAAGAAAATTGAAAGAGCAAATGCCAATATATCCGCTAAAGGAAAGGCAATAAACACACCCCAAACCCCGAAAAACTGCGGTAAGATTAAGACGAGAGGCACTAAGAACAAAATCTGACGGGCCATCGACAATATAAGAGCTGGCTTTGCTTTCCCCAACGCCTGATATAAACCACCACTTACAACTTGCGCCCCTATTAAGAAGGCGCACGCAAATATAATGCGCATTCCTATTGATCCTGTCTCAATAACTGCTGTATCAGCAGTAAACACTCTCATTAACACATTTGGAAAAGCCATCATAATAATAAAAACAGCAATGGAAAAAACGGTCACGACTTTAAATCCTACTAAGATCGTTTCTCGCATGCGCTCTAATTGTTTCGCCCCAAAATTGTACCCGACAATTGGTTGCATTCCTTGAAGTATCCCCATCATCGGCATAAGAGCAAACATGGAAACCCTCTGCACGATACCGAAAACGCCAACATAAAATTCACTGCCATGAATGATTAGCATACTGTTGATGGCTACCATCATCACACTGCCGGCCACTTGGCGGACAAACGCTGGCATGCCAATAACCACCACTTCTTTCGTAATCGACCAACGAGGCAGCATTTCTTTCACGACAATCAACAATGAGCTTTTACCACTTAAGAAGTACCATAAGACTATAAATGAAATACTTGCCTGTGCCAAAACGGTGGCGATTGCGGCACCTTGAACCCCCATATCCAACCAGATGATAAAAATCGGGTCGAGAATAATATTAAGGACAGCCGGCACGATCATCGTCATCATCGCAAATTTCGAATTTCCTTCTGAACGAATAATGGCGTTGGTAGCGAACGCAAACGAGAAAAAGACGGTACCTAACATAATTGGAAAAATATAATCATGAGCACCTTGCATAAGCTCTGGGGTAGCCCCAAACATGCGGAGGATAGGCTCCAAGATGGTAAATGAGCTTATAACCCCGGCCATACTCACTATAACAACTAATGATATGACAGTGTTGAACACACGGTTTGCCTCTGCTTCTCGTTGTTCACCTAGTCTTCGAGAAATGAGTGAAGCCCCCCCGATACCGAGTGCGGCAGCTACAGCCATTACTATTAGCATAATTGGAAAAGCAATGGTGACTGCAGCGACACCATCAATCCCTACTGCGTAGGAAATAAAAATAGTATCAACCACATTATAAATAGACATAACAAGCATGCCAATAATTGCGGGAATAGATAATTTTCTAAGCAACTTAGGAATAGGTTCTGTTCCTAACTGCATACTTTGATCACTTTGTTTCATGGGTGTTCCCTTCTTTCTTAACAGCCTGTGACGAGACATCGTCTGTCATCGCTTGTAAATTTTGCTTCATTAATTTTAGCCAATTTATCAGCATGCTCTTTTCTTCTTCTGAAAAACCTGTTAGTAACTGCTTTTCAACACGTTTAATTTCATTAGCTAAATCTTTTTCTAATTTTTTTCCCTTATTTGTAAGACTAATCACTTTAGTGCGTCGATCAGCTTCGCTAGCATCCTTTTTAATAAGCATGTTCTTTAACAACGACTCTACTATCCCATTCATTGTTGATGCTTGGATGTAAAGGCGTTTTTGCAAGTCAGATTGTGTTAAGTCGCCGTGCTTTGCTAATAAATAAAGAGCTTTCGCCTGTGCTCTTGTAACGCCATAGTCCGCTAGATAACGATTATGTTGATTATGGATAAAATGTGAGACAACACTCAGCTGATAGCCTGCAAAATCCTCTATCTTTTGATCCATTAGTTAGCCCCCTAAGTAATTGACTTACTTACTATATCAAATGGTTTATGAGAAGTGCAATAAATTTCACCCTATTTAACATAGTTCTTTTTCATTCCCTTCTAAAAAATATCATTCATAAGCTTTCATTAAACTAAGTAGGAGAATAGGAGTGAGGTAAGTAAGGGATAATAGATGAACCATCACCTCTTACTCTTAGCCTTGTTAAATGACTGTGTTTAATGGTCACAACCATAGGGAAATAAATGAGTAAATATGTTAACGATTTTTTCCTCATCAATATTCCTTATTTATAATAATTATTATTTGATTTTATTTTTAATTTGATATATACTATTAAATATAAAAGAGATAATAAAAGGATAACAACTAAAGGAGTGCTTTAACTATGGCAAACAAAAATTTAACACAAGAAATGAATAAGCAATTAGCGAATTGGAATGTATTAAACACAAAGCTCCACAATTACCACTGGTATGTTACTGGTCCAAGCTTTTTTACACTTCATGAGAAATTTGAAGCTTTTTACAACGAAGCTGCCACAAATATTGATGAGATTGCAGAACGGATATTAACAATCGGTGAAAGCCCAATTGCTACTTTAAAAGAGTATTTGAATGAAGCAACTATCAAAGAAGCGACAGGTGATGAAACACCAGCTGACATGGTAGCAGCGTTAGTAAAAGATTTTGAAACAATTAGTGACGAATCAGCACAACTTATCGAAGTAGCTGAAGATAACCATGATAATGTGACAGCGGACATGTTCATTGCCATTAAATCCTCAATTGAACAACACATTTGGATGCTGAACGCTTATCTAGGTAATAAAAGAAGCTCTAGACGCCGTACAACAGTTTAATTGATATAAACTTTCCGACACCTGCATCAGGTGTCGGTTTCATTTATGTCTTGTATTAACATCTTGATTTATCTGACTCGCAGCTTGATTTATCTGACTCGCAGCTATTGTACTCAATAGTTGCTGAAACAAAACGGCAGGTTATATCAGGAAACAACTGTATCAGCCTTTCCTTGGGCAATTTATCCCACCCCACTCTATTCAGAAGACGTGACCTTCCCTGTGAATGAAAAAAGGCTCCAAAAACTATTGTCACGGACCATTTTAGTTATATTTGGAAATATATTGACTTTTATATGTCATTATGTTAAGATTGGTTTTGGTTGAAGAAGGTGCGTCGTTATGATGAACCGACTATGTCAAGTGACACTGATTATATTCATTAGGTTATAACTAACCTTCTGGAATCCTGCGAATACGTGGAAACGCCAAAAGTTACACTGGCGCGGTTACGGAACCGCAAGGATGAAAGAGAGGCAGGGCTTTCATTATTTAAGTAATACAAGACTTCTGCTGCAGGAATTTACCGCGGCGTGTATTTAATCAAAGATTTTATCATAGCGATAACTAACATATGAACACCATTTAAAAAACTATTCTGAAACCGATAAAAAGCAGGATCCTTAGGGACTCCTGCTTTTTCCAATTTGTGATATTACCTGGTTCATTCACACATGACGTCTATCATTAAAGAAGTTATCATATACCATAACCGCACATTTTCTTTTATACCTCCTCCTCCCACATGTTAAAATAAAACTTTATTTCTATTAAAGGAGCGATTATATGTCACATAGTAAAAAATTACTTATTGCCTCTGCCTTATTTGGCGTTATTGGCGTTATGATGGGTGGGCATATGGCAGGGGCTGGTTCTTATGCATTAAGACCTGTCCATGCCCATGTCCTCGTCGTTGGATGGCTAACATTATTTGCTTGGAGTCTTTTTTATAAAATTTATAAACCTAAACATAAACTGTTAGCAACGCTTCATGTTTGGACTGCTTTAATTGGGACTTTCGGTTTAAATGCAGGCATGTATGTCTTCATGGTTGGGACAATCCCTCTTCCTGAAACATTCTCACTCATTTTTTATATCGTTAGCGGTTCGATTCTTTCCTTAAGCTTCATCTTTTTTCTTCTCCTTACCCTATTACAGCCTGATACTGAAGGAGATCCCACTACCAATGGTTAAATGCTGGAACAGTAAGGAGCGTCCGTATTTGGACGCTCCTTACTGTTCCTTTTAGTTTTCAAGAGCCTCCACAGCTTGTTTCACTGAGCCAAATGTCGTAAAACGAGATAAATCGATGTTATAGCGATTTGTTCTCATAGCAATTTTCGGTGTAATGCCTGTTATGATTAAGTGTATTCCTTTTAACTTTAATAAATCATTGAGTTGGAAAATGCCGGTCGTTGCACTCTCGTCCATATTCGTAAACCCTGAAAAATCAAGAATAAGTGTCTCTATCTCATCCTTCTCCATTTCAGTTAAAACATTATTGACAATAATCTCTACGCGACGTTCATCAATATCTCCGATTAATGGCAAGACAGAAACCCCTACTTTCACTGGTACGAGAGGAACTGAAAGAAGTTCAATTTCACGATGGTATTTTGCCAATTGTTGTTCTGCTAGTTTCACATCTGTAATATCCTTTTGAATACCGACAAAATAATGTTTATCCTCTTCCTCTAAATAAATCGGGTCTATATGGAGCAGGTTCCAAAAAGACTCACCATTCTTTTTGTAATTTAAGATTTGAACAGAAACGGCTTGGCGATTTTTTATTGCCTCATTTAATTTATATACTGTTTCTGGATCGGTATCCTCACCTTGAAGTAAGCGGCAATTTTGTCCAATGACCTCCTCTTGAGAATACCCTGTTAAAGCCGTAAATCCTTCATTGGCATAGATAATGGGATTATCCTCTTGATCTGGGTCTGTCACAATGAAAACTAAATGAGTTTTTTCTAATATTTTGTTCTTTAAGTTCTGAATGTTAGGCATGATAGGTCTCTCCTCATTAAATATGTAACTTAAGGATTATTCTTCATCCATCATACCAGAAAAAGGGGCTTAAAACACGGTCAGAGCTCACGCATATGACAGTAGCCTTATTTAGCGCATTATATGTTCTTTCACTTGCTGTGAACATGAGAAAAGAGTTCTGATAATACGAGTGTACAGGCACCGATTAATGACCCTTCGTCACCTAACTCAGATACGACAATTGTCGTTTTAGCCGCTTCATGAGTTAACGCATGAGATTGAATCACATCTTTAGCCGGTTCGAGAATCCATTTGCCGGATTTAGAAACACCGCCGCCAATAATCACCATACTAGGATTAAGAAAATGGATAATGTTTAGTAACCCAAACCCTAGAAACGTCCCTGTTTCTTCCAGAACCTGCCTAGCTATTTCATCGCCTTCTTCAGCACATTTAAAGATGAGTTGGCCGTCCAAGGCTTTCAAATCTTCTCCTGCTTGCGCTACTAGCGACGTCTTTTTTCCTTCTTTAATATAAGTATGAGCTCGTTCCTTGACTGCCTGGCCAGAGGCTAACGTCTGAAAGCATCCATTGTTTCCACAAGAACATTTTGGGCCGTTAATATCTATTCTTGTATGACCAATTTCACCAGCGAGGCTATTATTGCCATGGAACAATTGATCATTTAAAATAATTCCTCCACCAATACCTTCCCCAACATTTAAACAGACAAAATGATCGACGTCTCTTCCTGCCCCAAACCACTTTTCGCCTAGGGCGAGTGCTTTCGCATCATTTTCTACTCTGACCGGGAGATTGAATGCCTGTTCCAACACCTGTTTAACAGGGACATGTTCAAGTTTCAATGTAGGAGCATGGATAGCGACCCCTTCTTCATGATCAACAATACCATGCATCGCTACGCCAATCCCTATTATTTTGCTTTTCTGAGTTATGTTTTCAGTAAGAAAAGTATCGATCCCTTGCAACAAAAGGTCTAGGAAGCGCTCTGTTGTTAGCGCATGTGTATGTGGCATTGGAAGAAGTTTACGTTGTATTACGTTTGCATCCAGATTAGTGAGTGCCAATCTCACTTTTTTGACACCTACGTCCACACCTATAATGTAACGACTATCTGAATTAATCGTGAGTAATATTGGCTTTCGTCCACCATTTGAAGAACCTGCTCGACTTTCTACTACTAATTCCTCATCAAGAAGTTCACTGACAATATTCGTTACCGTGGGAGGGGTTAACCCCGTTTGTTTGGCAATTTCTGATCGGGGAATGGCACCACTGGTTCGAATAATATTTAAGATAAGTGAGCGATTTAATGATTTCATCAATTGAAAACTTCCTGTTAAATGTGTTGCCATTCTATCCCTCTCCCTTTTTCAACGTCATCGCTATGACGTGAGACTTCTCATAAATGTCAAAAATGCCGCCTGCCCTTTTTTGTCTCGTTTGAACACCCCTGAATGTGTAAGAATGGTTTTGAAAACATCTCCAAGCGCTTCTTTTAAAATAGGCTGAGCGTTAGTTTGATTCATATCTGGATGACGTCGTTTTAATTCTAGAGCCCAATTTAAATGCTTTGCAATTGGGGCGCGTGAAGCAATGTCCTTTTCTGGATTCGCTGTGAGAAGAGCGGCTGTAAGTTCTTCTAACTCGTCTTTTAACCTGCCTGGAAGAACGGCCAATCCCATCACTTCAATTAATCCGATGTTTTCTTTTTTAATATGATGGACATGATCATGCGGATGAAAAATTCCCATCGGATGGTCTTCAGACGTACGGTTGTTCCGCAATACGATATCCACTTCAAATTTTCCATCTCTCATACGTGCTATTGGTGTTACCGTATGATGCGGTATATCTCCAGTAGTAGAAATAATGTCGACACTTTCATCATTATAGACAGACCATTTTTGAAAAATCATATGACACGCTTCAGCCACTTTTTCTTTATTTTTTCCTTTTACTCTTATGACCGACATCGGCCATCTCAACTTACTGACTATCACATCTTCAAAATCACGAAGCGTCTCTGATTCCTCTTCCTCCGCTCGCGCCATTGGAAATTCGTACTTCCCTGCTTGATAATGATCGTGACTTAAAATCGAGCCGCCAACTATAGGAAGATCTGCATTAGAACCTATAAAGTAGTGAGGAAATTGATTGACAAAGTCAAGGAGCCTATAAAATGTTTTGCCCGTTATTCTCATTGGTTCATGCTTCGCTGATAACACAATGGCATGTTCATGGTAATAGACGTATGGTGAGAATTGAAGGTGCCATTCCTCCCCCTGTAACTGTACTGGTATCGTACGTAAATTTTGACGAGCTGGATGGTTTAACCGCCCTTCATAACCCACGTTCTCTTTGCATAAAACGCAAGAGGGATAATTAGCCGTTGCAGCTTGTTTTGCCGCTTCTATTTCTTTAGGGTCTTTTTCCGGTTTTGAAAGATTAATCGTTATGTCCAGCTTACCGTACTCTGTCTCAGTTCGCCAGCTGACATTTTTTTCGATCCGATCACGTCTTATATAATGAATATCTTTATTCAATTCATAAAACCAGGCAGTTGCCTCTTCTACATTTTCATCCCGTTTTAATTCATGAAAATCAGCCATTACTTCCGATGGCCGTTTCATAAACACAGCCATTAGCTTTGTATCTAACAAATCACGTTCTGTCACTGTATTATTGTTTATTATTCCATTTTCAGCAGCCCAATTTAGAATCTCGTCTAAAATAATAGGGAGCGCTAGATCTTCTGATTCATAGTCGAGGGGTGAGATACGTGATTCGGCTAATTGAAGTATAGCTATCAGTTGATTTTTACAAAAATCAGCATCCTCTGCTTCAATCAATTTTTTCCTTACAGCATAGTGTATAAGTTCGTTTAAATACTTATCAATCATGTTCTCAACCTCCTTTTTTAAGAGTCATAACCTTCAGGGTGGCGCTGATGCCATTGCCATGCTGTTTCAATAATCGTTTCTAAGTCTGCATATTGTGGTGTCCAACCGAGAGTTGATCGTGCTTTCTCTGAAGAGGCTACAAGAACGGCTGGGTCACCACTTCTTCTCGGAGCAATTTCCCGGGAAATGTCTTGTCCTGTCACTTTTTCCACTGTATCAATGACTTCTTTCACACTGAATCCTTGACCGTTACCAAGATTAAACGTATTAGAAGACCCACCTTCTCTTAAATAGGTTAAGGCAAGTAGATGGGCTTGAATTAAATCGTTCACATGAATATAGTCACGAATACACGTGCCGTCCTCTGTGGGGTAATCATCGCCGAACACCATTATTTTGTCACGTTGTCCAAGAGCCACTTGCATGACGATCGGGATGAGGTGCGTTTCCGGTTTATGATCCTCACCGATATCCTGTACTGGATGGGCCCCTGCCACATTAAAGTATCTAAGCGCTACATAAGTCATATCATAAGCTTCAGAACACCACGCTAGCATTCTTTCTATGGCTAACTTAGTTTCACCGTATGGATTTGTCGGTTTTGTTGGTTCTTCTTCTTTAATTGGCACATTTTCCGCCTCACCATATGTGGCAGCTGTTGAAGAAAACACAATATGCTTCACATTGTGTTGATACATTTTTTTCACTAAGGATAATGCCCCTCCTACATTATTGTCATAATAATCAAGTGGCTTTTCCATACTGACTCCGACGAGAGAATCTGCTGCAAAATGGAGAACAGAGTCTATCTTATGCTGAGTAAAAACCGTATCTAATAGCGATTCATCACGTAAATCCCCTTTATAAAAAACGGCTTCCTTTAACACAGCTCCTGCATGGCCAGTTTGTAAATTATCAATGACAACGACGTCTTCACCTGCAGCTATTAATTCTGCTACTGCGTGACTACCTATATAACCTGCTCCACCACACACTAATACTGCCATATGCATCACCTTCCTTATTTAAGCTTTGTAAGCTCCTGAGTTCCTCCGCCAATATCAGCTACATAAAATGTCGTCTCTGTGCCCGTTCTTTGTTTATAAGCTTTCGCAATACGTTCAAGTGTTTCATCTAACCCCTCTTCTTTGACAAGGTTAACAGTACAACCACCAAAACCTGCGCCTGTCATACGCGCACCCAATACATTTTCTTCTTGCCACGCAGATTCTGCAAGTGCATCCAAATGTTCGCCAGTCACTTCATAATCGTCCTTAAGTGACCGATGAGAGGCGTTCATCAGCTCACCAAATGTCACTAAATCACCTTCATTTAATTTTTTGTGAGCCTCAATTGTACGGGCATTTTCTTCCACAGCATGCCTCGCTCTCTTCTTCGCTATAGTATCCGTTATCTTTGACTGATAAGTGTCAAACTGATCTGGAGTAAGTTCACATAAATATCTAATCGATACAGCTTGTTGAAGGTCTGCCAACGCTTTTTCACATTCCTGACGCCGTTCATTATATTTAGAGTCTGCCAAGCCTCTTCGTTGATTAGTGTTGGCAATCACAAGCTTAAACCCATCAAGTTTCATAGGGGCATACTTGTATTCTAATGTGTTACAATCGAGCAAAATAGCATGATCTTCCTTTCCCATCCCAATAGCAAACTGATCCATAATACCGCAATTAACACCAATATACTCATTTTCTGCTCTTTGACAAAGTTCTACCATATCAACACGGTCGATGCCAAAGTCATTCATTGCATCCCATGATACCGCCATGGCCAATTCAATTGAAGCTGAGGAGGAGAGTCCTGCTCCGTTAGGAATATTTCCGTAAAAGTAAGCATCGAAGCCTTTTTCACCTTTGTAACCTGCTTGCTCAAGAACGGTAAGGACACCCTTTGGATAATTGGCCCAGTCATCCTGATCACGAAATGCTAACGCATCTAAATGGCCATCAATAATACCTAATTCTTCAAAGTTAGCTGAAAAAAATCGCAGCTTACGATCGTCACGAGGTTGAATAGCCACATAGTTGCCAACACTCAAGGCACATGGAAACACATAGCCACCATTGTAATCTGTATGTTCGCCAATTAAATTAACTCTCCCAGGAGAAAAGAAAACCCTGGGTTTCTCATTTGTCTTAAATGTTTCCTGAAACCCTTTCACTAACGCTTCCAGCATAAAACCACTCCCTCAATTAAATTTCCCTCTACTTTCTTTATTAATTTATTTAATTAACTATCTATAATGCTATTATATACAATGGCTGTAAAAGATGAAATATGTATTCATAAATTTATTTATTTTTTACACTAGGAGCCTTTAAATCACATATTATAATGAAATTTTTAAGGAGTCATTTAAGAGAACGCACTGATTGGATGTCTCCTAATGTAAAATATTCGATTGTTGAGACAAACTCCTCAAAACAGCTCGTTAAGCAGCACGCTTTGCCTTTACATCATCGCAAGTACGTTTTCCCATAGCTTTTCACAATGCTTTGAGTGTCTGTACTCTAAAAATCAGGGCAACATTCTATAATGAACGTTTAAGTTCTTCTATATAAATCTCTACCTCTTTAATATTAATATCTTCTAGATTAGATAACATGCCTTTAATAACAGGATATCTAGGTGTTTCTCGATCCAGTTCCTCTTCTATCACGTCGAGTGAGACTAGATAGTTTTCGTTCTGAGAACTTTTCCGTAGCTCATCCTTTATTATCGTTACGAGCTCGGTGAGCCTAGCACCCGTAAGTGACACGTTCCCCATATTTCGAGGAGGATTCACGTCGCTCTCTTGTAAGAGAGGCTTTTCGTTACTATTAATCATTCCTTCTACAATATTATCTATGCGATTTACGATATATTTTACTAACTTTTCTATCTGTAGCTCCCTGCCATTTTGTAAAAGCATGCGTATGAATGTATGTGCTATACCTTCTAACATAATAGCCAAATCCCACAAATAGGGTGTCACTTGTTCGCCATATATCATCTGTAAACCACGGCGATAAAATGCTCTTCTTTTAGTTTGTATATGCAAGATCCTTCTTTTAACGGTGGCATTTAACCGTGTAATTTGTTCATAAGCATAGGTGATTATAAATTCTCTATGTTTATAGATCCCTTCATAAAGGTGAGTCAATTGCACAATGAAAGTTTCTCTTGGTTGTAGCTTCATATGATCTACTTCTTGTATACGTTTTTCAATCATGCGATAGTGATGCGTTAATATAGTGACTAACAATGCATCCTTTGATTTAAAATACGAATAGAAGGATCCTTTAGAAATGCCACATTCATCTACGATATCTTGAACAGAAGTAGCCTCAAAGCCTTTTTCAGAGAAAAGCTTCATGCCCGCTTCCTGAATACGCTCCTCTTTATGCTGATCCACGGAGATCCCCCCTTTTTATACCCTTGCTCTCACATTTATTGACTCATCGGTCATTATCAGTATACCTTTATTAAAATAGACCGTCAAAAAGAAGATTTTTCTTGCTATAATAAATGTGTTAGGCTAAACTAATTAAAATGACCAGATAGTCAAATAATGATACAAGCAACTACCTAATCGTATGTATGAAGACGATAATCACTTTACTTAAAAAATGGCTACGATAGTTAGAAGTAGATGTTAATTACTAGAGGGATGTGTGATGCTCATGAAATTTAAAATGGTCGATTTACCGGGAGTCGGTAAGAAATTAACTTTCATTAACGGAAAGAACCAAATGATGGGGATGGTCATTCACCATAGCGGGAAACGTGAACTCTATTTCTTCGAAGATGCCGACGATGACGAAGCAGTCTTTACCTTTGATTTGTCATCTGAAGAAACGAGACATTTAGGCACACAATTATTAAGTGCCACACTGGATCCAGTTATGAATGAAAAAATAGAAAGGCTACAAATCTTACGTAAAAAAGTGATTGTTGAATGGCTTGAGATAAGTAAGAAATCATCATTATTAGGGGCGTCATATGAGACACTCACAAACATGTTGCCTAGTGGTGTCTCCATCGTCGGTATTTTCCATGATGACGAGTTTGAAGTGGACCCACCAAATGATATGGCGATGCAACAAGGTCATACAATTATGATTGTGGGAAAAAGGGATCCTGTCGAAGCATTCATTGACCTTTGTGAAAGTGAGGATGATTAATAGTTATGGCTCTTCCTGAATTATTTGGAGCTGGAATCGTTCTTCTTCTTTTATTTTTCACAGGCTTTTTTGGTGCAAAAATGAAGATTCCCGATGTCATCGTTTATATTTTATTAGGAATTGTTGTTAGTGGTTTTTTATATGAATCACACACCTTACATTTTGCAGGAGAAATAGGCATTGTATTACTTTTCTTTATGTTAGGTATGGAATTTCCAATTAAACAATTAATGAGTGTGGCTAAAAAAGTGATGGGGGCTGGTATCCTGGATGTAGTGTTAAGCTTCGGCATCACTACCGGTATATGCCTTTTAATGGGTGTAGACGTGATTTCTTCTTTACTCATTGGAGGCGTTGCTTATGCCACCAGCTCTTCGATTACAGCAAAAATGCTGGAAAGTTCAAAACGCATGGCCAATCCTGAATCAGAATTTATGCTCGGACTTCTCATTTTTGAAGACTTAGTCGCACCTATTCTAGTAGCGGTTCTCGTTGGACTCACAGCAGGAACAGCTATTACAACTGGCACGTTATCAATACTAGTATTAAAAGTAATTTTATTAGTTGCCGGTGCTGTGTTACTTGGTTACTTCCTGTTTAGTAAGCTAGGGCCTTTTTTCGACCGCCATATGACGTCAGATGTCTTTATTTTATTCGTTATCGGTGTCGCCCTTTCGTATGGCGGATTAGCTTTATATCTTGATTTATCAGAAGTACTAGGCGCATTTTTAGCTGGCATTATGTTAGCAGAAGTCCGTAGAACCCACGAACTTGAAAAACTTGTTGTTCAATTTAGAGATCTATTATTACCGCTTTTCTTCTTATATTTCGGGACGACGATCAGCTTTAGTGAAGGCATTCCGATGGTTGGCTTACTATTACTTATTACTGTTTGGTCAATCGCTGCAAAGATCATTGTTGGATTTATCGGTGGTCAATGGTATGGTTTGTCCAAGAGAGTGTCATTAAGAGCAGGCCTTTCACTCACACAAAGAGGGGAGTTTTCTATTATTATCGCTACCCTTGCCGCTGGTTCGATTAAAGCATTCAGTAGTGTCTTCATTTTATCATCTGCTATTATCGGTATCATTTTATTTCAATGTGCCCCGATGATATCTCGTAAGCTATATGGACGAAAAAAATTACGAGAACAAAGTGCCATGTGAGAAAGTTTTTAATTATATAGTTGAATCGATTTCATAAATCATGGTTACATCGTTATTTTCGAAAGTTATGATTCTTTTCACTACAGATGGCCGCTTTCCGTGGGGCTCGTCTTCAACTGATTCTGCCTTTGTAAAGCTCAGTCAGAATAGATTTTCAGATGGCGCTTCTTCCCACAGGAATCGCCACCTTTCGTTCCAATTCTCCGTTTCTAATAACCAACATTTATTGTTAATTTCCAATAATAGTCGTTATAAGCATGACCTTGCATTATGACATTCATTCAGTTAAATAGAATCATCAAATAAATACCCTGATCATTGCCAGCACCAACAATGATCAGGGTTCTTCAATTCAATCCTATTCTTTTTCTGTTACGGGAATGACCGTTCGTTTCATAAAGAGCGCTAAAATAAATGCTACGATGGCAAAAATGAAGCCTACTTGAAATGACCTTTGAACACCCGCTGTAAGGGCATTAGAAAGTGCGAGCTGTGAAGAGGGATCACTAACACCCTCTAAATACCGTGCTTGCCCAGCAGACATAACCCCAATAAATAAGGCGATGCCAATTGCTCCACTAATTTGCATCAACGTATTAATAACAGCAGTGCCATGTGGATAATAGTCTGGCGGCAGTTGATTTAAGCCATTCGTTTGACCTGGCATCATAACCATGGCTACCCCTATCATTAATAAACTATGCAAGATAATAAACATATAGACAGGCGTATCAGCCGACACGTTAGTAAAGAGAAACATCACACAGACTAGCAACAGCGTCCCAGGAATAACGAGAACCCGCGGTCCAAAGCGGTCAAAAATTTTACCTGCAATCGGCGACATGAGGCCATTTAAGATTCCTCCAGGTAATAACGCTAATCCTGCAGCTGCAGCTGCCAAAGCTAACGGTCCCTGTAAGAATAACGGTAAGATAATCATCGTAGAAAACATCGTCATCATCATAATGATTAATAATGCCGTCGTCAAAGAAAACATTGGTGATTTAAATACACGGAATTCAAGAATAGGGTCCTTTAATTTTAATTGACGTGTTATAAACAATGTCAATGAAACAAGGCTGACGATAATCGGCAGATATACCTCTGGGCTTGACCAACCTGCTTCCCCCTCACCAACGCTACTAAAGCCGAAAACCATACCACCAAAACCTAGCGTTGACAGAATGATTGATAGCACATCTACTCGAGGTCTCGTCACATTCGAGACATTTTTCAAATATACAAAGGCAAACGTAATCGAAATAAGTGCGAATGGGATGACGATAATAAACAACCAGCGCCAATTCAATGATTCTATAATTAGTCCGGAAAGGGTAGGACCAATAGCAGGAGCGAACATTATAACAAGCCCCACCATCCCCATTGCCCCACCCCTTTTTTCTGGAGGGAATAAAAATAGGATGGTGTTCATCATGACAGGTAATAAAAGGCCTGTCCCCGCAGCTTGAATCAAGCGCCCTACAAAAAGAACACTAAAGGTAGGAGCTACAGCACATAGTATCGTTCCAATTGTAAATATAATCATGGCGCCAATAAACATCTGTCTCGTTGTAAACCATTGGACTAACAAAGCTGAAATGGGTACTAGTACGCCTACTACTAGCATAAAACCTGTCGTGAGCCACTGTACTGTTGATGCAGTGATTTGAAAAGTCCCCATTAAATCTGTATAAGCTACGTTTAATAAGGTTTCATTTAATATGGCAAAAAACACACCCATAATAAGAGATATCATAATAGGCATTTTCTTCACATCTGTCTTGTTGATGACGTTTATATCATGTTCTGGTATGGAAGTATTCATAACTAATTGCGGTGTCTCTCCAACTAAATAGCACCGCCTGTCCCCCTTTATGTAGTCGATTCTCAGCTTAAATTGACAAGATGATGACTCACTACTAATGGCATCACTTGTCTACTGTCATTTGTTGTTACGCCAAATGTTCCAATGTTATTCTTTCTTCGATGAAAGCGCTCATGGTTGTTCCCTATGACGAATCACCACAATTATTACTCCCCCTGCTAGTGTTTATCTGCCTTCACACGTTACTTACCAGCAATGTTCCCATAACGAATAGGGCTACAGCCCATCTTCTCTTCAAGATCATAAAGCTCTTTTGCAAGAATTTTAAAAAGATATTCAGCTGGCCGATTCATCCATCATGTTTGAGGCATCACTCACACATGGTTCATTTTCTTTTTTAAAATAATAATAAAGCCATGACTTTAGTGGACTACGCTCTTTTAATTACTTGATTCAAACTTGTTCCGTGGTACTCTTTCTTATGACATATGTAGCCTGCTGCCTCTATATACCCTCTCAATTGAGAGAGTTTTTATCTTCTTATAGTGACTACTATCTCTTTTAACAATCAGTCTATATTATAATGTTACATTAAGAAGAAGACGTCAATACTTTTTACATATAGCGTATTGCACCGCCTAATTAAAATTATATCGGTCCTGCAAAGAAAAGCTCCACTACTATTTCTCTTCAAATCAAAACCATCAGTACACAATGGTACTGATGGTTTTGATGCTACTCTCTACGCTTCTCTAACATGACAAATGAGCAACTGAGCTTATTTTCACGCAGTCCTATTTCCTTTTATCCTTTAGTGTCAGCTTGCTTTCTCCCGAAATAAAACAACCCTAGTATTAACCAACCCGTCATGATAACAGCTGCTACTATAAGAGTTAGTACAGGCCCAACCGCTACAATAAGTGGTACGGATGCCGCTGTTACCAAGCCACCTCCGACAAAAATATCAAGAAGCAACTGTTTATAACTAAAACCTTCCTTTGCAGGAGATTTTGTATCAGGGTCAGCTAATTTGATGAGTAATAGGCCTGCCGCTGACATCCCCATTGCTTGACCTAAATCACCAATTGCTCGTTCAAACCAATAATCTGGCATAATCCAAGGGGCGATGACTAAAAAGGCAAATAAATTCCATCCAATGGCAAATACCGCCATTAACAAGAAAGGCCAGATGTACTCTCCGATAACACTTAACGAGAGAGTTGCAATAGCCGCAGCGATTAGTAAATCTAGTGCCAGTCCTTGTATCCGATTAACAACTCCCCTATCTACGACGTTATGGGAAACACATTTATCTAAAAACAATTGCACGATAACAGCCCCAATCATCGCTAATGGGAAAAGAGGGAGGTGAGTTACTATCTCAATATTATCAATCCAAAATGCTTCTTCTATCAAGATAAGGCCTTCAAGCATCACATACCCAAGGGCTATTGCCACTCCAATATACCCTAAATGAACGGTGAGTGTTTCAATGAATTCGGAGTGGGTCGTTTTTTTCCCTGCTGGTTCATCGTCTTGATTTTCTTTAGTTATCAAGCCACGTTTTCGTTCATCAGATATATCTGATGGTTTATTTAGAACCTCTGTTTTACCACGCCGAGCACCCCAATTAATGAGAATCATCCCGATAAATACACCACTTAACACCCCTATCGTTGCCAAGCCTACAGCTAAATCCCGTCCCTCTTCAAAGCCAACACCTTCAAAGGTCTCTGCCAACCCCGCAGCTGTCCCATGTCCACCCACAAAACTGATTTCAAGCAGGGCTCCAGCTGCAGGGTTCATGCCGAACAGCGGTGTTAAAAGCACTAGTGCCAAGGTGATACCTACCACATATTGCCCCCATGAAATCACGTGCGCAAACGTGATTTGAGGACCAGAAATTTTCCACATTTTCTTCACTGACGGCAAGGTCATTCCCAAAAATAAAGAAGCAAAAATAACGTTAATAAGTAAGTCAGGCAGCGTACTCCACACCTCTATCATGGCTTCTGGAAATATCCCTCCGTTATCAAAGAAATGCACACCAGTTAACCCCATTACTTCTGGACCGAACAGCAACCCAAGTAATCCAGCGATCATCGAACTAGGAATAAAAAACGTTTGAAAAAAAGGGGTAAAAACTCTAAGCCATTTCCCTATAAGCAACAAGATCCCAAGAATAATAAAACTAAAACCTACAACTTCTGGTGAAAGTGCCATCCATCATTCCTCCTACTTCAAGTAACGAAACCTTACGTATTACATAACCAGACACAGCTTATCTAAAACTTTTTAGGGACCTTCATATTCCTAAAAGGTTTCACTATACCAATGGCAGCAGAGCTGGTAATCTATAATGTGGGCTTGAAGTCATTTTTGAAGGAGAATACAAATGAGATATTACACACATATCACCACATCCTTATCAACTATCATTCTCGTGGGGGATGTTTTACCGGTCACTATCCCCCTCGATTCTGCAATAGCGCTATCCGGATTGGTAATCGGTTCGGTTTTACCTGATATCGACGAAAGTCGGTCATGGATCGGCCGACGTATCCCCGTCATCTCAACTGTGATAAATGGTGTATTCGGACACCGCGGGCTCACTCACTCCGGGCTGATCTTGCTTTTGCTTGTGGCCGGCCTTTTTCATTTCCCTCATGCCTTTTTACAAGCGATGTTTACAGGAGCCATTTTGCACATTGTTGCCGATTTCTTTTCGGTTGGCGGTGTTCCGCTATTCTATCCTTTCTCCAAGAAACGCTCACAAGTGGGTCTTTACAAAACAGGCACTTGGAGTGAAGGTCTTCTTTTTCTTATCGGATTAGCTGTTATTGTTTCTGCCTTATTAATGTAGTTTCATATAGCCATTTAACAGCTGACTATCTGTACACACCATCTTACTAATGATTAGTGATTTTCTAACTAACTATTACTTACATATCACCTTTTTAACTATTCCTGTGACTAAAAAATTTATTAAACATATACTTTGACAATCAATAAGGAGTTGTGTATACTTCCTTTTCGTAAGCAACTATTTTTTTTATGTTTAGGCAAGTACCACGTTAAATGCTATTATGCGTAAAATTTATGTAGTTTGACATTGTCAGCTCACATGTTGCTTCATAAACTAATTTTAAAAAAAAACGGAGGAAACAAATATGGCAAACGTATTATTTATCAAAGCGAATTCTCGCCCAGCCGATCAAGCAATTAGTGTTAAACTTTACAACTCTTTTGTAGAAAGCTATAAACAAGCTCACCCAGAAGATACAATAACAGAACTAGACTTATTCAAAGAAAATCTTCCATATTATGATACTGATAAAATCAATGGTATGTTTAAACTAGCACAAGGTATGGAATTAACAGATGCTGAAAAACAAGCTACTGACCTCGTCACTAGCTATTTAAATCAGTTCCTTGAAGCTGATAAAGTCGTATTCGCTTTCCCACTTTGGAACTTCACCGTTCCAGCTGTGCTTCATACTTATATGGACTACTTGGCACAAGCAGGTAAAACATTTAAATACACTGAGCAAGGCCCTGTTGGGTTACTAACTGACAAAAAAGTTGCCTTGCTAAACGCTCGCGGTGGCGTCTACTCTGAAGGCCCTGCTGCTGCCAATGAAATGGCTGTTAATTTCATTTCAGGTATGCTTCAATTCTGGGGTGTTTCAGATATCGAAAAAGTGATTGTAGAAGGGCATAACCAATTCCCTGATAAAGCTGAAAGCATCGTAGAAGAAGGCGTGCAAAAAGCTGCTGAACTAGCAAAACAGTTCTAATATCATCATATATCTGTTCATGATTGAACGGCCCCTTCAGTTGATAAGACTAAGTTAAACAACTGAAGGGGCATTTTTAATTTGATACCACGAGAAAGACCCGTCTGGAACGGGAATCAATGTCTTACTCGTTTTTACTGCTCAATCTTCGTTGTATGATGAAATTAATTCAACTAAAAAACAATTTAAAGAACCCCATACTAAATAAGATACAAAACGGTAAAAGTGTTCCGTACTGCTGGAATTTATACATAGAAGCTCTATAAGCCACATAAAGACCGAATAAAAAAAATAACGCAAATAGGCCTCCTGCAATAAAGGGAAAATACCGCCCTGCTGTATCAAATCCTGCCAATAGGCCAATTCCGATATTATCGATGTTAATAATAATAAACAACTTCAACGCAACTGCTTTTTGGAAAATCCCTTTCGTGTCAATTAAATGATAGACACTCAAGATGAGAAGAAACACACCAGATATTTTATTAAATACATAAAAGGGAATAACCTCATCTAATGCTTGCCCAACGTGATAAAAAAGCCATAGAACCGCTCCCGTACCGATAGATAAGAGAAGAAAATGGGTCAGTGGAAAGTAATGACGCCGATAACCGATAATCCAGCCCCATATAAACCCATCTAGGGCAATGAAAAAAACTAAAAATATACTGGATAAAAACGTCATAAGCTGTCCACCACCTTTTATTACACTTTATGTTAAACATCCTCAAAGAAGACGCAGTAATTTCACAGTCATACTCTATTAGTCATTAAATATTTAAGCCAATGTTCTACACGGCTCAGTCAAACGCCTTGAGTCACTATTTCTTACTATTTCTAAATCCCCTTCTCTCAACACGCAAGCTCATCAAGATGTATACTAACTTCATTTTTGACCTGTTAGCTTTAAATCATCAGTCATATGGCAGAAACGTGCTGAGCTTGCGAGTGTATGTCAGCGCTTGATGTTTTTGATCAGCTACTTATCATACTTCTTTCATTTTCATGCTTTCAACCAGCAGATCACATGGCTCAAGTAACTAGCCAGAACCCCTTATACCTTTTCATAAAACGAACCTTCAATCAATCAGTACCGTCGTTCTTCTCCCACTGATTGGTAGTTGAGTCAATCTGGACACATCGCCCGTTGCCTCCCACCTATGTAGATGCTATTTTATAGCAGGCAGGTTTACGGATGGTTATCTGTAACAAATTGTGACAACGATTTGAACTATACGATAAAGGGTTTATTTTTTTGCTGATTGTGGAAATTAAATACTAGCTTGAAAATATTGCGTACGAAAGGATGACGATGAATGGATGCAAAAATGAAAGAACTCATTGACGGCCTAAACGAAGATCTTGCTAATGAATATGCCGCTGTTATTATGTACACTTACAATGCTGCGGTGGTGTCTGGCCTTTATCGCCAAGTTTTAAAGCCTTTTTTTGAAGGGGAAGTCAAAGACGAAACTGGACACGCCCTCTATCTTTCTGAAAAAATTAAGACGTTGGGAGGGCAACCTACCACAACGCCGGCTAACGTCAAACAGCTGACTGACGTGAAGGACATGATAGAAGAAGCCCATAAAGCCGAGAAAGAAACGATTGATCGTTACGAACAGCGTAAGGAACAAGCTGAAGCTCTCGGATTAACAGAGCTCGTTGTCAAGTTAGATGATTTTATTGCAGATGAAACCCTGCATAAAGAAGAAATGGAACGCTTGCTTGACGATCCACGACTCTAATAATTAGAACTGATTCGTCTCGTCTTTTCTGAAAGACGAGATGTTTTAATAGGCGTGTCATCTTCACTATTAAAGTCTGTTTTCTTTCAATAACAAACGCCCCTTCGATCAGTATGTGTTTTCATCCTTCCTACTGATTGGGAGCCGTTAGCTCACCCCTATATAGCTTTCGTCCTCCTCTCTATTTTGATCCGGAAGCTTTACTTACGATTATCTAGAACTGTTCTTCAGCTCACCGCTCACATATCTAAATGACGCTATTTAGTTTGTAATAGCTCCTTCATGCCAAGCCGCCCACACATGCTCACCCCTAAACAACCTACCAAGGGGCAAACTTATATAGATTTTGAAAAATATCTGTCTTTCTCTCTCCTCCTCTACTATGTTTATGTTAATCCTAGAGTTTCTATCTTCTTTTTTGTGTGTTACGGTGTAAGGGGAAAGGAGGGCTAGCATGGTATTATCTAGTGCAAGACTTAAATTATCTGCTTGTTCACCTGATCTTATTTCATTCATGAAAAAAAGCCATTATCATTCCTATCCTCACATTCAAGCCCACTTAGAAACTCTTGCCCGAGACAAAGAAGCCTATGGTTGGGGCCCTTGGCTCATCATTTCTAAGGAGACTTCTCACATTATAGGTGATATAGGTTTTAAAGGTAAACCTGATGATCAGAAAACAGTTGAAGTGGGGTATGGTATTATGCCATCTCATCGAGGCAGAGGGTTTGCTACAGAGGCCTTAAACATGTTAATTAATTGGGCATTTAAAACCAATAAAGTAAGTGAAATTAATGCCCAGTGCCGTCACGACAATCAGGCTTCTATTAACGTGTTAAAAAGGGTTAATATGATAAAATTAAAAGAAGAACACCAGATGATCTATTGGGCACTATATCGTCATTCGCATTAAAAAGAGTCTGTTTAGTGACCGAAAATGTCACTAAACAGACCCTCTTTAGAAACGGGTTTGACATGCACTTAACAGGAGTTGAATAAGAGTTGGCTGCTTAATTACCACACATAAATAGCCTGGCTCCGTATAGTATAGCCAATTACGCCTAACCGTTTTTCATGTGGCAGATTTACCTATTCAACGGTAGCACAAATAACCAGCTTCCCATTCGAATTTAAAGCATCTACTTCCTCACGGGCAGAAGGGAGTTCAGCTAGAATCTTCTTCACAAATTCACTATGAGGCCCTTGTTCATTCAAGCTATAAAACTTCCATTGACCGTGACTGCGCATTTTTATTAACGAAGTGTCTCTTAGACGTTTTAAATGCTGGCTTACTGCCGGCTGGCTCATGTCTAACAAATCGATGATGTTACAAACACATAATTCTTTTTCATTTAAATACAAAAGGATTTTCAAACGATTCTCGTCATTCATTAGCTTAAATAACTGAGCGTAGTCAGTAAGAGATTTTGAGTTCGCCACTTTCATTTAGAACCCATCCTTTCGATTGTATAAAACGAGCCTTGGATCAGGATTTTACCGGCCGTTAGCTCACGCCTGTATAAATCTATTTTAAGCAGGGAGCTTTACGGAGGCTTACCCTTGATATAAACACTTCCTTATATAAAGAGTTTATCAGCTAAGCTTGTCCTAGGCAAATTAACAGATATGAGCTTCACCATATGCCACGAAAACGCCATTAAGCTGGTTCCTCAAGTCGTTTAATCCGCTATCTCGTAAAGCTAAGCTTCAATCAGTGGGGATTTTACTGCCCTTTAGAGTGGGATAAATCTTCTCCCACTATTTTTGCTTCCAACTCCAACTCAACACCGAATGTTTGCTTCACTGTATCACGGACCATTTCAATTGTCGCAATATAATCTGCCGCTGTTGCATTATTTTTATTCACAATAAAGCCAGCATGCTTAGTCGATACTTCTGCGCCACCGACACCTTTTCCCTGTAACCCACTATCTTGAATGAGCTTTCCCGCATAATAACCAGGCGGACGCTTAAAGACACTACCTACAGACGGGTACTCCAATGGTTGCTTTGATTCTCTGCGAAAAGTAAGATCATCCATTTTTTCTTTAATCTGCGAGGCGTCCCCTTTTTCCAATCTAAAGACAGCCTCCAAAACAATATAATGCTTTTTCCCAATGATACTCGTGCGATAGTCTAAAGCTAAGTCATCCTTGGTAAGTGTGACTAAATCTCCTGTAGGTGTAACAACCTTCACGTGATCAATCACATCCTTAACTTCTCCTCCATATGCACCTGCATTCATAACCATCGCCCCACCTATCGATCCAGGAATGCCACAAGCAAATTCCAGGCCTGTGAGATTGTGTTGGAGAGCTATTTGTGCAGCATGAATAATACCAGCTCCTCCTTGAGCAATCAGCTGGGTTCCTTCTACACGCACTTCTGCTAAATGGGACATATACATTACTAACCCACGTATGCCACCATCTTTCACGATCATATTAGAGCCGTTCCCTAGAAGCATAAACGGCAGATTGTATCTAGCTTTTAACCGGACAACTTCCGCTACTTGCTCATAGGTTTGCGGCGTCACAAATATATCTGCTTTTCCACCAATCTTTGTTAATGTATGGTTAGACATCGGTTCATCTATAAAAACGTTATTTTCTCCACAAATTGCTTTTAATTCTTTATATATCGTCATGATTATTTTCCCTCTTTTTCAAAGTATGTTAAGATCAGCCGTTAAGCAGGGCCAGTCTTTTAAAGCAAGCATACAGACTCTTTCATTTTAATAAACGCACCTTCAATCAGTGGGCGTTTTCGTCCTTCCCTCACTGATTGTTAGTTGAGTGAAGCAGGACATTACCGGGCGTTAGTTCTCCTCTCTATTTTGGGTAGAGAGGTTTACGGACGGTTATCTGTGATAAAAAACTCATCAATCATAAAGTATAATGAAAAATGCGCAAAACCGCCAGATGTAAGTGGCACAATTATCTCACATTTTTATCATATGAACTTTTTACTCGTCTAATCCTTTTTTATTTTTAAAAACAGCATTGACAAGACATGCTTATAGAATATATAATGCCACTGACAACTAAAGAATCCTCGTTAGGTGAGGCTCCTGTATGGAGATACGCTGCTGCCCAAAAATGTCCAAAGACGCCAATGGGTCAACAGAGATCATCGACTTAAGGTGATTTTTAATGTAGCTGGCATCGTCCTATGCCATACAGTGCTAAAGCTCTACGAATGGAGGTGGTATAATGATGCTATTCATTATCGATTATTTATCATGTGCTTTTACACCTTTCATTCGTGAACGGTGTTTTTTTAATGTCCAATTTATCAACACTTTTCTTTAATGACCCATGAGCTTCCTTAAAGAAAAGAAGATCTGAAAGGAGTGAGGAAAATATGGACCCCGTTCCCAAACCAAGTTTAAATTTTTGTTCACGTGTAAAACTACTAAAAAGGGACTGTTTTTCTCGCTCACATAGTGAGGAAATAGCTGTCCCTTACTAAAAGGAGGCTTTTGTCATGGTTAAATTAACAGCACAAAATCGCTACGACTATGCACAATCCGTATTAAGAGCCATTAACGCAGAGAATATTCAGCAATTTAGAGAGCTTTTCTTTGAACTCCATCCTCAAGATCAATTGGAGATCTATCTAGAAACATCACATTCACAACGTCAAAAAATGTATGAATATTTATCGCCTGAGGAATTCGCAGAGATCTTTGAAGAACTTCAAATAGAGGATCAAAAAAAATATTTACTAGAATTAAATGACACGTATGCACAGGATATGATATCCCATATGTCAGCTGACAATGTTGCTGACTTCCTCGGTGAAATTCATGAAACGAAGGCCTCAGCCATTATCGAAGGCTTAGAAGAAAAAGACGCGCAAGATATTAAAGAGCTCCTCGCTTATGAAGAAGAAACTGCTGGGGCAATCATGACAAAGGAGTTCATTAGCTTACGTGCTTCTTCTACAATAAAAGAGGTTATTGAAGTATTACGCCAAGAAGGACCCGATGCGGAAACGATTTATTATTTATATGTTATTAACGAAAAGTTTGAACTTGTTGGGGTTGTCTCACTGCGTGATTTAATCACCTCGGAACCAGACAGCCTGGTTGAGACTGTGATGAGCTCTCGTGTTGTATCCGTTCCAACAAGTGAAGACCAAGAAAATGTTGCTACATTATTTAAAAAGTATGATTTTCTTGCTGTACCTGTCACTACAGAAACGAATAAACTCGTCGGCATTATAACAGTTGATGACATCCTTGATGTTATGGAAGAAGAGGCTACTGAAGACATCGGTGAATTTGCCGCTTCCAGAGGGGCAACAGACTTAACGCTTTCCGCCTTTTCAGCAGCTAAAAAGCGAGCACCCTGGATTATTCTACTTATGTTTTTTGGGATGATCACAGCTGGGGTAATAGGACAATTTGAAGAAACACTTGAGTCGGTCGTTCTTCTCGCAGGATTTATCCCGTTAATTATGGACTCAGCTGGTAACACCGGAACCCAATCGCTAGCTGTCGCCGTTCGTTCTCTCGCTCTTGGGCAACTTGAAAAGAAGAGCCTCAGTAAAATGGTCATGAGGGAATTTGGCACCGGCCTCATGCTTGGCTTAATGTGTGCCGTCACATTAATGATCATTATTCCATTTTTACACGGTAGCGTGTGGCTCGCTTTTATTGTAGGCGTATCTATTTTTCTCTCTCTTAGTATCGCTACTGTCATTGGAACAATCGTCCCATTAGCGATTAATAAAATGAAGCTGGATCCTGCAATCGCTTCGGGTCCATTTATTACGACCGTAAACGATATTATAGGATTACTCATTTACTTTTCGATCGCGACATCTTTAATTGCTTATCTATAGAAGGATTTCAGCAGCTCAACTTAGGTTTTCAACAGTATACCCTGATTTTTCAGCAATGAACGCTGGATTTTCAGCATTAATCCCTAATGTCTCAGCCACATCAAACCTAAATGACAGCCCCCAAAAGCTTTTGGGGGCTTGTTTTTCATATTATTTCGTTCTATCTAGGGGATGGAGGACAGAGGGACGTCTATGTTTAGTTGGTATTGGTGAGCGAAACAAGACGTCAGCGAAAGCTTTCCCGTTAAATGGTATGAACGGCCACAAATAGGGAGTATTTAGTGTTTTCGTCATCGCTAAAGCGATAAGAAGTATGACGGATCCTAAGACAAAACCTAGTAATCCAAATAACGAGGTAATGATGAGCAACAGCAGTCTGATAACTCTGTTTGCAATGCTCATTTCATAGCTTGGCGTAGCGTAGCTTGCTAAAGCTGCCACTGCAATGTAAAGAATCACTTCATGTGTAAATAAACCTACTTCAATTGCTACTTCACCAATGAGAATGGCTGCTACAAGTCCTAGAGCAGTTGCCAAAGCATTCGGTGTATGAATGGCTGCCATTCTTAAGATTTCTAATCCGACCTCTGCCAGCAGAAGCTGAATGATTAAGGGGACCTCCCCTGTATCCTCCGGCCCTATATAATGAATGGCGTCAGGGACAATGTCAGGCACACTCGCATACAAAAACCAAAGAGGGAGCAGAAAAATGGAGGACCAGACAGCTATGAAACGAATCCAGCGTAGAAATCCTCCTATTAACGGTTCTTGCCTGTATTCCTCGGCATGCTGTAAGTGGTGCCAGTATGTAGTGGGACAAATCATAACACTTGGAGAGCCATCTACTAGAACAAGGATATGTCCTTCTAATACATGGGCAGCCGCACTATCCGGCCTCTCTGTATAGCGAACTAGGGGAAAAGGCAGTAAGCTTTTCTTAAAAAGATATTCTTCTACTGTTTTTTCCGCCATCGGCAAACCATCTACCTCGATGTTTTCAAGTTTCTTTCGAACCCGATCCAAGAGTTCAGGGTCTGCCACACTGTCAATATAGGCAAGGGTAATATCTGTTTTGGAGCGGATCCCTACTTGCATATATTCCATAATAAGTGATCGATCACGCAAGCGTCGACGCAACAGCCCGATATTGAAAACAAGTGTTTCAACGAAGCCATCCCGGGGGCCTCTTACAACACGCTCAATATCTGGCTCTTCTGGGGACCTCGCAGGGTATTCACGAATGTCCAGTAAAATGACTTCATCTAACCCTTCTCCTACAAGGGCCGCTTGACCTGATAGTATTTGGGTGACAACATCTTCAAGGTCGTCCGATGTTTCCACTTCTATATGAGGAATAACCCTTTCTACTAAATATTTAGTAGGACTATGTCTTAAATCCTCTTCTTTAATTGTAGAGAGCTCCCTCATGATGTTAACCATGATTAAATCTTTTGCGAAAGCATCTACAAAGAATAAGCCAAACTTTCGGTCACCATAAATAAGTTCGTGATGAATAATATCAAAATTTTTCTCCACACGCAGTTGTTCTGTTAAAAAGGTAATATTATCTGCAAATGACTTATATACCGGCACTTCTGCTTCGCTCACACTTGCCACCTCTGCATTCCACTCAGTTTATACTTGTTAGAGTGGCCCGCCTACTGCTCTCTTATTCCAAAAACAGTCATCATTTTTGTCCTCTGACAGATTATCATTGTTATAAAACAAATTTACACTCAGGACTTTACCTTCTACTTATAGATGGCGCTCACCTCTAGTCAATCAGGATATTGACTAGAGCGTCCATAATCTACCGCCTAAATACAATTACCTCTCCACTCTATTTTGAGCAAAGAGGTTTACGATCGGTTAACTGTGAGAAACAGGGCGGTTTGAAAAATTCCCGTCCCTTATGCAAATATAAGTACAAAAATAGCAACTGAAAAGCAGTATAAAGCGAAGTATAGCAGCTTGCCTCGAGTCACCACGTTAATTAACAGCTTAATAGCAAAAACCGAAACCAATAAGGACACAAAGAAAGCAATCAAATAGAGAATAAGGACATCATTTGATAACACTCTCTCCACAATAACCGAGGATTCCAGTACAAGACTGCCGATACTAACAGGTATTGATAAAAAGAAAGAGAATTTCAGAGCTGTTTCTGCTTCGATTTTTCTAGCGAGAGCTGCCACAATCGTAGCGCCAGATCTGCTAATACCAGGCATGAGAGCAAAAGCTTGCGCAATCCCTACTATCACGGCGTCTGTATATGTAATATCACCATCTTTTTTATAGCCTTTCAAGTGACGAATCAGCCATAAGGCTATTCCTGTTATTATTAGGGCCACTGCTACATAATGAATGTGTGTCATTTCCCCACCGATAAAATCACGTAACAGCCCTCCTGCTAGTACTGCTGGAATCGTCCCTACAATAATTAACATTGAAAGTTTAAAAGAAGCTGCTGTTTTTTCAGTGGGCTTTCGCACATGATTAAGTGTTTCTCTCACCATCACTAGTAAATCAGTTTTATACACAATGAAGACAGCTAAGAGTGACGCACCGTTTAAAAATACTTCAAGATGGAGATCAGGCACATCTACGCCAAAAAAGTAGGAAACAATACGCAAATGGCCACTTGAAGACACAGGTAATGGCTCTGTGGCTCCCTGAATTATCCCAAGAATAATGTATTGAATAATATCACTAAATGTCATCTGTATCCTCCTTAATCAAACCATGAATGATTATCGTACCATTTTTTATACAACATGTTAATCACTCAACTTACCTAAATTATTTCATATTTTTAAAATTGATAATCCTTTGTAAAGTGAGAGCTTTTTCACTAATCATTGCGTAATATAATAATAAGGAAAATTTTAGTCGCATTTATCGACCACACGTTTCACCTTTAAACAGTCCCTTACCGAATAAAACTATAGTCTCTGAAAACATTATGAGTACAGATTAAAAATATAAAACGAGGCTTCAATCTGGGCGTTTTCGTTCTTCTCTCACTATTTGGTCGTTGAGTGAATCAGGACATGAGCGGCCGTTAGCTCCCCTTATATAGATTAGCTCTCCTCTTTATTTTGACCCGGGAGGTTTACGGACGGTTACCTGTGATAATGTGAACCATTTGTGATTTCTTATAGTTTAATAGCTTTTATAAATAGAAAGTGCTTGCGATCTTGAGTAAAGATGTTTTAGAATGGAACCAGAGCTCTTAATTGATAATGAATCTCATTATCATATATTCATAATTATTTTTAATACTAATTAAGTTATGAGGAGGGTAAAGAAATCTTTTAGGTAATGGATGTTGGAGGATTTTGATGAAGAAGCTCATAATGATGATCGTATTACTTGCTATAGCATCTTTTTTTTCACTTTTTATCGGGGCAACATCTCTTTCTCCGCTAGATTTATTTAATATGTCTGACCAACAGTCTAACATTTTCTGGACGAGCCGCGTTCCCCGACTAATTAGTATACTTATTGCAGGAGTGGGGATGAGCATTGCAGGGCTGATTATGCAGCAGCTCACACGAAACAAATTTGTCTCACCCACTACAGCAGGAACGATGGATTCAGCGCGCCTTGGTATCCTTGTCTCCATCATGTTGTTTTCCTCAGCTGCTCCGCTGACAAGAATGCTTATTGCGATGGCCTTTGCTATTGCTGGAACCTTTCTATTTATGCATATCTTAAATCGCGTTAAGTTTAAGGATCCTATTTTTATTCCACTCGTAGGGTTAATGTTCGGAAACATAATTGGCTCAATCACGACCTTCTTTGCATACAGGCATGACCTGATTCAGAACATGACTGCCTGGTTGCAAGGGAACTTTGCTACGACGATGCGTGGGAATTATGAAACATTGTACATGACGATTCCCTTAGTCCTGCTGGCATACTTGTATGCAAACCGCTTTACTGTTGCTGGAATGGGCGAGGATTTCTCAAAAAATTTAGGATTGAATTACAAGCAAGTGGTGAATCTTGGATTAGTTATTGTAGCCGTTATAACGTCAGCGATTGTTTTAACCGTCGGGACAATTCCCTTTCTTGGTCTTGTAGTACCTAACATTGTCACGATTTATCTTGGGGATAACATTAGAAAGAATTTACCTTTCACAGCTGTTTTAGGCGCTATATTTGTTTTGATGTGCGATATTCTCGGCCGAATGATCATTTTTCCATATGAAATACCGATTGGATTGACAGTTGGCGTTATCGGTAGTGGTCTCTTCCTTTATTTGTTACTAAGGAGGAGAAAATATGGGCTATAAAACAAAGTTAACTATTTTAATTTTACTTTCCGTTATCCTAGCCACAATCTTTATGGTTTATGACTCAGGCGGTCACTGGGAATACGTGCTGCCGAGACGAGGAAAAATATTACTCGCTATCGTCATAACAGGGGCTGCAATTGCCTTTGCTACCGTTGTGTTCCAGACAATAACTAACAATCGTATTTTGACACCAAGTATTATCGGTCTGGATTCGCTCTATATGCTTATTCAAACATTCGTGATCTTTACTTTCGGGTCCATGAGTATCGCTATGACTAACGCGAATCTCAACTTTGTCCTGTCAGCAGGCGGTATGATCCTATTTTCATTCGTTTTTTATCAATTACTGTTTCGCGAGGAAGGTCATAATATTTATTTCCTTTTACTCGTTGGGTTGATTCTCGGTACTTTTTTTTCAAGCTTGACGACCTTTATGCAAGTATTGATAGATCCTAACGAATTCCAGTCGGTTCAAAATCGGATGTTTGCTAGCTTTAACAATGTTAACACTGATTTATTACTTATTTCCGTCGTATCATTTATCGTCATTAGTGTTTACTGTCTGCGTTTCACAAAATTTCTTGATGTTATTTCGTTAGGGAAAGACCATTCTATTAACCTTGGAATTCCATATAACAAGCTCATCAAACGAATGCTTTTCGTCGTCGCTATACTCATTTCCATTTCTACTGCGCTTGTAGGACCAATTACCTTTCTCGGGTTACTCGTAGCAAATGTGACCTATGAGTTTCTTAAAACGTACAAACATAGCCAAATCATTCCTGCTAGTATTTTTGTGAGCATCATTGCACTAGTAGGAGGTCAATTGATTGTCGAGAGAGTTTTCACATTTGAAACTACGTTGAGTGTCATCATTAATTTTATCGGTGGTGTGTATTTTCTATACTTACTGTTAAAGGAGAGAAAATCATGGTAGAGGCATTGAAATTATTTAAGAGGTACGGTAACAAGCCGGTAGTTAAAGACGTTTCAGTGAACATTCAAAAAGGTAAGATCACCACCTTTATCGGGCCGAATGGTGCTGGGAAAAGTACACTCTTATCCATGATTAGCCGACTGATTGTTAAAGATGAAGGAGAAGTCCGTATTGAAGGGAAAGAGATTAGCGGTATAAAAGATCGAGAACTTGCTAAAAAAATCTCGATCTTAAAGCAAACGAATCATATTAACATTCGTTTGACAGTAAGGGATTTAGTCTCTTTTGGCCGTTTCCCTTATTCTCAAGGTAACTTAACTGACGAAGACTGGCGCTATGTAGATGACGCCATTAGCTATCTTGAATTGGAAGATATGCAGGATAAGTACCTCGATCAACTAAGCGGTGGACAGCGCCAACGTGCTTATATTGCTATGGTCGTCGCTCAAGATACAGAATATGTTCTTTTAGATGAGCCCTTGAATAATCTCGACATGAAACATTCGGTTCAAATTATGAAAGTTCTTCGAAAAATGGTGGATAAGTTAGGAAAAACGGTTGTGCTTGTTATTCATGATATTAACTTTGCTTCTTGCTATTCCGATTACATCGTCGCCCTTAAGGATGGCGAGATTGTAAAAGAAGGCCATAAATGTGACGTCATCCAAAGTGACACATTAAAAGAAATTTATGATATCGATATTCAAATTCAAGATATTAATAACCAACAAATTTGCGTTTATTTCTCATAAAGGAGTGTTTTAATAACATGAAAAAATCATTATCACTTTTATCACTAACAATGGCACTATCTATTTTTACGGTGGCTTGCGGAGCAAATAATGAGAACACCACAGGCAACAATGATGAAGCTAATAACAATGCAAACACACATGCAGAGGAAAATGTAGAAAACAACGATGCCAATGAAAATGCTGAACAACCTGCTGAAATAACTGTGGAGCATGAATTAGGTGAAACGGTTGTTCCGACTAATCCTGAAAATGTTGTCGTGTTTGACTTTGGTACACTCGATACATTAACTGAAATTGGGATTGAGCCAGTTGCTATCCCGCAAGGAAACATTCCGAGCTTTTTAAGTCAATATGAAAGTGATGAGTATGAAAACGCCGGTACGTTGTTCGAGCCAGATTTCGAAACTATTTATGGCCTTGATCCAGATTTAATCATTATTTCTGGACGTACATCTGAAGCTTACGATGAGTTAAGCGACATTGCTCCAACTATTCACCTCGGTGTTGACCAAGAAAACTATGTCGACTCCTTCAAAGAAAATGCCACTCTTCTAGGTGACATCTTCGGGAAAGAAGCTGATGTTGAAGAAAAGCTTGCTAGTCTCGATGAACAAATTGCAGAGCTAAATGAAGCTGCTAACAACAGTGAAGGGACAGGGCTCATTGTTATGACAAATGAAGGGGCATTAAGTGCTTACGGTCCTGGTTCTCGTTTTGGCGTCCTTCACGAAGAATTTGGTATAACACCAGCGGACGAAAATATTGAAGATGCAAATCACGGTCAAAACATTTCATTTGAATATGTCGTAGAAACTGATCCAGATTACTTGTTTGTCATTGACAGAGGGGCGATCGTTTCCGGTGACGGTGAAGACACAGCGGAAGATACGTTAGATAATGATCTGATCCAGCAAACAACGGCTTATGAAGAAGGAAACATCATTTACCTTGACCCAGAGCTTTGGTACATTGCTGGAGGCGGTTTAAATTCAGTCTCTCTCATGGTTAACGAAGTTTTTGAAGGTATTCAATAAAAAGCAAACGTGTTTAACACTCCGGGGCTGATCCCGGAGTGTTTTTATAACCTGTGAGAGGTAGCTTTATGTTAATTTAGTTATTTGCTTTTTGTAAGGCATCGTAACCCTAAATCCACTTTATAATAGATCATGCAGAGCTTATACTTAATGAAGAAAAACAAGCAAGTTACACATTTACTAGAATAAGTCTAAGCTTTCTCCATTAAATTTGTACGCCACTCTCTATAAAACGAACCTTCAATCAGTGGCAGCCTTCGTTCTTCTCTTACTGATAAGGAACACAAGCTAACGTCTTCTCGCGTCCTGCGAAAAAGCTTGTGTGACCAACATCCTGTTGGCCCGAGTGATTGCGGCCGTTATCTCCCGCCTAAATAGCGTTAGCTCTCCTCTCTATTTTGAGGTAGTGGGCTTACGGACGCTTGTCTGCTAAACGATTTAAAAGAAAGGAAACACACACCGAGAAGAAACTAAAAATGATAGGGGGAGGATGCGACTATGGGGAAAAAGCAAGTTAAAATAACTTCCTATATCTCAAACCATGACGGTGAAAAAGGATTTTTAACGTCTAAAACATTAGAGTATATGTCGATAAAAGATCTAGAAGCTAAGAAAGCAGCAGAAACATTAGCTTGCGGAGACTACATGTATTTGCCTGGCTATATAGACATAAAAATCAATGAGCATACTATTTTAGGAGAAGAGGATTGGTCGGATGATATTGTTAGCGAATGGAAATCCATCTGTGATTTTGTTGTGAAAAGGAAAGAAAATGATCCGCAAGAGATATTTATATTTGGTCACCAACATAACTATTATTTAGAGCTGACCAATAACTTAGTACAAGTCAAGGTCAATCGAGACTATATAAGATCTGGAATAGAGATATTTACACATTATAAGAATATTCCATATGTAGAATTTAAGGAAGCGGTTATTGAAGCAGCAGATGAGTTTTATTCTTTGTGCAAGGATCTTCCTTTTGGAGATGAAGCCAACTTCGAATCTTTCGTAAAAACTTATAAATTATTACGTAATCAAGATTGATTATCTTAAGTATTGCCCCAAAAGACCACCGTAAAATAGGAGGGTACTGTTTGCCAAACCATACTCCAAGTCGCGCAACACCGCTAACATAATGAGCAATGTATCACGTTGTGTAGAAATAAAAATCTCTTTGTCAGGCACTCTTTGAACGCCTCACTTCCTAATGATCATCAGTATCCGATAAGTTACTAAAAATGCTACAGCACTTCGAGTAATTAAAATCAGTTACGTTTTCTAAAGTGGATTTAGTACGTCTAACCCCTATGACAGACATAGGGGTTAGCATATTTTAAAATTAATTAAGTGAATGAATGTCATCATTCGAATAATGACTGTGAGCTTCACTTCAGACGGACGTTTTCCCAAAGGCTTGTATTCAACTAACTTTGGCTCGTGAAACCTTAGCAAAAGTGTCTCTTCAGACTGCACTTCATCCTCAGAAAGTCGTCGTCTTACGTTTCAGTCACTTTTTTCATCTGCATATTATTTGTGTTTTTGCTTTTAAAACATCATGATGGAATTGATTCAAGTGTAAACAGTTAGTTTCTATAAAACAATTAAGCCCTTGCTAGGCGGACTGTTTTTCGCTTACCTACTTGGATGATAAGCCCATCTTGAATTGTCACCGTGTCATGTGGGCTTTTAACAGTTTTGCCAGAGAGTTTCACACCATTATTTTCTATCATTTTGCGTGCTTCACTCTTAGATGGTAGCATGTTTAAGATAACTAATAACTCTGTTATACGAACATGTTCCTCTCCCTCCCAAACGACTGTCGTTACATCTTTTGGTAGATTTCCTTCACGAAAAACTGAAATAAACTGCTGTTCCGCGCCCTCAGCCGCTTCCGCACCATGATACATACGAGTAATGGTTCTTGCTAAACGCATTTTTTCGTCCCGAGGATGTCGTTCTCCAGATTCTAAGCCCTTCTCAATTGACGCAATCTCTTTGGGAGACAAATCTGTTATTAGCTGAAAGTATTTTATCATCAAATGATCAGGTAAGGACATGGCTTTTCCATACATGTCTGTCGGTTTCTCATCAATGCCAATGTAATTGTTTTTCGATTTAGACATTTTGTCGCTTCCATCAAGCCCTTCAAGGAGAGGCATTAGCAAAGCTACCTGAGGTTCTTTCCCTTCTTTTTCTTGAAAATGCCGCCCCATTAAAATATTAAAGTGCTGATCCGTGCCTCCTAACTCGATGTCATTTTCTAACACAACAGAGTCATAGCCTTGCATAATTGGGTAGAAAAATTCATGGACCGAAATGGGTTTATGAAGGGCCATTCGTTCATCGAAATCGTCTCTTTCCAACAATCGGGCTACCGTTATTTTACTTGCTAATTTTATAACTTCTTCAAAATTTAATTTAGCGAGCCAAGAAGAGTTGTAATGAAGCTCTACTTTCTTCATATCGAGTACTTTTGAAAATTGTTCAAAGTAGGTTTTAGCATTGTGTGTTACTTCTTCATCGGTCAATGGCTTCCTCGCCACCGATTTTCCTGTGGGATCACCTATTTTACCTGTAAAGTCTCCAATTAGTAGCTGAATAATGTGACCATTATCTTGAAATTGTCTCATTTTATTTAGAACAACCGTATGGCCGAGGTGAACATCTGGCGCTGATGGGTCTAGCCCAAGCTTAATTTTTAGTGGTACGCCTGTTAAGATAGAACGGGCGATCTTGTTCTCAAGCTCCTCCGGTGGAATTATATCTTGCACTCCCTGCCTGTAGAGCGTCATTTGCCTGTTTACTTCTTTCATTTGTTCCGCTGATAGTTGATTAACGTTATCTGCCATCATAATTCCTCCTCTGATATTAACTAATACATTTCATAACCTTTGTATGAAAAACGCAAAAACGCCCCTCCTAATTTAAGAAGGGACGTGGGTTACTTATTGACACGCGGTACCACCCTTGTTGAGGACATATAACTCTTCCTCCACTTGATTTACAACTTAACGGTTTATCCGGTTTCTGCTAGCTTTTTTCATCACTGCTTAGTTCACAGAAACAGCTCAAGGATGTAATTCGCCGTGCCCTTTGTACCGGCTTGCACCATCCGCCGGCTCTCTGTCACAGGGAGTGACACTGCTACTAGGTTCCTATCATTGCTTTTATCTTATTAAATTTTAAAAGTGATTTTCTTTTATAAGTCTCCTTAATAGCTCTGACATCATCTTCTGTTCTTCTACAGATAAGCTTTTCACAAGATCAATTTCCGACTGGTGAAACGATGGGTATAACTTTTCCATGACTTGACGGCCACTTTCAGTAATGATAACGTACGTCGTTCGTTTATTTTTATCATCCACCTGACGATAACAAAAGCCTTTTCGTTCTAGCGTTTTCGTTACATTACTTACAGTTGCTTTCGATATACCTGATGTTTCCGCAAGCTTTTTAGTTTCTAGCATGTCCCATATCCATAAATCATACAAGATCGAAAAGGAGCTCCACGATAGCCCATAAACAGCTAGAACATCTTTTTCTAGCTTATGTTTCAACCCTTGCGACATGCGATATAGATTTGTTACGACTGAAATAGCTTCCAAGTGTAATGCTTTGATGGGGAGCTGTGTCAGTCTATTCATGGCCGCCACTTCTTCAGGGAGCAGTTCATCTTTTTCATTATAGGTATATATAGGCCATCACCTCCATTTTCCATAACCGTTAGCTATGAAATGATTCTAGCAGAGTAAGATATTTTTTGCAACGCTATTTTATGCATATATCACTTTTTTTAAAAATATGATGGGGAGGTAAGAAGCTACACTGACTCATTTACCGGTGTTTTTTAGTAAACTCACATAGCCAAATGATATTTTAGACATACGGGGATGAATGAATAATTCGTAGGAGAAGTTAAAGGACCTTCAGAAAAGCTTTACTAGCCAAAATGTCGTCACACCAAATGTGCCACTACCGTAAAGAAATCGGCAAAAGGGGCTTTCCTCATAAGCCTCTACTTATGGGAAAACCCCTTCTAAATTCTAAGACTATGTCGTTGTTTTTACCTCATGAAACTTGTTGACCTCGTCCGCAACAAATTGAACATTGGTACCCACAATCACTTGCACACTATGCTTTCCTACAATGTTAACTGCCGGAACACCTGCTGACTTAATTTGCTGTTCATTTATATTTGCCGAGTCGCGCACTTCCACACGTAAGCGCGTGGCGCAATTATCAATGTTAGTGACGTTGTCATACCCTCCAAGACCAAGATAAATTTTCTCAGCTGTGGCAGATAAATCTTTGTCTGTCTTTTGAGACGTGGTCTCTTCTTCTGATGTCTCAAGATCTTCCCTACCTGGTGTTTTGAAATTAAATTTAATAATCAATACGCGAAAAATTGTGTAATAGATAACTGCAAATACGAGCCCTTGAACGATAAGCATATATGGCTGGTTAGCTAACGGCAATCGGGAACTTAATGTAAAGTCAACGAGTCCTGCACTAAAACCAAATCCTGCTGTCCATCCAAACGTTGAAGCTATGAATAGGGATAACCCTGTTAATACAGCGTGAACGACATAAAGGGCTGGAGCTAGGAACATGAATGAAAACTCTAATGGTTCTGTCACACCTGTAAAAAATGCGGCAACTGAAGCAGCCATTAATAATGAGGCTACTTGTTTCTTTTGCTTTGACTTCGCTGTATGATACATAGCAAGGGCTGCTGCTGGTAATCCAAACATCATAATAGGGAAGAATCCCGCTTGATACATCCCCGTCACACCTAACTCTCCATCACTTGACCAAAAGTTTCCGATGTCATTAATGCCTGCTACATCAAACCAAAATACTGCATTTAAGGCGTGATGTAAACCAGTAGGAATTAATAAACGATTAAAGAAGCCGTAGAGGCCCGCCCCAACAGAACCTAATTGGCTGATGTTAGTCGCAAATGATACGAGACCGGAGTAAACGACAGGCCATACAATAATAAAAATTAATGATACCGCTACCATTACTGCTGCACTCAAAATTGGCACAAGCCGTTTCCCACTAAAGAAAGCTAACGCATCAGGCAATTTAACATGACTAAATTTGTTATACAATACACTAGCAATAATCCCTGAAATAATCCCCACAAAAGCATTTTCAATATTTCCGAAAGCGGCATTTACCTCTCCTGGATCAACACCTTGATACAACGCGACACTATCAGCTGAAAGCACATTCGTAATGACAAGATACGCCACGAGCCCACTTAAAGCCGCCGCGCCATCTTTCCCTTTTGACATTCCAAGTGCAATACCGACAGCAAATAATAATGGAATATAGTCAATGATTGAACTCCCTGCAGCTATTAAAAAGGCGGCAATAAGATTTCCTTCCCCCCAGCCATATGGATCGATCCAGTAACCAATCCCCATTAATATGGCCGCTGCTGGCAGGACTGCCACCGGCAACATAAGTGACTTCCCAAGATTTTGTACATATTTCATCATTTTAAATCCTCTCCTCCCTTCAATCTCTATGAATCACATTGAGTATAGCATGTTGAAAATATAGTTGTCTATACCAATGTCACATAATATAACATATTTTCAGTTATTTATCCCTCTCCTCTTTTGTTAACTTAAAATAGTCTATTCATTTCCTTGACAGATTTGATAGATAAGTCGGACGTAAGCTGAGCAGTTTGTTCCATATTAAAATATGGTAAATATTTCATTGAAAATTTGGTCCATCAGGTCATGTCCGGTGAAAGCTCAATCTGGACGTTACCAGCTGTTAGCTATCTACTTTACCTCCCCTTTCTATTTTGAGGCGGGCGTTTTACGAACGGTTATCTGTGATATAAGGAAAGAGAGGCACCCACCCAAAATACATTTGGATGCGTTCCTCTCTATGTTTTATTAAAGATTCATTTTTAAGCTCTTTTAATTAGTTCTCATCTTCTTCAGTTACTTCGTTTAATTCTTTTCTTTCAGGTAATTGGAAAGATATTGTGTGTTCCTGTAACTCTTCAGCAACTTTAGCCAAAGATTCTGCTGACGCTGAGATTTCCTCAATTGAAGCAAGCTGTTCTTGTGATGCGCCGGCCACATTTTCCGTTTCAGCCTTTGTATCTCGTGACATAGTTTCTACTTGTTGCATATCAGTCACAACACCTTCGATTTTAGTTGAGATACTCGTTGTCATATTAGCAATGGCTTTCACTTGCTCCGTTACTTGTTTGACGAAAGAATCCACCTCTCCCACTCGTTCCTCTGTTTCTGTGAAACGGGCAATTCCTTGAGTAAGCTCTGCACTTCCTTCTTTCATAGAGCTAAGAGATAAGTCAGCTTTTTGCTGAATAGTGGTAATCATTTCTCTTACTTTACCAGAAGATTCGTTTGTTTGTTCTGCTAAAATACGTACTTCATCAGCAACAACTGCAAATCCTTTACCATGCTCGCCAGCTCGTGCTGCTTCAATGGCTGCGTTCAGGGCCAGTAAATTCGTCTGTTCAGAAATAGAGGTGATCACTTGAATAATTTCATCAATTTCATTTGTTGATGAGTGAACACTTTGGATATTTGACGATAATTCTTGGTTGTTAGATTCAATCTTTCGCATCTGAGCTTCTAACTGTTTAACTGTCTCATTCACACGCTCTAACGCTTGGTCAGCAGACACTGTCTGTTCATCCAATTGAGCAGATTTATCATTAATATCTTTCACACTATCAGAAATATCATGAATACTATTAAAACTGACGTTTACTTTTTCAGCCTGACTATCCATTGATTCTGACACATTCATGACAGAAGAGGCGATAGACTCGGTTGCACGACTATTTTCATCTGTGGTTGCATGTAGCTCTTCTGATGAAGCAGCGACCATAGAAGATTTATCACTAATATACGTCAGTGTATGAACTAATGATTGTTGCATATTTTGGAAGGCTTCGCCCAATTGACCAATTTCATCGTTGGATGTTACTGCGATTTCTTCTCTTAAATCCCCTGAACTAATGACATTAGCACTTTCAATTAACGATTGGATTGATCGTACAATACTTCTTATAACTATAAAGACAATTGCGCCAAATACTATAATAGCTGCTGCTAAAACGATCAGTGTCATAATAATAATTGGGAAACTCGCATCCCTTAATTCCCCTTCTGACATGGCGCCAGCTAACTTCCATCCTGTCAATTCATTCGTTGTATGGAAAATGCGAAGATCTTCATCTGCGAAATCCGTATTGTATGACCCTGACGCTTCCGCAAATAATTGATTCGCCCAGTTACCCTCTGCTACTTCACCTGTTTCAATATGTGGGTGAACGACAACTGCTTGTGAAGGCGATAAAAGCATAGCATAACCTCTTTCACCAATAGAAATGGTGCCTAACAATTCTGCTAGCTCTTCCATCTGCAAGTTTGCAGCTACGACACCACCGCCATTATCTAACTGCTTTGAAATCGTCACCACTAATTCCCCTGTAGACGCAGTATGATAAGGTTCGGAGATAATTAACTCTCCAGACGCCGCCTCAGCATCAATATACCAATCTCTTTCACGAGGATCGTAATCATCTGCTAGTCCCATATCTGGGCGCTGAATCATATCTCCCTCCGTTGTACCAACAAATGACGAAACAAGTCCGTCTGTTGTGAGAAAATACTGTTCTATTAAATCTCCCAACTCTTCTTGGCCATCTGCTTCTAACAAACTTGTATCAAGCGTTGAAGCAAAATACGTCATATTATTTGCGATTGGCTCAATATGATTTGTCACCAGATGATCAGCAATTCTTACACTTTGCTGAGCTGCATCAGACATTTGAGTGTCTAGCTCACTCTCAGCCGTATAATAACTGCTAATTGCAATAATCACACTTGGACATATAAGTGCTAGTGCAAAGGAAATATACAATTTCGCTCTTAATGATAATTTCTTCAATTCGACACACCTCTCTTTAGTTCGACAAGATATTTATTATATCGACACATATTCGTCACTCTACATAGGTATTTTGTTGTTATTATATAAATTATTCTTTTAAAAGAAATAATTACATATATTTAACAAAAAATAGAATAAATTTAGATTTTTCTGTCAATAGGAAGATAGTTACTGGATAAATGCTTGACTATTAATCCACAAGCTGTCCCACCACATACTTAAGAAAACCTACGCTGCTTAAAATGACTTTCAACGAGGAAATGTGAGACTACCAGCTTTGAAGATATAATCGTCTGCTCTTTCTTTAATGTAGATACTATCCTTTTAAAGTCAGCTTTACTAAGGACTGCACACAAACAAGCTCTAACAGTTGATCTGTTAGAGCTTGTCATTGTGACGTTATCCTTTTCCAAATTTAGTGGCAAATGCTGTGTAAATAGCTGGTACAAGGATTATCGTGATTAAAGCAGAAAAGAGTAAACCGGAAATAATTGATATTGCCAGAGGAACGAACAACACATCTCCACTCAATGCTACTGGGGTCAATGCCCCTATAGCTGTGAAAGCCGTCAGTAGGATCGGCCGTAAGCGGACGCGGCCAGCTTCAACTACCGCTTCCTTTAACGGCATGCCTTGTTGTCGTCGCTGTTTAATAAATTCTAAAAGTACGATTGAATTTCTCACGACAATTCCTGCTAGTGAGACAATTCCCATTAACGCCATAAAGCCTAACCCGGTTCTCGTCAAGAACAAGCCTGCCATGGCACCAGCTCCAGCAATATAGACCGTGCTCATCACTAACAATGGGATACTCAACGAATAAAATTGGATTGCCATAATGATATAAATGAGGAACAAGACGACGAGAAACAGCGTAAACAATTCAATAATGAAATCTGTCCTTGCCTCTGTTTCTCCACCAACAGTAACTGAATAGTCAGCTCCCGCTCGGCTCTCAACATCAGCCCCAATTGCTTCAATCGCTTCCTCAAGCCCCTCATCATTTCCCACTGCTGGGTACACTCTCACATTAACTGTTCGGCGTCCGTCTTCCCGTAAAATTTGCGGAATTTCTTCAGTTTCAGCTAAATCGACTAAACGATCTAAAGTGACTGTTTCAGGAAGAGCGTCATTCACTTGTGGCTGAACAGGAATCTCAATTTCTGATAAGTCTGGTAAACTTCCTTCTACCTTGTCAACTGACAAGAGTAGGTTGATGGCTTCCTCTCCTGTTCGGAAAGTCATTAATGGCACCCCTTCTGTTCGAAGTGCGATTTGTTCGCTAATATCACTCAAGGTTATTCCGCTTTCTTCAAGTTCCTCTCGCACTGGCGTATATACGACTGTAGGTCGGCGTGGTCCCATATCATCTAGAACCGTGCCACTATTAGAAAGATCTTCTATTTTCATTTGTAATTCATAGCTCATGTCCATTAATGTCTCTACATCAGGACCTTGCAGCTTCACAGCAATAGGTGCTCCCACTGGTGGTCCTGCTTCTATCGTCGTCAGCTCAATCTCGGCTTCACTGAATCTCTCCTGCAATTCTTCAGTCCATCGTGAAATAGTTTGTTCAGCCGATTGTGCCTCCCTGTTCGTTCTTAATAACAAGTGGCCTGTTTCTTCATTACTGTTATCTATACCACTTCCAAATAACGGTGGCAAACCATCACCAGCGTAAATGGCCGTTTCATAAATATGTTCATCCTCTGCTACTATCACATCTCTCATGTCCCTAAGTAAAATTTCTGTTTCATCTATAGGCGTACCTGCTGGGAGCCTCACTTCCACAGTGACTTCATCTCGGTCCGTTGACGGAAAAAATTCAACAGGAATAAAGGGAATTAAGGCGTAAAAACTTGTCGTGATTAAAAAGCCTATAATAGCGACTTTCCAAGGATGTCGGACAACTTTTCGTAAAATAGTATCACTGTACCAGTCCGCTAATCTGTCAATCTGTTTACCAAACAGTCCTTCCTTCGGAGCATGGTGCTTTTTCTTCCTTACCCGACGCTGTTTTTTCTGTCTCCAAATCAAAAATATTGGAACGAAAGTTAATGCTACTACTGTGGAAGCTAAAATCGTCATAATTAACACAGTAGGGAGTGCTCTAATAAAATCACCATTGCTTCCTGAAATAAAGACGAGTGGAAGAAATGTGACAACGATCGTCAAAGTCGATGTAATGATGGACGTTCTTACTTCCTTGCTTCCTTTCAAAGCACCATCAACCGGTCCTAACCCTTGACGATACTGATAACGGATATTATCTCCCACAACGATCGCATCATCTACTAAAATTCCCAAGGCAATAATTAAACCAATAATTGATATTTGATTTAAATCTACATTAAAAAATGGCAATGGAATTAATCCAATAAACACAGATGTAGGGATAGCTAACGCCACAATGATTGCTGAGGCAGCATTTAAGCCAAGTAATGTCACAATAATAACTGACAGGGCGGCTAATAAAAAAGAGAATGCCAAATCTCCAAAAATGTCATCTACTATCGTTTGTTGTGTATAAAATAAGGTCATCTCCATATAATCGGGCAAGTCTTCTGCTGCTAACTCTGTCATTAACGCATCCACTTCCTCGTGGAGTTGTGGGACACTAGCATCCTCCACAGGAATGATTGTAAAGGAGAGAGCTGCTTCATCCTCATGGAGTGTGATCAAATCATTGGCGTTATCATACATAGGGGCTACTTCAGCCACATCTTCAAGATAGACGCTGTTCCCCTCTTCATCAATGCCTACGAATATGCTGGCAATGTTAGCCTCATTTTCTATAAGTTCTAACGCTAATTGAACATTTCTCTCGTCACTTCTTTGAACGCCGAGTGGTTGAGTGGCTAGTTCACCTTCTAAAGCTGTGATGACACTCGATAGTTGAAGCCCTAACTCGTCTAATGCCTCACTATCCACATCTATCATGAAAAAGTGATCAGGCAATCCTTTTACTATCGTACGTTCTACCCCAGACAGTCCTTCAACCTCTCGCTGCCACTCATGAAGGGTATCTTTCAATTCATAAAGGGTCTCACGATCCTCATAAAAAATATGATAGCTTGATAACGCACCTAATGTCGCTTCCTGAGACAGTTCAGGTGTCATGGCTTCGTCTGGAAATCTACCACTTACACTAAGAATCGCTTGTTGAACATCATTAAATACGTCATTTTGATTAACACCATCTTCTACCTCTACAATAATTGTAGAAAATCCAGAGGTAGAGACGGAAGACATGTCACTTACCCCTTCTATTACCTCGATTTCCTCTTCTAATGGTATCGTTATTTGCTGTTCCACCTCTTGAGGGGTACCTCCTGGATAAACGGTTGAAACAGTCCCTATATTCAGTGAAATTTGTGGTATTTCTCGTTGAGGTAATTGAAAAAGTGTTAATACACCGATGATAACTAATATAAAAACAAACATCAGTGTAATTTTAGGACTTTTTATAATTGAATTAAACATTAGAACCCTCCAAGTGATATTTTTTAAGTTAGGAAAATGACAGTAGTGTCATTTAAAAGCACAAAAAAAGCCATTAGTTAGTAAAACCGTTTAGAAGAAGGTCATGCACCTCATTGACCCACTCTTCAAGTTCAGTGTGCACGGGGATTTGGACCGTTGCCATCATTAAACCCACAAGTGTTGGCATTTGAATATCTGTTCTAATCTGGCCTTCCTGCTGTCCTTTATACAATACATCAGAAATCTTTTTTTTCATTTTTCGAAATAACACATACATTTTTTGTGTGTTCTCTTCAACCTTTGGCGTCGCTTTCTGATCAATATAGGGCATAATTTGCAGCATCTGATGCATATTAGCATACTTCACCCAAATACGTAGAAGTGTTTTAAGAGGCTCTTCCGATTTTATGGCGTCATCCATTTTTCTTACTGCTTCTTCGATAAGGTGAAGCATATAAGCCGTAATGAGCTCTTCTTTTCTCGGATAATAATTATAAATCGTACTTCTAGCCACACCAAGCCGTTCTGCGAGAGCTTTAAAATGAAAGCCAGTATAGCCTGCTTCTAAAATTAATTGTTCCGTTTCGTAAAATAATTGCGTTTGATCTATTGTTTTTTGCCGGCTCATACTGTTAAGCTCCTTTTTACTCAGATGGATGGCCATCGCCAATTTCTTGATTTTACTTATAATAAAGGGTCCCTGCTTATTTGTATGAATAAGGTCACTGACTCCGTTTATTTACCCAGTCTTTCTTAACGATAAACCTCATATTCGTATTTAAATGTACCAAATTGCAACCGTGCCGTCTATCTTGTCCGTAACACGCCCCTTAACAAGCTTTAATGATGGCCTTTTTACGCCTGATTTTTCTTTCACACTAACTTATCCCTTATATGTATTTATAATCATCCTGAATCCGTGATGACATAATTTGCTCTTTTGTATCAAACCCCAAAACCTTACGATTTAACTTTGTAGAGTGAATACTCGAATCCGTTACTGGTGGACGCTTTCCACGGGCACGGCCTCAGCCTCCTCGACGCAAAAAACGCGTCTGTGGGGTCTTCAGCTCGCGCTGTTCCCGCTGGAGTCGCCACCATTCACTGCTTCGATTAAATAGAAAATTCTAAATGAAGTAGCCTAAAATTTGTTAGAATTAGAATAGGGACTATTCACCAGGTGGGTTGCTTTGCTTATAATTTACTTCGTATTATTGGACAAGAAATCTAAAAGAAGAGGATGCCCACTGAAGAAAAAAGTTATTCGTCGACGAGTGAAAACTGTGATTCAAAATTTGATGACACTTGCATCAAACATGGTCTCACACACAAGAAAGCTATATTTAAAGTTTGGTAATCACAGTCCGTGGTTTCCTACATTCAAACGAATATATTTATGTTGTTCTCATTAAATAAAAATCATTAACAGTGATTCAGAGCCTGAAAAATGATCAGTTTATCAGGCTTATTAAGCCCATAGAAGTTGATATGAAAGGAATCTAGGAGACTCCTGCGGGATCAAAGGCAAGGGTGAGACCCCACAGACCGCAGGTCGAGGAGGCTCACCAGCCGCCCGCGGAAAGCGAGTAGATGGATGACATATCAACACTTACTATCACGGATTCAGGATCATTTTAAAATGAGATTTACTGCTGTTAAGGGGAGAATTTAACTTTTAAATTGATAAGCAAGGTGATTGCTTAATCCCAAGTTCCATGCTATGTTTTTACTGGACTAAAGATTTAATTACTTTAAGGAGGACATCATGAATCATTTTTTCAAAAATAAAAAGCAGTCATTGTTACTAGGTGGTTTATCCATGACACTTATCCTTTCCGCATGTGGTGGAGGAGAAAATAATCAGAATGAGCAAAACGAAGAGAGCACGCCAACAGCTTGGGATGAGATCCAAGAAAGCGGCGTTATCACAGTGGCCACATCAGGTACACTATATCCTACCTCGTATCATTCTGATGAGGATAATGATTTAACTGGGTTTGAAGTAGAAATTGTGAGAGAAGTTGCCGATCGACTCGATTTAGACGTGACATTTACCGAAATGGGTTTTGATGGCATGCTCACTTCTATTAATAGCGGTCAAGTAGATTTAGCCGTGAATGATATTGATATAAACGAGCGTCGAGAAGAAGACTTCTTGTTTACAGATCCTTATAAATTCTCATACGGAGCTATGATAGTGCGTCCTGATGATCACTCTGGCATTGAGTCCTTAGAAGATCTGGAAGGAAAGCGACACGGAGGCGCTGCTACTACTATTTATATGCAGCTTGCTGAAGAGTATGGGGCTGAAGGGGTTACGTATGATAATGTGACGAATGATACGTATTTAAGAGATATCGAAAACGGACGCCTTGATGTCGTAATGAATGATTACTATTTACAGTCGCTTGCTATTGAAGCGTTACCCGACATTGACGTTGTGATCCATCCGGACTTATTTTACTACCCTAATAATCAAGCAATGATCATGAAGAAAGACAGCGTTGAGTTGCAAGAAAACATTAATAGCGTCCTTGCTGAGATGATGGAAGACGGTACAATCACTGAGCTTTCCGAGCAATTCTTCGGTGGACAAGATGTTTCTCAAGAGCCGGATATTGACTTTGAAGTGGAACAATAAAGGGGAAGACACATGCGTGACATTCAATGGGAGTACATCTTTAACATCGAACTAGCTACCGATAGCTTTCTCTTTATAATGGAAGGCATAGGATATACCATGCTTATTTCGTTAAGCAGTATGCTTATCGGCATTGTGATCAGCCTGTTCTTAGCACTCGGGCGCATGTCTTCTCTTATATGGCTGCAATGGCCCTCCCGTTTGTATATCTCTTTTATGCGTGGGGTGCCCATTCTTGTAATTCTATTCATTCTTTATTTTGGGTTTCCTTTTATCGGGATAGAGTTCAATGCTGTCACCGCAGCGATTATTGGATTCAGTTTAAATAGTGCTGCTTATATGGCTGAAATTAATCGCTCTGCCATCGGTGCTGTTCCAAAAGGTCAATGGGAATCAGCTAAATCCCTCGGCTTTTCGTTTTGGCCCATGCTGCAGTTAATTGTATTACCACAGGCAACACGCATTGCCATTCCGCCGCTGACGAATGTTTTACTTGATTTAATTAAAGCATCATCATTGGCCGCTATGATTACTGTACCAGAGATTTTTCAACAAGCGCGTATAGTCGGTGGACGAGAAATGGATTACATGACGATGTACATTCTCGTCGCATTAATCTATTGGGGGATCTGCTCCGTTATGACGATTCTACAGAACTATTTGGAAAACCGTTACAAAAAATATGGGGAGATTTAAATGGATTAAGCAGTAACTTATTATTTTTCAGCAACAGCCTCGCTCTTTTCAGCAATACCTCCCCATTTTTCAGCAACAACCCCAATTTTTTCAGCAATACCCTCGACTTTTTCAGCACCTTACATCCCCTACGGCTGTCCTAAGCGCTACGCTTTAGGACAGCTTTTTTAGGTGTATAGATTAACACTGCAAGTCCGGCAAAAATAAGGAATACTCCTAAAGATGCCCATAAGGTTAAGACTTCTCCCACGATGGCAACGCCAAGCAGAGCGGCTGTTAATGGCTCTGCCAGCGATAACGTGACAGCTGTCGAAGCTGGTATACCCATCAGCCCTTTGACAAAAAGTAGGTACGCAATAGCTGTGGCCACTATGCCTAGTTGGAGGACAACAAGTAAACCGTTTAGCTCTGTCACCCAGCTCACATCAAACACGAATAGCAGAGGTGAAAGGATAATCGCGGCTATTGTAAAAACAACTGCTACCGCCATCTCAGGCGCAACTTTTTTGACGATATCCTTATTGACAAGTGTATATGTTGAGAAAGCGAACCCAGCCCCTAATGCTAGAATAAATCCCATAGGATCAAGCTCAATAGTGCCTTGGGTAACGAATAGTAAGATACAACCAAGAATCGATAGACTAGTGGCAATCCACCACTGTCTTATAGGACGCCTTCGGTAAACAATCCACTCGATGAGGCCCGTCATTAAAGGAGCGCTTCCAATGGCAACGACGGTACCGATGGCGACACCAGTGGTTGCCACCGCAGAAAAAAATAACGGCTGGTAGGCAGCCATAGCACATGCAGCAAGTAAAATAGTTTTTACCGGCCATTCAATTGAAGCGACTTTTTTGGTCATGAGACCGATCATAAATAAAACAGTGCCTCCCACTGCCAATCGCATTGTCCCTACTGCAACAGGGTGAGCCTCGTCAGGAGCGAAATACTGTGCGGTTCCTGTTGTGCCCCAAAGGATCGCCCCGAGTAGAACGAGTAAAAATGAAAGCTTGTTCATGAAACATCACGCCTTATATACTCATTTTTATTAACCATCAGTAACATGAGCTAAAAAACAGCTTAGAGAAAAAGCTCTCCAAGCCGTTCGTTACAATTAAGAAAGGGCGTTTGTTAATTGTGGTACGATTTGTTTTTTGCGTGACACCACACCTTTAAGTGTTGCTTGACCATCGTTGAGCGTCACATCGAACGCACTTTCCACTGCTTTAGTTTGTTCACCAACCACTATAGCGAGAGAGTCATTCGTTAAAATATCTGTGACCGCTAGTAAAAATAGGCTTAGGCCTTTCTTAGCAAGAACTGCCTCCATCTCTGCTTTCACCTCGTTAATACGGTCTAGAACATCATTCGTATCTACCACATTAACTTGGGCGATCTGCACGTTATGACTTCCCATTGTAAACTCTTTAGCATCCATATTCAGTAGTTGATCAACTGTCTTATCGCTCATGTCGGCCCCTGCTTTTAGCATTTCTAAGCCGTAAGCTTCTAAATCCACCTCAGCTATTTTGGCCAATTCATTAGCAGCCTCTATATCTTCCTTTGTACACGTCGGAGATTTAAATAAGAGGGAATCTGAGATGATCGCCGATACCATTAAACCTGCCATCTCTTTTTTGATAGAAACGTCATGTTCTTTATATAACTTATTAAGGATGGTTGCTGTACACCCAACAGGCTCCGCTCGGTAGTATAGAGGACTTTCCGTTTCAAAATTAGCAATACGGTGATGATCAATCACTTCCATTACCTGCACTTTGTCCAAGTCCTGGACACTTTGTTGGCGTTCATTATGATCTACAAGGATAACTTTATCTACTTCGTTCGCCACTTCTTTCACGTAGCGTGGGGCGTCTACGCCAAATTCATCAAGTGCATATTGCGTCTCAGCACCAACTTCTCCAAGTCTAACAGCTTCAACATTCATTCCCAATTGTTGCTTCAAGTCCGCGTAAACTAACGCAGAACAAATCGTATCCGTATCAGGATTTTGATGTCCGAAAACTAGTACTTTATCTGTGCTCATACCCTGTCACTCCTTTTACTCTGTCAGTTCATCAATACGATTTATTTTATCACGTTAAAGGGGCACCTGTCACCGCTCACCTATATCTTTCGCCAATTTTTGAAGTAAAAAATCAGCCTGTTTACTCAATTCGTTTTCATTTAGCTCCCCGTGTATATCGAGCATTTAGTTATATCACGTAAACACTATTTAAACTTCCTTAACCCGAAGTAGCAACCCCCAGATTATTAGAAATTTAAGAGCATTTAATTGACAATGATTCTCTTTCTCAATTAAAATAGAGAGCAAATCCCTTTTATGGAGTGATACATATGTTTATTGAAATGAAAAACATCCATGTAACGCACGGCTCTGCCCAAAAAGTTGTTGATCAATTCGCAAGTCCAGGAGTAGTTGAAGAAGCTGAAGGCTTTGTGGATTTAAGTGTGTTAGTCAAAGAAACGCGTAAAGGCCCCGATGAAGTGGTTATTATGATTCGCTGGGAGTCTGAAGAGGCATGGAAACAATGGGAAAAGAGTGAGCCGCATTTAAATATGCATCGCCAAAGCCGTGGGAAAGCAAAACCTGAACATATTATAAGTTCTTCTCATCAAACATATGATGTGAAAGCCGTGAAGGAGAAAGTATCCCCTGCCACATAAGCAGGTCGTTTAAAGAAAAACTTTGCTTGCTATTTTTATCTTCTGTCATACACTTTATTAGTCTAAAGAGCCTTGGAAAGCAGTTTCCAAGGCTCTTTAGTGTTATAGCTCTTCTCCATTTGTTTCAATTACTTTTTGATACCAGTAAAAGCTGTCTTTTTTGGACCGCTTAAGCGAGCCATTACCGTAATCATCTTGATCAACGTAGATAAAGCCGTACCGCTTGGACATTTCAGATGTAGAGAAACTAATAAGATCAATCGGCCCCCAAGCAGTATACCCAATAAGGTCCACGCCATCTTCAATCGCTTTTCCCATTTCCTTAATATGCTCACGTAAATAAGCAATGCGATAATCATCGTGAATGCTACCATCGTCTTCAACTTCGTCAAAAGCTCCTAAACCATTTTCCACGACAAATAGTGGCTTTTCGTAGCGGTCATAGAACATATTTAATAACGTTCTTAGCCCCTTCGGATCAATTTGCCAACCCCAGTCAGACGCTTCAAGATAAGGGTTCTTCAAGCTACTTAATAAGTTACCTGCTGCTTTTTCTCCTTCAGTTTCTGGACGGGCAGACACAGATGACATATAGTAGCTGAGAGCAACATAATCAACGACATTATTTTTTAAGATGGCATCGTCTTCTGCTTCCTTTTGAATGGTAATGCCATTCTCTTTGAAGAAACTTGTCATATAAGCTGGATAATGCCCACGAGTCATAACATCTGTGAAAAAGAATGTGTTGCGCTGGTCATTTAGTGCTGTCATGACATCGTCTGGATGAGGACTGTTCGGATAGTTGATCATACCGACGACCATACATCCAATTTTACCATCTGGAATAATACGATGAAGGGCTTCAACCGCTTTGGCACTAGCTAAAAACTGGTGATGGGCAGATTGAAATTGTGCCTGTAACAGTTCTCCTTCAGCTACATGGTCACGTAAGAAAGCGCCTCCGATATACGGTGCCATTAAAATACAATTAATTTCATTAAACGTAATCCAGTACTTTACTTTGTCTTTGTAACGCTCAAAAACAGTTTCAGCATACTTAGCAAAGAAGTCCACGAGCTTTCGATTTGTCCACCCTTTGTATGTCAATGTGAGATTAAGCGGTGTTTCATAATGGGACAGTGTAACAACAGGCTCAATACCGTTTTTAATTAGTTCATCAAATAGATTATCATAAAATTTTAATCCCGCTTCATTAGGAGTTGCGTCGTCACCATTTGGGAAGATTCGCCCCCATGCGATGGACACCCTTAATGTTTTGAAGCCTAGTTCCTTAAACAACGCAATATCTTCTTTGTAACGGTGATAGAAATCAATACCATACCGCTTCGGGTAATTTTTATGATTCGTGTCATTTAATGCTTCTTGAACTTCAGCTGTTGTTGGAAAAGGGATTTTCATTTTTTTTCTGTCTTCAGGCCTCACAACTTTTACAACATCACTGATAGATAGCCCTTTACCGTCTTCATCAAAAGCGCCTTCAACTTGGTTTGCGGCGATAGCGCCACCCCATAAAAAATTTTCCGGAAATTGTTTCAACTCTGACATCTGTTCATCGTCCTTTCCTCATTTAAATAGTTTGTTCTACCTTCCCCCCCATCACATGTCTGTGGACGAAATGGATTGGCTTTAGTACTTACAATAGAGACGTCATAACAAAGGTATAGACTACCTCTTAGTTACCTTCTGCCACAAGGGTCATCAGGTCGGACCCACGTTCGATAGATCCATCTGTCTTAATTGGTGTAATCATCTCATAGCTGTCACTATTGGTAATAATAATAGGCGTCGTAAGCTCATACCCTTCAGAGCGAATACCCTCTATATCAAACGACACTAATTGATCACCAGGTTTTACAACAGCTCCTTCTTCAATATGCTTCGTAAAGTACTTCCCATTAAGTTGGACCGTGTCGATTCCTACATGAATAAGGATCTCCGCCCCATTATCACTTTTAATACCGATAGCATGCAACGACCGATATAGGGTAACGATTTTACCTGACACCGGTGATACGACAATACCCTCAGTCGGTTCAATCGCTAATCCTTGGCCCATAATACCTTCTGAAAAAGTTGGGTCATTGACTTCACTAAGGGGATTAATTTCACCTGTCAATGGGCTTACAACACCTTCTCCAGATAGATCACTGACTGTTTTTTTGTCTCCTGTTTCTTCAGCTGGTGCTGTTACACTACTTTCTTGTGGAACATCTTCAAATCCAATTAAGTAAGCGACTACCGTTGCAACTATAAAGGAAATAGCTAAACCGATGAGGGCATATCCAAAGTTCATACCTGGCCCAATAAATGTTGGAATGCCTGGTAAACCGGCATTACCACCTAAAATATAAGCGGCTACGTTTGTGAGACCATAGAAAGCACCACCAGCTGCACCACCAATTAAAGCAGCAATAAATGGTTTTTTCAGCCTCACGTTAACACCATACATGGCAGGTTCTGTAATCCCCATGAGGGCTGTGACACTCGTAGACATGGCTAATGATTTAAATTTCGTATTCTTCGATCGTAGAAATACTGCAAAAGCTGCACCTGCTTGTCCCATATTGGCAAGAAACATGGCAGGAATCATGTAATCAAATCCACCGACTGTAATGTTGTTAATCATTATTGGCATAAGTGCATAGTGCATGCCTGTCATAATGATAACAGAGAATGTACCACTCAATAAAATCATCGCTAGTACACCCACGTTTTCGAATAAGAAATTAATCCCTACTGATAAGTAGTCACCTAATATTGTGCCTAATGGTCCGACGGTTATTAAAGTCACTGGCACGACGATGAGCAATGTCAGTGTGGGAACAACAATCAGTTTAAGCGATGCATGTGTGACACGGTCTATCCACGATTCCACATAAGACGCAATCCAAATCGCTAATAGAATTGGGATGACCGTTGAAGAATAGGTTGCAATCGTCACTGGTAACCCGATAAAAGAAATAGGTTCTCCAATAGCAAATAATGCTGTTAAATCAGGATGCAACAAAGCTGCGGCAATGGCTGCCCCGATATACGGGTTACTGCCAAATTTTCGTGCGGCACTAACAGCCAATATAAGCGGTAAGAAGTAAAACGCACCGTCTCCTAATGCACTGAGAATAATATACGTTTGGCTCGTATCACTAAGCCAACCAAATGTGTCTGCTAAGGCGAGAAGTCCTTTGATCATCCCTGCCCCAGCGATAGCTGGAAGAATCGGTGTAAACACGCCAGAAATCACATCAAAAAGAGCACTTATAATGTTTTTCTTGCCTTCCTTCTTCTCGTTACTACTTTCTTCTTTTAAATTTGTATTGGCAATGATCTCCTTGTACACTTTCGGAACATCATTACCAATAATGATTTGAAATTGTTCACCACTGAGGTTTATCCCTAATACCCCATCTACACCTTCTAATTTTGTACGATCAACCTTCTCTTTATCGTAAAGGTTAAAACGTAACCGTGTCATACAATGAATAACGCTTTGAATGTTTTCCTCACCACCAACGAGATGTATAATCTCTTTGGCCGTTTGACTATGCTCCATGATAAATCCTCCTTATTTCCATTAAAACGTCTATAGATGTGTCCAATTTAATATGTAACGTCTCCTGCTCACTAGCTTCTGGAAGAACCTACTTAATTGTGCTTCCTCTCAATGGATAACATCACCTCCCGAAATAATAAAAGGCTCAAAAATTTTGATTAATCCTTTTCTTAAAAAACAAAAAAACCTAAATCACGCCGTTAACACGAGCAAAGATGTTGCTCGATACGGCCGTAACTTAGGTTTTGCCTGCATAAATCAGTAACAATCCTTCAGTCGGTCTTCTTCGTATGCCATTGATGTCTTTGTGTGACCCTATATATATGCAAAGTAAGGTATACCATTTCATCTTTTGATATTTGTCTACCGTGTGTTTTATCAACATATTTAGTAATTTTTTCACTACAATGAAAAGCTTCCTCGTATTTTCTTTTCACTTGTTCATATAAAAAGTCATCTGGATGCTCAGATCCTACTTCATTTTTCACAAGTCGAAAAGCAAAAAAACGTAAGTGGGTTAAAAATCGTTCATAACTAATGGCGCTTTCATCCAACTCCATGCCGAAGTGATATTTTACAATATTTAATATATCGTTCACCATCTTAGTAACGTGAACCATTGATTCAAGTCCTTCTCCAGATATTTGACTATTGAGGAGGTGAAGGGCAATAGAGCCGGCTTCATCTTCTTCTAACACATAGCCAGTATCTTCTTTAATAATATCTAATGCATGGCGCGCCACTTCGTATTCTTTCTTATAAAATTTACGAATTTCCCACAGTAATGGATTCTTCAACTGCATACCTTGCTTATGTCTACTAAGAGCAAAGCTGAGGTGATCGGTTAGCGCTACGTATATATAATCATCTAGCTTATTTGGCAGCTGCGATTTGGCATACGTAATGATTTTATCGGACAGTTGTAAATAAGTCTCAGATACATCGTTTAAAAGTTCTGCTAGTTTGTCAGAAACACCTTGATTTTCTAGCACGAAGGTTTTCTCAATTTTTGACTGTTCGATCTCATCTCCGACTTTTTTCTTAAAGGCCAGCCCTCTCCCCATGACAACGAGCTCTTGTTCATTTTCTCCCTCTGTTAGCACGACGTTGTTGTTAAGTACTTTTTTTATGTCCACATTCACCACCCCCTCGCCATTCCAATATATGGATTGTATAAATATATAAAAAAAACCTAAATTTAATAAAGTTAGCCCGTAGGTCACTTTATCAAACTCAGGTTTTGCCTGCCGAACAGTAACAATCCTCAATTTGAGATTGTAAGCGATTAATCTATTCATAAATTATCATGATTCTACAATATTGTCAACGAATATATTTAATTCTCTACATATCTCGACATGCTTCCTCTAAAAAAGCACGTTATTTGGGCAGTACCTCTTGTATTGCCTAATTAGCTTAAGGGGATGCCCTTGATCGTAGAGGCTCTCCGCCTATGCCGACAGTTATTTTACAATAGGCGTTTAATTTGATTCTTCTATACAATTGAATCTATAATTAATTCAATTACTTACAAAATTAAAGTGCTAAGGAGGAATGGCTATGCCCTTTCACGAAGCATCGGCCACATTTATCAGTCATGTTCACTTAAAAGTAAGAGATTTAGCTACTTCTATGTCATTTTACCGAGACATTCTTGGGTTATCTATTTTCAGTGAGTCTGTCACAACTGTTTCCTTTACAGGCAATAAAAAAACGCCATTTTTAACAATTGAACAAGCCGGTGAATACGTACCGCGTCCACCTCGCACAACCGGCCTTTATCACGTTGCTCTTTTACTTCCTTCAAGAGCTGATTTAGGGAGCTTTCTTAAACATATGCTCGACCACGACTACCCTTTGCAAGGGGCATCAGACCATCTCGTAAGTGAAGCTATCTATATGGCTGATCCTGATGGTAATGGCGTTGAAGTCTATCGCGACCGTCCATCTGAAGAATGGATTTGGCAAAACGGTCGTGTCACGATGACAACTGATCCACTTAATGCAGAGGCTGTGCTCGACGCTGGAAAACACCTCCCGTGGGCAGGCATGCCCTCTGGCACTGTAATGGGTCATCTTCATTTACAAGTGGCCGATTTAAAACAAGCGGAGCATTTTTATTGCGACGGCCTCGGATTTAATATCGTCTCACAATTCGGTGAACAAGCGTTGTTTATCTCTAGTGATGATTATCACCACCATTTGGGATTAAATACATGGTCGAGTAAAAACGCGTCATCCCCACCAGAAAACAGTGTTGGCATTAAAAGCTTCGACGTTTTTTATCCTAATGAAGCTAGTCGTACTAAGGCAGTAGAGAGATTAAGAAGTCAGGAAAGGCCCGTTAATCATCAAGGAAATGCGCTCGTCGTCACTGATCCTTTCAACAATAGAATACGACTTCTCATTTGATAAAATAAGACGTTGCCCTCATAAATAATTATTTATGAGGGCAACGTCTGATCTCTCACTATTTAAACACTAAAGTATCTTCCTTTAGGATGGGCAAATACCATGGCAGACACACTAGCTTCTGGTTCCATCATATACTCTTCTGTGAGCTGAACATCAATTTTGGATGGTTCTAAAAGGTTGAAAAGTTTAGCTTGGTCTTCTAAATTTGGACAAGCTGGATACCCAAAGGAGACACGAACTCCTTGGTAACGGGCGGAGAACCGTTCCTTCATCGTAAAATCGGCTGAATCAGGGAAGCCCCACTTATCACGCATAAGCTGATGAATTCGCTCAGCAAAGGCTTCTGCCACTTCTAATGCCACTGCTTGAACGAGGTGACTGTACAGATAATTGCCTTCATGTTTCGCTTTTTCGGCTATCTCTCTCACACCACTTCCTGCTGTTACTGTTAAAAAACCGACATAATCCATTTCCCCATCTGCTTTATCCCTCAGAAAATCTGCTAAACATAGATAAGGTGGTTTCGACTGTCTTGGAAAATCAAAGCGTTCCAACACGCGCGTATGATCATCGCGGTCAAAGATCAAGACACTGTCTCCGTCCGCCTGTGCAGGGTAAAAACGATACATGCCATTCGCTTGCAGTAGCCTTTCCTTTTCTGCTTTGTGTAGAAATGCCATGACCTTTTCTTTTAATTCAAGTGTTTTCTTATCTCCCCGCTCACAATTGCGGGCAATATTCCCTTGAATACCTAGGTGTTGTCCGAGTAGGGTCTGCATATTTATATAAGGTAACAAATGTGATAAACGGAAATTCCGCAGGACATGCAAAGAAAGATCTTCTGGTATAAATATCGGACTATTTTCTGTCTCACTTCGTCTAGTAAGTACTTTAGTCCCTGAAGTAACACCTTGTTTTTTGGCTACATCACCATGTAAGTCTTGTTCTTTAATTTCTTTCTGCCGCTTTTTATGGAGGGTTATTAGCTCCTTTTTGTCCTCAGGCCGTGCTAATTTATTCGCTAATTCCAACCCTGTCATGGCATCTTTTGCATAGAGGACAAGTCCTTCGTATTGCTTAGAAATTTTATTCTCCGTAAATCGCCTTGTGAGAGCTGCCCCACCTACTAAAATAGGAATGGAGATGCCTCTTTCCCGTAAGTCATTAGCAGTTAACACCATCTGTTGTGTTGATTTTACTAATAGTCCTGATAAGCCGATAGCATCAGGTTTCTCACGCTCTACCGCGTCGATAATGTCATTCGGCGGAACTTTAATACCGAGATTAACAATGCTGAAACCATTATTTTGTAAAATGATTTCCACTAAGTTTTTCCCTATATCGTGTACATCTCCTTTAACCGTTGCAAGTAGAATTTTCCCTTTCCCACGATCATCAGCCTTCTTTTCCATGTAGGGCTCGAGATATGCCACAGCCGCTTTCATCGCTTCAGCACTTTGAAGCACCTCGGCCACGATTAATTCGTTATTGTTAAACAACTTCCCTACTTCATCCATCCCATCCATTAATGGACCGTTAATAATCGAAAGCGGGTCACGATACGTTTTAAGCGCCTCTGCTAAATCATCATTCAAGCCATCTTTTGAACCTTCAATAATATAGTCAGCCAGCCGTTCTTTCAGCGGAAGCTTTTTCACCGCAGTTGCCTTTCGCGGTTTTTTCTTCCGATAGAAATCCGTAAAGGCTGCTAATGTGTCGTCATTTGTACGGAATAACAAATCATCAGCTAACTGGCGTTCTTCTTCTGAAATGGAGCCGTACCTTTCTAATTTTTCCGTGTTGACGATGGCATAGTCTAACCCAGCTCTCGTACAATGATACATAAATGCTGCATTTAACACTTCACGGCCTAGAGGCGGCAAGCCGAATGACACATTACTTACGCCTAGTATTGTTAGACATTGTGGAAATAGCTCCTTAATTTTTCGTATGCCTTCAACAGTAGCCTCAGCTGAACCAATGTACTGTTCATCGCCTGTCCCAACAGGAAAGACAAGAGGATCAAAAATAATGTCTTGCGGGGATACCCCGTAACCATTGACCAATAAATCGAACGACCGCTCTGCAATCGCTACTTTCCGCTCCACACTCACACCCATTCCTTCTTCATCTATCGTCCCGACGACGACCGCTGCGCCAAATCGGTGAATAAGCTCTGCTACTTTTTTAAATTCTTCTTCGCCGTCTTCTAAGTTAATAGAATTAATAATTGCCTTCCCTTGTGAATAAGTGAGTGCCTTCTCAATAACCGACGTATCCGTTGAATCTAACATGAGGGGGACTTTTACTTTATTAATCACATGATGGAGGAAGTTCTCCATATCTGCCAGTTCATGACGATCAGGGTCAGCCAAACAAATATCAATAACGTGTGCCCCACGCTTCACTTGTGCCCTGGCTATTTCAGACGCTTCTTCATACTTTTCTTCCGCAATAAGCCGTTTGAACTTTCTTGAGCCAATGACATTCGTCCTTTCTCCAACGAGTAAAGGGCGCATATCAGTATCATATATGAGTGGTTCAATGCCTGACACGCTATGCCGGGTATTGTCCGGAAGGCGTCTCGGTTCATATTCTTTTACCGCTTCAGCCATTTCACGAATATGATCAGGTGTTGTCCCACAACAACCTCCCACGATATTTAACCATCCCTTTTCCGCAAAATCTATCAACTTTTTCGTTAATGACTTTGGTGATTCATGGTAATGGCCTTCTTCATCAGGCAATCCTGCGTTTGGATAACAATGAACGTACGAAGGAGCTATTTCAGATAACGTCCTGAGATGGTCTTGCATAAATTCCGGGCCTGTAGCACAGTTAAGTCCCACGACGGTTGGCTTCATATGAGCCAATGAAATATAAAAAGCATCGATCGTTTGACCTGCCAACGTCGTCCCCATCGGCTCAATTGTCCCAGAAAACATTAAGGGAATTTGAGCATGACGCTTTTCAAATGCTTGTTCAATTGCCACGTAAGCCGCCTTCACATTACGCATATCTTGACTTGTCTCTAAAAGTAAGATATCGACGCCACCGTCTAACAAACCTTCAACTTGTTCCCGATACGTACTCGTTAACTCAGCAAAGCTCGTTCCGCCTGTGACAGATAAAGATTTTGTCGTAGGACCCATGGCACCAGCGACAAAACGTGGTTTATCATCGGTGGAAAACCGCTGTGCTTCCTTTACAGCTAATTCTGCTGCTTTTCTATTCAACTCATAAGCTAATGCCTGAAGGTCATAGTCTGCCAATACAAGACTTGTGGCACCGAATGTATTCGTTTCAATTATATCCGCACCCGCCTCTAAATAAGCCCTATAAATATGACTAATCACATGAGGGGCAGTAATATTTAAGTACTCATTACATCCTTCAAACTCTTCCCCACCGAAGTGCTCTGCCGTTAAATCGGCATCTTGAAGCATCGTTCCCATTGCCCCATCTAACACTAAAATCCTTTGCTTTAATGCGTGTTCAAAACCAGATTTTGTCATCTGTTCACCTCTTTACCTGTTGCGTTTTATGTTGTCCTTGAATCAATGACTCTTCTTCACTCATGTCTTGAATGTAACGTGTTAATTCTACGGTCATTTCATAACGTAAAAAAGGTGTGATTAAATAAATATGGTTAAAATACGTTTTTGCTTCATCAATGAGCTCTTTTGCTAAAAGCAGGCCTTCCTTCTCTCCCTCTAATTTACTTTTGCCGCAAGTAGCCATACGCTTTCTCACATCATCAGACAAGATAATGCCAGGTACTTCATTATGCAAAAATTCAGCGTTACGGCTACTCACAAGAGGCATGATACCAATATAAATTGGAACGGGTAAATGTTTCGTCGCCTCATAGACGGTCTCTAACTGTGCGATACTATAAACTGGCTGACTCATAAAGTAGTCAGCACCGGCTTTAATCTTCCTTTCTAGACGCTTTACTTCCTTGTCAATATAACGAGCATTGGCATTAAATGCCCCTGCTACCGTAAACACGGTTTTTTCACCGAGGTCTTTCCCTGAAAAAGAAATGCCTTCATTTAATTGTTTAATAAATTTGATTAAGTCTAGTGACGCCATATCGTAAACAGACGACGCCCCTGGAAAATCCCCCACCTTAGCAGGATCACCTGTAATCGCTAATACATCATGAATCCCCAGTGTATGCAAACCAAGCAGATGGGATTGCAGTCCAATAAGATTACGGTCTCGGCATGCTAAATGTAAAAGTGGCCTCGCCTTTGTCTGTTGCTTCATTAATACACCTAACGATAAATTATCTATTCTGGCAGAAGCTAAAGAATTATCAGCGAGAGTTACGGCGTCAGCACCAGCCTCTTTTAACGCCTTCGTTCCCTTTAAAAATTCATCCGTTTTTGACAGGGATTTAGGGGGATCTAACTCTACAATGACTGATTGTCTATTTTGCGAGACATCTGAGAGAGGATGGGCCACATTTGGTGGTGTGACACTAACAGCAGCAGCCCTTTTTTCCTTTATTGGTTTACTAGTAACTGGCATTAATCCTTTGCTGAGGACCGTGGCCTTAATCGCCTTCACGTGGTCGGGTGTCGTACCACAGCACCCACCGATAAGCCTCGCTCCCTCCGCTACCAATTCTTCCGTCATCTTCCCAAAATAATGAGGGTTAGATTGATAGAAAAAACGACCATCCCGTACATTTGGTAAACTAGCATTTGGGTAAACAGATAAATATGTTTTTAGCGGTAAAGGCAGCTCTTCCAACGAACGGAGCATGTGATGGGGACCCATTCGACAGTTCAATCCCACCACATCAGCCCCCTCTTCTCCAAGTCTATCGAGGGCAGCCTTTAACGATATCCCTCCTTGTAGAACACCAATATCTCCAAGTGTCACTTGGGCTATAATAGGCACCTTTGTCTGTTGACGTAAATAACGAAGGATAAGACTTAATTCATCAATATTATAGAACGTTTCTAGCAATATGCCATCTACACCAGCTGTAAGCAGCACATCAGCTTGTTCTTTAAAGCTCGCTTGGACTTCTTCCGTTTCAAATTCTGTCAAGTGAACATTACTAATACCCCCGATCGTCCCTAAAACGTATGTGTGGTCACCAGCAGCCTCTCTAGCTATAGAGACAGCTTTAAGATTAATTTCCTCTGCAAGGTGTTCCAGCTGATAACGTCTCAATTTCAATCGGTTAGCCGCGTACGTATTCGTTTGAATAATATCTGCTCCAGCTTCAATATATTGCTGATGGACTTTTAACACTTTTTCAGGACGATCATAATTTAATAGTTCGAAGCAGCCATGAATGCCTTGCTGATAGAGGAACGTTCCCATCGCGCCATCACCGACCAAAATCTTTTGCTGCAAATCATCTAATAGTGCCATCTCGACTCCTCTCCCCTGTATAACAGATTGTCAGTCTACTTTTTATGATGGTACTTGTTTTTCTCGCGAGATCTTATGGAAAGCCTGCTCAAAATCCGCTATTAAATCATCTTTATTTTCTAGCCCAACAGATAAACGAAGTAGACCATCTGTAGTACCTCGTTTAGCCCGTTCGTTAGGAGGCATTGCTTCGTGCGACATTTTAGCCGGATACGATAAAATAGACTCTACAGCCCCAAGACTAACGGCAAAAACGGGTATCGACATAGCTTCAACTACAGCCTTGACAGCTGACCGGTCAGAAAACTCAAATGACAGCACTGCCCCTGCCCCTTCTGCTTGAGAGTTGTTTAACTCATAACCAGGGTGGTTCTCAAGCCCTGGATAATAGACGTGTTTAACAGTCGGATGATCGTTTAACCAAACAGCTATGTCATGTGCAGTAGCAGATGATAACGTCATACGAGCGTGCATTGTTTTAAGACCTCTCATAATGAGCCAACAATCATTCGGTCCGAGAATCGCCCCAAAGCTGTTTTGTAAAAATTTTAGCTGATTGGCTAAATCACGATCTTTCACAACTGCTAGCCCCGCCACCACATCACTATGGCCACCGATAAACTTCGTGGCGCTGTGTACGACCACATCTACTCCTAAATCTAGTGGGCGCTGTAATACTGGCGTCATAAACGTATTGTCTAGTACGGTGAGACAATCGTGATTTTTAGCCAATGTGACAATCTCTCGGATTGGCGTGATTTTCATCGTGGGATTAGAGGGTGTTTCCATATAAATCATGGCCGTGTTTGGACGTATTGCTTTTTTGACTTCTTCAACATTGGTCATATCCACAAACGTATACTCAATACCGTGGCGTGGAAGTATTTCTGTTGTGAACCGATATGTCCCTCCATAGACATCTTCTGTAATAACAAGATGGTCACCAGCAGAGAGCATCATAAAAGTGGACGAAATCGCTGCCATCCCTGAAGCAAATGCAAATGCTCGCGTCCCATTTTCAAGTTCTGCAAAAGTTTCTTCCAATGCTTGCCTTGTGGGGTTTCCTGACCGTGCGTAATCAAACGTTCCGAAGTGATCCACACTTTTCTGATGAAAGGTTGATGCTGGCTGTATCGGTATACTCACGGCTCCAGTTGAGGCATCCGTTTTATGAGAATGATGTAAAAGACGTGTTTGAATACTCAATGGTTGTCGTGCTTCAGGCATGTCTTTCCTCCTCCTTCTTTACCGCCGCAGCAAGCGCTTGATCAATATCTTCACGTAAATCATCTGCAGACTCAATGCCAACGGAAAAACGTAACAGTCTGTTACATACGCCTAACTCATTTCTCACTTCCTCTGGGACATCCGCATGGGTTTGCGTCGCTGGATACGTCATTAAACTTTCTACTCCTCCAAGGCTTTCAGCAAACGTTATTAGTTTTAAACTCTGTAGAAAAGGGTTGACCCACTTCTCATTTTTCACTCGAAAAGAAAGCATGCCCCCTCTTCCCGGATAATTCACATTAAGTACAGCAGGATGTGCCTGTAAAAAATCAGCTAGTTTTTTTCCATTCACTTCATGCTTTTCCATCCGTAAGGCAAGGGTTTTCATTCCCCTAATTACAAGCCAAGAATCGAGAGGTGATAAGATAGGGCCCATGCTGTTAAAAATATAATATAACCGTTCTGACAAGGCTTCACCTTTAGAGACGATAAGCCCTGCGATCACATCATTATGTCCTGATAAATACTTAGAGGCACTATGAATGACAATATCTGCCCCTTCTAGTATGGGCTTCTGCAAAAACGGTGTGTAAAACGTGTTGTCTACAATTAATAACAAATCGTGCTCTTTCGCTATTTGATTGAAAGCAGCCAAATCAGCTTCGTACATTAATGGATTAGTGGGAGTTTCAATAAAAAGAGCCTTTGTTGTGGGTTTTATATGTTGTTTAAAAAATTCAATATCTGTTACATCCCCATATTGAAACGTAATTCCCCAGCGCCGCCAACACGCTTCAAATAGACGATAGGTTCCGCCATATAAATCACTCGCTGCTAAGATATCATCACCACTATTAAATAGTGATAGGACAACTTGGATGGCAGCCATCCCAGAAGAACAGGCAAACCCCTGATCACCACTTTCTAATGAGGCGATCGCCTCTTCCAGCACTTCCCGCGTCGGATTTCCTGATCTCGAATAATCATAACCAGTCGATTGCCCAATCCCTTCATGTCTGTATGCCGTGGAACAATAAATAGGAAGACTAACCGTTCCAGTTGATGATTCACTGCGGTTTCCAATTTGCACAATCTTTGTTTCTAACTCGTTCGTGTCTTTACTCATTTAACGTCAACCCCTCCTTTAGTAGCATGCGATCCAACTTATCGATACCTTTGTTCCTATCCACATGTGTGGACGTTTAGAAAAGACCTCACTACGACAAAAAACCTTCTTCAAAAATAAGAAGAAGGTTGCTTAATACCATGCACTTTAGTCCTCTCCTTATCTTTGCAAGTTGTCTTCTTGCAGGAATTAGCACCTGACCGCATAAAGCCGGCTGGTTGCTGAGGTTTCTTAGGGCCTTTCCCTCCACCTCTCGTGATAAGAACGTTCTATTATATTCATTTATTTCCCAATCTAAATCTAATTGTTCCCAATTGTATCGAAATTTCTGAAAATATGCAACTCTTTTTCAAAAAATAATGCATCAATGATTTCCCACACAATTCGACTCTTTCTTCCATCCCTTTTTAATTGCTTCCTATTCGAAACACGTACACGCCTTTTTTTCATAACCGTCTTTCATTAATTAAGAGACGGCTCAATAAAGAATTTTCAGCTGCATGATGCCATGAAGCCTTTCGCCTCATTGCCTCTTAACACGTTGCTGATCCTCCGAGGGGCCCATCTTTCACCACAGCCTTTTCTTAAATACAATCATGTGATAGATGATTTATTATGGTTCGCCTGTTCGTGTTAAATATTCACTCAAAAAAACTAGGAGATTGCTTTGACAACCTCCTAGTTTTACGAATGATAGGTCTTACCTGGCAACTGGGATATGAATCTCAAAGATCGGTTCATCAACTAATATTTTTTCGGCGTTATGAAGCTCAATCTTCAGGGGAATGTCATCAAAAGCGTCTATGTCTTCAGGCTTCAATGGCGTCAGACCTCTTTCTATTAACTCTTCTTTAATTTCCTTATACGTCTCACTAATATCTTTATCTTTTCGATGTTTATAAATAAGGTAATCACCTTCAGGAATAATCCGATATGTCATGCCACGGGGCACATCTGTGCCATTATCTACTTCCCAGCCACCGATGTACGTAAAACCATCTCTCCTGTCATGGGTAGACACTCCGATAAATTCATGGGGATTTACTTTTCCTTTGATGTCTTCTATTCGTTGTTTAGCTTCATTGATAACTGGGTGTATCTTTCCTTCAGCTGCTTCCTCAAATGTCCCTGCCCACTCTAACCCGATAATCAATCTCTCACGCATACCTCTTATTTTCATTTTCAATCCCTCCTACCAGTTTATAATAATTGTCGTTTATTCTTAATGTCTTATTCTTTGTTGTGATACCGCCCCTGTATAATGGGGGCTTGTCAGACTCTCTTTCCCGCTAGTTTTCTCTTCTACACTTTGTATTTTATCTTGTTTTCTCTCATAACACACGTACTTATTCTTAAATATGATGATTACTGCCTATGTATCAATCCCATTACTCAAGTATGATCTCAACAATATAGGGACTAAATTCTCTCTTTAATTGACTTTTAAGAGACGTTTGATACAATCTAAGAAACTAGATGAACTACTAGGGGTGTCCATAAATTTTGGACTGAGAGAAAGGTAAAAACCTTTTAACCCTCATGAACCTGATCTGGCTCATACCAGCGTAGGAAAGTAGTCACGTAACAGTAAACACGCATGTTTATGTGACCAGAGCCAGGTTCTTTCATCGTCATGAGAGGACTTGGTTTTTTTAGTCCTTTCATCAATTTAATTTTAGGGAGAGGCTCAACACATGACACGAACTTACAAATTAACATTAATGGCTATGTTGATCGCCATCGGACTAGTGGGAGCTATGTTTATATGGTTTCCTGCTGGTGTAGCGCGAGCATTTCCTGTCCAGCACGCTGTGAACGTCATCGCCGCTGTCCTTTTAGGACCTGGACCAGCCGTCTTGATTGCATTTGCTATTGGGCTATTACGAAACCTCTTAGGGATAGGGACATTGCTTGCTTTTCCGGGAGGAATGGTAGGGGCCTTATTAGCTGGCATCGCCTACCGGACTTTTAAGCATAAAGGTGCTGCTGCTCTAGGAGAAGTAATCGGAACAGCTTTCATTGGCTCACTTTTAGCTGTCCCTATCGCCCATATATTCTTAGGTCAAGCTGCCGGTGTATTCTTTTTCGTCCCTGGCTTCTTTGTATCCAGTATTTCTGGCGCTTTATTAGCATGGATTATCCTCTCACGTGTCCCCTCTCACAAATTACCTCACTCCTTTAAAAAATAACCTTATATTACTCTCATAAAGCTAAGCTTCAATCAGTGGGATTTTCCCTTCATCCCCCACTGATTGTTAGTTTAACTTTATGGACCTTTAGGGGCAGTTTATCCCCACCTTTTCTTAAGTTTTCAGGTGGGGGGTTTACTGCCCCTTTAGAGTGGGATAGAAAGTCCTGTAGGCAACAGGGCTTTTTATATGTATTTTCTTGCCAAGTACCGACAAATAAAAGGTGTCCCCATTACACATGAAAGACAATTACAAAAAAACATTGACAATGATAATCATTCTCAATAAAATCAATACTAGGCTAGTTATTTGAGATGAGGTGACCTTATTGCGTTTGTCTGACTGTTTTGAAGGGGCTACGGCGGTTGTTAGCGGGACAAACAGCGACTATTTCCTTGCTGTTTCCGATGGCATTTTACACATTACGAAAGAAGGCATTCATGAGAAAGCATGTGATGTAAAAGAGCGCATTTTAGATTTAACATCACGTGATCATATTATTGCCGGCTCTGGTGATGCTGGGAGATTTATTATTAGTTTAGACGCAGGACGTACATGGTCACATAAAAAACTTCCTACCTCGGCTTCTGCTTGGAGTATATGTATAAACTCAGCACACATGATCGTCACACACAGCAATTATCAACTTTATCTATCATTCGACTACGGTGACACATGGCAGACATATCAACCCTTCCAGCTCCTCGGCCAAGATCAACCAGCGATCCGCTCCATTTGCATTGATGGATCAACGCTTTACCTGGGCACAAAAATCCATTCCCGTTACGGGGGCGTATGGTCTGTTAATTTAACGAATCATCACGTAAAGCGACTCAAACATGATAGACGTATGATTGCCTCACTACTAAAGCGTGATAACACGCTCATATGTGCTGCTGGTACTTGCCGAAAAAATTTAGGAAGCGTTGATTTTGCCCAACTAGCATCACAAAACACCTCTAGCATAACTTGGAAAACGTGCCACGCTACAGTAAAAGAAGCATGTTATTTAGACCTTTCTGAACACAACGGGTACCTTTACACGACTACTTCCCACGATAAACAAGGCTTAAGCCACGTGGCGAGAGTCTATCTTTCTGAGCAGAAAATAGTACCATGTACACGGATTCACGGCCACGGTTGGCGTGTTACAAATCACGAGGATCGCTTTCTCGTAGCAGGGCTTTATGAATCATTATTTTCAACGTCTTACATGCCCCAGCATGTTCATTAAATTTCTAAAGGAGTTGTTTACTAATGTCCAAAGTATTACTCGTATTTGCAAGCATGACAGGGAACACGGAAGAAATGGCTGATATTATTGAGAAGGGCTTAAAAAATGCCGGTCTTGAGGTAGACAAACAAGATGTCATGGATACAGAAGCAAGCGAAATGGACGATTATTCTTATATCATACTAGGTGCTTTCACTTGGGGAGACGGTGAATTACCTGATGACTTCTTAGATTTCCATGAAGAAATGGAAGAGATGGACCTATCGGGAAAATCATTCGCTATTTTCGGATCTGGTGACACGGCTTATGAAGTTTACTGTGGCGCCGTCAATATATTAGAAGATACGGTTAAAGAATGCGGCGGTCAAATCGTAACGGACAGCTTAAAGGTTGAGCTATTCCCTGATGATGAAGATATTTGTCTTGATTTTGCAAATAAATTCGCTCAAGCAATTGAACAAAAAATTTAAGCTACTGCCTCAAACATAACGATAATGCGAGGATGTCTCTTTAAAGCTACATTTCTACTACTCGAAGGAGACATCCTCATGTTAATTTTTAATCAGTTAGTTATCCAAATTGGCATTCTCGCTTAAAGGCATACCAGAAACCCGAGGCGTCTTTAAGATGTCGCTAAATTTCTCGACAATATCGGTGAGACACAATGTTCTCCTCCACTGCCGACTGATATGTTTTTTGATCGTGCTGTTGGCGAAAGCCTTTCGCTTCATAAAAAGGAATCCCTTTATCGTTATTCTTCATAACAGAAACCCATTGCCATTTCGCACCTTGCTGTTTATGCCAATCTGTTAATCTTTCTAAAAGTTTCGTTCCGATTCCCTCATGTCGCCGGCTTGGATCGATATAAAGCACAAATACTTCTCCCGTCTCAGCACTTGTCATCCCACCACCAATTGCACCTACGACCGCTTCCCCTTCACATGCAATGATCCATCCTCCCCACTCATCACTCGTTTCATTAATTTCGTTAAGAACTCTCTTCTCATTATAAAATGTTTGAATCGTTCTTTCGATATAGTTATGATCACATAATTCCCTGTATGTGGTTCGATAAGCTTCCGAACAGACAGTAACTATTCCAGACACATGCTTCGGCTCTGCCAGTTGTATCGTCAACATTCCATCTCTCCTCCTTGATTTATCGTGAAAGATTCATAACTTGATCACTTATTTCTATTCTTTCTTTTAAATAATAGCATTTGAGTATCAAACATCTTCTAAAACAGTAGCATACTTTTGATTTTATCTCTGCTCACCGTTTTTATCCATTAACAACTCCCTCCCCATGTCAAATATTTTAAAATTTTAAAAACAATTTCTTTTATACCTTACACGGGTATGGTAAACTGACATTGTAAGTTCTTTTAATTTTCAATAACTATTGTTACTATATCAACACATACCCTATGATTTTTACAGGAGGCATCAGAAAATGACCGATAAAAAACAAGATTTTTTCGTACGAGGAATGACATGCGCCTCTTGTGTCGCTCGCGTGGAAAAAATCATCAATCGAAAAGAAGGCGTCTCCTCAGTCAGTGTCAACTTAGCTACTAACCAAGCTCAAGTGATATATGACCCAGAAATAGCGACTGAACAAGAGATTGTTAACGCTATTCATAAAGCTGGCTATGAAGCGGAACCTAAGGCTGATCCGACCGAAAAGAAATATAGTTATTCGGTGAAAGGGATGACGTGTGCCTCTTGTGTATCTCGCGTTGAGAAGGTTATTAACCGGTTAGATGGTGTTAAGGAGGCCAGTGTAAACCTTGCATCGAATCAAGCGCAAGTAACTACGTCAGACCCGTCTTTCAATCCACAGAAGGTTGCTGAAAAAGTAACGAGTATTGGCTATGAGTCAACTTTACTGGAAGAAGAAACACCGCAACTAGCTGACGACCCTCACGAACAGGAAGCGGCTAAATTAAAGCGAGATGTGGTCAGCGGGGCAATCGTCACCACCATCGTGCTTATTGGTAGCCTGCCACACATGATGCCCCACATAAGCGGTTGGGTGCCTGATTGGATGGCCAATCCTTATTTCTTATTGCTTCTTACAAGTTATGTCCAACTCGTCCCCGGGTGGCGTTTTTACAAAAATAGTTATAAAGTATTAAAAAATAAGTCGGCAGATATGAACGTGCTCGTGGCAATGGGGACAACCTCAGCGTGGGTATACAGCGGAGCTATGACCTTATTTCCTGAAACCTTAACAACGAGGGGATTTCCTTACCAACTTTATTACGATGTCACGACCGTCATTACCACATTAATACTTCTAGGCCGCTATTTTGAAGCTAAAGCAAAAGGAAAAACATCCACTGCTATAAAAAAATTAATGAATATGCAGGCTAAAACAGCTAGAGTTGTGACGAATGGCGAAGAAGTAGACATACCAGTGGAACAGGTACGAATTGACGACCTTATCGTTGTGAGACCTGGAGAACGTGTGCCAGTTGACGGGATCGTGATAAAGGGGTACTCCGCTGTGGATGAATCAATGTTAACCGGTGAATCTATTCCCGTTGAGAAATCAAAAGATGATGAAGTCATCGGTGCTACGATCAATACGTCTGGTAGCTTCACTTTTAAAGCAACAAAAATAGGAAAAGATACCGCCTTGGCCCAAATTATCCGACTTGTCAATGAAGCTCAAGGTTCCAAAGCCCCGATTCAACGAACGGTGGATATCATTTCAGCTTATTTCGTTCCAGCTGTGGTGATTATAGCTACGTTATCAGCTATCATTTGGTACATGATTGGACCTGAGCCTTCCGGTATTTTTGCCTTAACGACGTTTATCGCCGTTCTTATTATTGCCTGCCCTTGTGCGCTCGGATTAGCAACACCTACAGCGATTATGGTAGGCACAGAAAAAGGGGCTGAAAATGGGGTTCTTATTAAAGATGCTACAAGCTTGGAAAAAGCCTATAAAACAACGACGGTCGTCCTTGATAAAACAGGCACGATTACTGAAGGAAAACCGACCGTAACTGATATTCTCACGAGCCATTCATACAGTGAAGATCACTTATTAACGATTGCGGGCTCAGTTGAAACAGCCTCTGAACATCCGTTAGGGGAAGCAATTGTCCGTCATGCAAAAACGAAACAGTTACCATTAGCGGAACCTGAAAACGTAAATGCTATTACGGGATTAGGCATTGAAGCTTCGGTAGATGGACAACACATTTTGATCGGCAATGCTAAATTAATGCGCGATCACCAAGTGGATTTTACCGAGTTACTTCCTCGTGCCGAACACTTAGCTAATGAGGGAAAAACACCGATGTTCATCGCTATAGATGGCATGAGTGCTGGTATTATCAGTGTTGCCGACACAGTCAAAAAAGACTCTATTCAAGCGATTAAACACATGAAATCATTAGGTTTGGACGTGGTCATGATAACTGGCGATCATCATAAAACAGCACAAGCTATCGCCAACGAAACAGGTGTGGATCGGTTTATCGCTGAGGTTTTACCTGAGGATAAAGCGAAAGAAGTGGCGGCCCTTCAAGCTGAAGGGAATGTGGTAGCCATGGTTGGCGATGGGATCAATGATGCGCCAGCGCTCGCTCAAGCAGATGTAGGGATTGCCATCGGCACAGGAACGGATGTGGCGATGGAGACAGCTAATATGACACTTATGCGTGGAGATATTATGAGTGTGGTGACAGCACTACGCTTATCTCGTTCAACAATGCGGATGATTTGGCAAAATCTAGGTTGGGCATTCGGATATAATGTTATCCTTATTCCAGTTGCGGCAGGTGTGTTTTATCCGTTCTTTGGCTGGTTACTCAACCCAATGATTGCTGGGGCCGCCATGGCTTTCAGCTCCGTATCAGTCGTTTTAAACACTCTTAGACTCCGTTCTTTTAAATCTCTATAACGATTCACCTCCATCCACTGTTGTTTAGCTTCCCACCAAATGTGGTAAAGAAAGGACAACAACGTGATGGAGGTGTTTCATATGCCATGGGATACAAACGATTATCCTGACTCTTTAAAAAACCTAAAGACGCCTATTAAGAAAAAGGCGATAGACATTGCCAATGCTATGGTTGATGAAGGGTATGAAGAAGGCCGCGCCATTCCAATCGCAACAGAGCAAGCTAAAGAATGGTACAGTCACGCCAGTGAGAAAGAGATTAAAGAGATAACATATAAACGTGATAAAGATTTAAAAAAGCGCGATGGTGACAACCACTCATCTTCCCGACCCGAACTGATGGAAAAAGGCGAACACGTTTATCCGCATGAAAATGGCTGGGCGGTGCAAGCGGAAGAGGCCAAGCAGCCGTCTGAAGTCTTTGAGAATAAGCAAGAAGCCATTAAGCGAGCTAAAGAGATAGCTGAAAATAAACAAACACACCTCGTTATTCACAAATCTGACGGTGCCATTCAGGAACGACAATCATATGATATTCAGTAAGAAAGCCGACCTTCTAGTCATATAAAGCTAAGCTTCAATCGGTGGGAGTTTTCCTTTATCCCCCACCTAAATTAAGTTTTGAGGTGGGGTTTTACTGCCCCTTTAAGAGTGGGATAAAATTGATCAAAGTAGTAGTAGATTATAGGGGGATATTTTCTCCTAGAAAGCTTAATTAAAACAGCGTGTGGGAATCTCATCCACACGCTGTTTTATATATTCCCTGCCCGTCTCACATAACGGCAATCTTCAATTTCAATCCCTAAGCCTAGCTAAATCACATTGAGGTACAACCCCTTCAGCAGCAGCTCTACTTAACAGGGATTCAATAGCAGCATAACCATCCTCACCTAATTTTTCCGTAAACTCATTGACGTATAAATCAATATGCGATTTCGCCACATCCACTGACATTTCGTCTGCGTGACCCATAACATAGTCCATTGACGCTTCTGGATGTTTCCAAGCATACTCTACAGATCGGCGTATCCATTCGGTAATCTCTTCTTTTTTTCCTAATGACCTTTTAGCAATGATCGCCCCTAATGGAATCGGCAACCCCGTGTCTTCTTCCCACCAGTCACCTAAATCCACCATCATTGTTAAGTCGTACTGTTTGTATGTAAATCTAGCTTCATGTATGACGAGGCCCGCATCCACTTTACCAGTTTTAACAGCTGGCATTATTTCATTAAATGGCAGCACAACCACCTTACCTATTCCATGGGGAACATTTTGCGCTGCCCATAACGTGAACAACATAAAAGCAGTTGACTTATCACTAGGAACCGCCACTGTTTTTTCAGACAGATTAGCAGCGTTATCATTCCCCTTCGTCAACACTAACGGGCCACATCCCCGACCAAGTGCGCCTCCGCATGGAATCAACTGATAATCACTCAACACGTACGGTAATGCCGCATACGAAATCTTCATGATTTCAGGCCCCTTATGAGCCATTGCCCAATAATTCGTCTTATCAATATCAGCATACGTCACGTGAAGTTCAGGTGCACCGTTAATAAGTCCATTCACCCATGCATGAAACGTAAACGTATCGTTAGGGCACGGTGAAAAAGCGATGTTCATTTATAAAACCTCCTTTAAGTGCTTACTGACGTGTTCTAATGAACGAAGGGCCACATCAAGCCGCCAAGCTGATTTATCCCTCGGCCCTACTAAATTTGAAATCGTACGTATCTCTAAAAATGGCACACTAGCAATATGAGCAGCCATTGCCACTCCAAACCCTTCCATCGCTTCAGCCACAACTCCCGGCACTCGTTTTTCCAACTCATTCAATGTTTTAGCTGTCCCAGTAACAGTGGACAGTGTCGCCACGGGGCCACTATGGATAGAAAACGTGCATCGTGTGTTAAGCTCTTGAGTTAAACGCTCACCCATTGCCTTGTCACTTCTCAGTGCCGACTGGCCAAATCCTAATTCTTCAATCGGTTTAAAGCCATCATCGCTTTCCGCTCCCAAGTCTGCTGCCGTTATGTCGGTTGCAATGACAGCATCTCCAATGTTTGCCTTGTTAGGGAATCCACCGGCGACCCCCATATTAATCACTACGTCATACGAATGTTTCGCAAGGAGATTAGCTGTATTAACCGCAGCTGTTACAGCCCCAACTCCTACTGTTTGCACGTCTATATTTAAGGTGTTTTTGTTTTGAATCCCTGATAAAACAGCATTTTTTTCTGCATCTACCGAGGTGACTATTAACACATGCTTGGCCAATTGTTCCATATGATAACTCCTTTTACTGAGACTCTTTTTAGTTTATCAATAAGGCATGAAAGATGAAAGTTTTGGCTCTATTATGTTTCTGTACGGCCTTATTTGGAGTCATACCACTCTCCTGTCTCAGTTCCGTTATACATCTCTAATTGAGTAACTCGCATTCTTTTATATGGAGGTAAAAAATAGACAACACAGAAACTAGCCGTAAAAAACAGTTATCATTTTGTGATCTAAATGTAAGATTCTCATCTTTTTTTAACGGGTATAAGGATTAGTAGTTTTTTAAGCTACATCATTTATGAGGTTTAAAGTAAGCAAACGGCCTGTGCTCACACGTCCTTTTATAATAATCAGACCAACAGATCCACGCCGCTGACTAACTAGGAGGTACCACTATGAACGAATTCATCTATCTGTCTATTTTAGCAGGAATCGTCCTTTTCATAGGAATACGTGAACGGAGAAAATTAGACAAAAATATTAATACCATTCCCACCCGCATCCTCGTGAATGGCATTCGAGGAAAATCCACCGTCACGAGATTAATTACCGGTATTCTAAAAGAAGATGGGCAGCAAGTAGCCGGAAAAACGACCGGCACGTCTCCCCGGTTATTTTATTGGGACAGTGAAGATGAAGAACCTATTACCCGCAGTTTGCAAGGCCCAAACATTTCTGAGCAAAAAATGATGGTAGATAAGGTATCTAAACGAAAAGTAACGGCCTTTGTGTCGGAATGTATGGCAGTTAATCCCGACTACCAAGATGTTTTTCAAAAGCGATTTGTAAAAGCTAATATAACTATTATTACGAATGTTATGGCCGATCATCTAGATGCTATGGGACCGACTATCAATCAAATCGCTGAAGCATTTGCCCGCACGATCCCGAAAAATGGATACTTAGTCGTCCCTCCCACCACTTTTAACCGTTATTTTAAAAAGGTCGCTGAAAGTAGGGGAACTAAGATGGTCGTAGCGGATGTTGCTTCAGTAGAGGACGCGTACTTAACACAATTTCCTTTTATGATGTTCGCTGAAAATGCGGCAATCGGGCTAGCTGTCGCTGATATTCTCGGTGTAAAACGGGAGGTGGCGTTACGCGGGATGCTTCATGCACCTGTAGATCCTGGTGCAATGAAAGTCCATCAATTCGGCCATGAAGAAGCCCCAAGCTTTTTCTTCAATGGCTTCGCTGCTAACGATGCGACCTCAACACTTAATATATGGCATAAGATTTTGCAACAAGATTATCCACACAATCATAAAACTATTATTATGAACTGTCGGGATGATCGTATTGACAGAACAATTCAATTTACAGAAGATGTTCTCCCTCATTTAGAAGTAGATTCATTAATACTAACAGGGAAAAGTGTTGCCCCTATCGTTACCGCCTATGAAAATGGGACACTGCCTATTAAAAAAATTATTAATTTAGAAAAACAATCGACTGAACATGTATTGGAAAAAATTAGACAATTACCGGAGAAAAGCCTTATATATGGAATTGGCAACATTCACGGTGGAGGTCAAGAGTTAGCAGAAGGTATTGAACAATTTGAGAAAGACACTTGTGACCTAGCTGACACAATGACAAGCAGTAATCACACTTCATTATCGTCACTGAAAAAAGATAAAGCGTTCGTCTAACGTTGTTTTCACAGATAAAACAAAACTTCAATCAGGACATTATTATCCGTTAGCTCCCTCTAAATAGATGTGGCTCTCCTCTCTATTTTTAGCTAGAAGCTTTACGGGCCTTTATCTGTAGTAAAAAGACATTCTATCATTATCTTTAATTATGACATTTCATAGAGATTGAGAAATACGCAACCTAAGGAGCTGGCTAAACGTGTTTGGGACAGATTTATATATAGCGATTATTGTAGGTGTATTGCTATCACTGCTCTATGCCGAGAAAACCGGAATTGTACCAGCAGGACTCGTTGTCCCTGGTTACCTCGCACTCGTTTTTGATCAATTAATGTACGTGGTCGTAGTAGGTATGATTAGCTTACTCACCTTCCTTATTGTCACACAATTAATTGGAAGAATGACAGTGTTATACGGACGAAGGAAATTTGCGGCCATGTTAACTGTCGGTGTCTTATTAAAAATGGGGATGGATTATCTCTATCCACTGACCCCCTTCCCAATTATGGAATTAAGGGGAATCGGGGTTATCGTTCCCGGTTTAATCGCTAATTCTATACATAAGCAAGGGGTTTTACCAACGTTCGCTTCAACATTTGTTATCGCTTTTTTTACTTTTGTCATCATTACCGTCTATCACTTGTTTTAGATTAGGAGCGTTTTATCTATGTCTGAAAAATTATCATTTAAAGATCGACTAAAGTTAGTGACTATCCGTCATCGTCAAAAAGCTGTTCTTCATGCTACTATCGCTATCGTTATTTTAGCTATTCCATTTTTCGGGCATCATTGGTACTTTTCTGCAAACATGCCTACTGAGACACGTTCGGATGATGTCAACTATCGCATATCCATGGTGGGCGATATGATGATGGGACGGCATGTTCATGACGCTGCTGTTCAAAGTGGTGAACCGATTGATCGCGTCTTTGAATACACTTATCCTTTTTTTGAAGAGTCAGACTATGTGACAGGTAATTTTGAGACACCTATATTGGATACGGATGATCCAGAAGTGGTCGCCCATATGGATGATGCTGAATTACATAATAAAGATATTCACATCTATTCAGAGCCTTGGGCAATGGAAGCATTAGAAAATGCAGGTTTTGACTCTGTGAATTTTGCAAATAATCATGCTCTTGATTATGGGGATTTGTCCCTTCAACAAACATTATCAGCTATAGGCAGTTCTTCTCTTGAAACACTTGGAATCGGTGACGCCATCAATTTATCAGAAGAAGAATTAAAAGATGGTGCTATTGATGCCGCTGACATGTCCTACTTTAACATTAATGGCGATGTGAGAGTTGGTATTATAGGCTTTACAGATGTTTTTGTGCAAGGATTCAGTGCACAAGACTTTGTAGGTGGGGTCTTCACTCCTCAATATCAAGGGCTCGCCGAACTGCGCAACCGACTGCTAGAAGCAAAAGCACCTGAAGAAGAAGGCGGCGGTGGAGCTGATATTGTCATGGTGCATATCCATTGGGGCGACGAATATCAAGTAGGGTATAACGACCGTCAAGAGGAATTAGCCCATTACATCACTAATTACGGAGCAGATGTTATCATCGGACATCACTCACACGTGCTAGAGCCTGTGACAGTCGTAGATGGTACGAACGGCAATCGCGCCATCGTCATGAACAGCCTTGGAAACTTTGTATTTGATCAAGGATGGACCCGCACGAAAGAATCAACCATCGCTCAGCTTGATTTTTTAAATGATGGCACGAAACAACTCTCCTTTGTCCCTATGTATATTGAAAATACCCAGCCCCGTGAAACAGCTGGATGGACAAAGTTTTATCGTGACTATCGTATTTTCCGCACACTTCGCAAAGAACTTCCAGATGAGTGGTGGACAATTGAAAACGGTAGATTAAAGATTGACTTAGATGCAGCAGGTGTACTTGAAGGAGTGGACTTAACCTCATGAATTATAAACGTTATTTAAACGTCACTTACGTCTTTGCCAGTGTTATTTTCATAGGCTTAATCAGTTGGTATTTTTATTTTGAAAGTGAGTTTGATCCTTTTCGGGAACCGTATTCTGATAGTAGCTTCACAAACAGGCAAGTGGAATCCCTTATGACTAGCGAAAATAATAGTCAAACCGCTGAACAAAATAATGGTGAGGCTCGTGTCGATATTTATGGCACGAGCTCCGCCCATCCGTTAGCTGCAGAAGTTGGAATGGACATTATCGAGAATGGCGGTACTGCTATCGATGCCGCTGTGGCTGTTTCATTTATGCTTAACGTAGTTGAGCCTTACGGATCTGGAATTGGAGGCGGTGGGGTTATGCTCTACCACGACCCAGCAGAAGGGGTCATAAGTTATGATTATCGTGAAGCGGCCCCTATAAGCGGGAATGATGACCCTACTGGCCGAGGGGTTGCAATCCCTGGCTTTGTTAAGGGAATGGACCTCATTCATGACAATCATGGAGAACTTCCGTGGGAAGACGTTATCGCCCCTGCCATTGAACGGGCTGAAACAGGTTTTCAGGTAGGTGATATTTTTCACCAGCAAACAGGTAATGCTGTTCGTTACCTTGAAATGGAAGAACACGAGCGTCAACTATTCTTTCCCGAAGGACAGGCTCTCGGTGTCAATGACCAACTCGTTCAAGAAGATTTAGCAGATACGTTACGACTCATTCAGGAGAACCGGTCGGATGGTTTTTACAGTGGACCAATCGGGGATCTTTTACAACAACAATTCAACTTTACTGAAGAAGATCTGGCTAGCTATGAACCACAAATAACTGAACCTGTCTCTGCTGAAGTGGGAGAACAAATTGTCTATGGTGGTCCCTCACCTTCATCTGGAACAGTAGTCGTCCAAGCTTTGCAAGTGGCAGATCAGCTCGATTTAAATGACGTTTTCCCGGATGAAGACCTGCCCGAAGATTTCTCATTCGGAGACCTTGCTAACTCTGAGGATTCACAGCACATTTATATTCATTTGATAAATGAAATAACAAAAGCCACCTATGACAGCCGCCTTGACACTTTAGGTGACCCTGCGTTCGATGATATTGATCATCAAGCACTGACAGATGATGATTATATTCAACAATTACTAGACGATATTTCTTTTAATGAGATTACACCTGGTGATACCTCCGAGTTATTCGATTCTCCTGCAGAGGAAGCCGATTCTCGACATACCACTCATTTCGTTATTGTAGATAAAGAAGGCAGAATGGTATCCGCTACCCATTCACTAGGTGAATTTTTCGGTTCTGGTATTTATATTGACGGCTTTTTTATCAATAATCAAATGACTAATTTTAGTGATAATCCAGATTCCATTAATCGTTATGAGCCAGGTAAAAGGCCACGTACTTTTGTCGCACCCATGATTTTTGAAGAAGAAGGCCAGCCAGTTCTCGGGATGGGGTCACCAGGTGGAAGACGTATTCCTGCTATGGTATTTCAGACGATCATGCAATATCATTATGGAATAAATGACGATGGTGATCCAATGACACTTCAAGAAGCGATCGAGGCTCCCCGCTTTTATAACGAAGAAGATGTCATCTATTTACAAGAGGAATTACCTGAAGATGTTAGCAACGAACTTCGCAATATGGGATACTCTGTTGTTGGACATAGCTCACCATTGTTTTATGGTGGTATTCAAGGACTTGGTGTGGTCATCGATGATAATGGGAACGTGGAAGGGATGTACGGTGGCGGTGATCCTCGTCGTAACGGTGCATGGCAAATCGAATCAGAATAATAGCAAAAGCCGTCCTGTTTACTACTACGGACGGCTTTCATGTGTTATTAACTTTACGAGCGTTATCCTGTAAACACATCGCCTTTCGGATAGCGAACATGAGCTGTTTCAGCTTTAGCTAATGCAAATGCTAGTGTCACAGGGCCGATCCGTCCTATCACCATCAGGACAATGATAACCTGCTTCCCTATAAACGTTAACTCATCAGTAATCCCCATGGACAGTCCTACAGTTCCAAAGGCTGAGAATGCTTCAAAAACGAGTGTTAAATAGGGGGCTGACTCTGTAACTGATAACATAAAGATACTAATAAAGACGGCGGTCAGACTAACGCCGACAATGGAAAGGGCACGAATCACAATGTGATTATCGATACGGCGCTTAAAAACGATCGTTTCCTTTCGTCCTCTTAAATAGGAGCCAATCGCCAACACAATAATAACAAACGTTGTGAGCTTAATACCACTCCCTGTAGAGGCGCTCCCAGCACCAATGAACATCAGTAGCAACATAAAGGTGATCGTACCTGGGGTCAGGCTTCCGATATCAACGGTATTAAAACCTGCCGTTCTCGGAGTAACCGCTTGGAAATAGGAAGCCCATAGCTTTTCACTCCCTGCTAAACTTCCAAGTGTATGAGGGTTACCGTATTCAAGGACAAACATCAGGAACATGGCGACTATATTTACAATCAACGTCCCTACTAACATTAATTTTGTGTGGAGAGACAGCTGCCTAAATGTTTTTGTGCGAAACAAATCATAAACGACGGTAAATCCGATACCCCCTGTTATAAATAAGAACGTGATGATGATATTAACGACAGGATCACCAACATATCCTGATAAACTGTCACTCCACAAAGAGAAGCCCGCATTATTGAACGCAGAAATAGAATGAAATAAGCTCGTAAAGAAGCCAAAGCCCCAACCATACTTCGGAATCCAATGAAATGACAAGAAAAGGGTGGCGATAGCTTCCATAGAAAATGCAAAAATAAGCAGTACTTTAACGAGCCGAATCATGCCTCCTAAGGAAGTTTGATTTAAAGATTCTTGGACTAGCAATCTCTCCCTTAAACCGATACGTTTCCCTAATGCTAAAACAATTAAAATAGCAAATGTCATTAGACCAAGACCACCTACTTTAATTAAAAGCATAATGACGACCTGCCCAAAAAACGTAAAGGCTGAGCCGGTATCTACGACAATTAGGCCTGTCACCGTCGTAGCCGACGTGGCAGTAAACAAAGCATCGATCAGAGTAATGCCTTCTTTTGTAGCAAAAGGCAGCATAAGTAACAACGTCCCTATAACAATCGTGACAAGAAACCCAATAGCAAGGACTCTCGGTGGTGATAGTTTTTTGTGTTTCATTGATGATAATTTCATAGTCTTCCCCTCTTATGTGCTTGTTAGCTAGTTAAACTGTAACAGCGTGTTTGCCCTAACAGACACGTACATTTTCCTCTTATTAATAATAAAAATTTACGCCTGTTCCCCATTAAAGTCAATCATTTTTTTGTGAACGATTACGTCACTAAAACTTCTGTTGAAACACTAGCTTTGCTTAAATAAACTATTTCACCTTATACTGAAGTGAGACTATAGAATAGCGGGTGATAAAATGGACTTTTTTGAACAAAATATAGACCGAACAGGTACGTTCTCTGTTAAATGGGAACGCACTAAGGAAGTCTTTAAAACCGAAGAAGACGTTTTACCGATGTGGGTAGCTGATATGGATTTCAGACCGCCTCAAGCTATTAGCGATGCCCTTAAAAAGCGAGTTGAACATGGCATTTTTGGCTATACCTTTACAGGAGAAACAGTAGCTGATGCAATTATTAATTGGCTAGCTGATCGTCATGGATGGGAAATAAATAAGAGCTGGATCACCTACAGCCCTGGTGTTGTTCCCTCAATAGGCAAAGCGATTCAAGCATTAACAGAACCAGGTGATCGCATCTTAGTCCAATCACCTGTCTATCCACCATTTTTCTCAATGATTACGGATAACGACCGTAAAGTGGAAAATTGTCCTTTAATTAAAAAAGAACACCAGTATGATATTGACTTTGACGCTTTTGAGCAAGCGCTTAAAAATGGTGTAAAACTTTTCATACTTTGTAGTCCTCATAACCCCGTTGGGCGGGTATGGACCGAGGACGAGTTACGCCGCATGGCCGAGCTTTGCCTAGCCCATGATGTTATCATTGTCTCTGACGAAATTCATTCCGATTTAATTTTATCAGGCCATCAACATGTTCCAATCGCCTCTTTATCTAAAGAGATTGCAGAAAATACGATTACATTAATTGCACCGAGTAAAACCTTCAACTTAGCTGGGCTTCAGGCGTCAGTCATTATTTGTGCTAATCATGACCTTCAAAAAAAGTTAAACGTCATTGCCAAACGCCAAGGAAGCTTTACCCTTAATACGTTTGGTATCGTTGCAATGGAGGCCGCTTATCGATACGGTGAAGAGTGGCTTGACGAACTTTTAGCCTATTTAAAAGGTAATGTTGATGTGGTGAAAAGTTATATCGCTGACGAACTACCTGAATTAACACTCGTGGAGCCTGAAGGGACATACTTGTTATGGATTGATTGTCGCAAATTAGGTCTTTCAGATGGAGAACTGAATCATTTATTCACTCACAAGGGCAAAATAGGCTTCAATCCTGGCATAAGTTTTGGTAAAGGCGGAGAAGGATTTGTACGAATGAATGTGGCCTGCCCACGTAGTACAGTTATCGAGGGACTAGCTAGGATGAAAAAGGCGATCCATTCCTAATTATTACGACATGATTGGAAAACGAGAGAGAGCTCTATTGCTAATTATTAAAACATTACTTTTAGAATTCGAAAAAAATAAATACTTATTAAAAGCCAAGGCAATACTCCTGAAAACAACACGATCTGAAACCTCCACAGAAGAAGTGCTGTTTGTTTTCATCTGTGATATAAAGCTAAGCTGCAATCAGTGGGAATTTTACGGTCGCTTATCTGTGATATAACGAACCTTCAATCAGTGGGCATTCGTCCTTCTTCCACTGATTGGTAGTTGAGTTTAATCAGGACATTACCGACCGTTAGATCCACACTATTTCGATTTTGTTCTTTACTCTATTTTGATGCTGGGAGCTTTACGGACGGTTATCTGTGATATAACAAACCTTCAATCAGTGGACATTCGTCCTTCTTACACTGATTGGTAGTTGAGTTTAATCAGGACATTACCGACCGTTAGATCCACACTATATCGATTTCGCTCTTGACTCTTTTTTAAGCTGGGAGCTTTACGGACGGTTATCTGTGATATAACGAACCTTCAATCAGTGGGCATTCGTCCTTCTTACACTGATTGGTAGTTGAGTTTAATCAGGACATTACCGACCGTAGCTCCATCCTATATCGATTTTGTTCTTTACTCTATTTTAAGCTGGGAGCTTTACGGACGGTTATCTGTGATATAACGAACCTTCAATCAGTGGGCATTCGTCCTTCTTCCACTGATTGGTAGTTGAGTTAAATCAGGACATTACCGACCGTAGCTCCATCCTATATCGATTTTGTTCTTTACTCTATTTTAAGCTGGGAGCTTTACGGACGGTTATCTGTGATAAAAAATTCCGAACGAATTCAAGAGAATCGTTCGGAATTCCTTATAAGTAACAGACGTTCTCTCAGGTCCTGCTTTTTTCACAATCATTAGTCTTTACTTCTGTTGTGAACATCCTTATTTTAAAAACATGCGTGCCTACTACCAATCTCTACACCCTTTTAATAGGGCGTTTCTTACTGACTATCGCTATTAGAAATAATCTCTTTCACACGCCCCACTTGTCCGTCAGTGAGTCTCACTTTGATCCCGTGTGGATGCGTCTGTGACTTCGTTAAGAGATCCTTCACAATCCCTTTCGTTAACTTACCTGTTCGTTGATCTTGCTTTAATACAATCGCTACTTCTATACCTGGCTTAATATTTTTTCTTTGCTCGCCATTCATGATCGTTTCCTCACTTTCAACTTGACCACTCACTCATGTCGTTGACTAAAAAGAGTGACTTCTATTTTTCTAAATAAAACGAACCTTCAATCAGTGGACGTTTCGGTTCTTCTATCACTGATTGATAGTTGAGTTTAATCAGGACATTACCGACCGTTAGATCCACACTATATCGATTTCGCTCTTGACTCTATTTTGAGCAAGGAGCTTTACGGACGGTTATCTGTGATATAACGAACCTTCAATCAGTGGGCATTCGTCCTTCTCCCACTGATTGGTAGTTGAGTTTAATCAGGACATTACCGACCGTTAGATCCATCCTATATCACTTTTGCCCTTTACTCTACTTTGAGCTGGGAGCTTTACGGACGGTTATCTGTGATATAACGAACCTTCAATCAGTGGGCATTCGTCCTTCTTACACTGATTGGTAGTTGAGTTTAATCAGGACATTACCGACCGTTAGATCCACACTATATCGATTTCGCTCTTGACTCTATTTTGAGCAAGGAGCTTTACGGACGGTTATCTGTGATAAATTTTGAACGTTATGCGTAACTTATATGTATTCCTGATTCTTCTTCACACTTTACGGGAATAAGGTATTAAATACAAGCTATTTTCTTTCAGGAGGAATTCGCCATGTTTAAATTGCTATGGACTCGATTTAATCAGCACAACTTAATCGACTTAGGCGCTCAGTGTGCTTACTATTTTCTATTATCACTATTTCCTTTTCTCATTTTTATTATCAGTCTTTTAACATTTCTTCCTTTCACATTTCAGGATGTTTACCGTCTCTTACAAGAGGCTTATATTCCTACTGGAGTGCTTGAAGTCATTGAAAACCAGTGGCAAGTCCTTGAGCGTAATCAACAAACCGGTGCCCTTTCATTAGGGATTATCTTTACTTTATGGACGGCTTCCCTTGCCTTAAATGCCATTATAAGAGCATTAAATACAGCCTACCATGTGTCAACGGAACGCGGGATGGTGATGGCCCGCTTAACCTCTATCATCTTAACAATCTCCATGTTTTTTGTCATTATTGTGGCGCTAGGGGTTCAAATTATTGGCTCTCAGCTGCAACATTACTTAGAGTTTGATTTAGGGCTCTTTGAAATAGATGTCTTTCGTTGGTTATTTACTTCAGCCGTAACATTTTTAGTTTTCTTAATTCTCTATCTAGTCGGCCCCAACATTCGTCTTCATTTTCGCGAGGTCTATATTGGGGCGATCGTAGCGACGATCGGCTGGCAGTTAACCTCATATGGTTTTTCCATTTATTTAAATACCTTTGCTAATTACTCAGCTACGTATGGGACGATCGGGACCGTTATTGCTCTCATGGTCTGGTTCCACTTATCCTCCCTTATTTTGCTTCTCGGCGGTGAAATCAACGCGATATTAAAAGAGGACAGACACCATTTATAAGTTACATCCAACGTTCATATGATGAGGTTGGGACAAAATCCAGTGAATAATAATGGCCCTCACTTATGGGAGCCATTTTTTTAATGAATGTTATTCAACCCCATTGATGGTCCAAAACATGAGACTCCCGTGGGAAAAGCAAGAGCTAATTTATTTGCGACGAGTACTCGCAGGAGCAGAAGATCCATCGGGGTGATCTTCCCCCGATTAGCTGAAGCCTTGTCCACGGCAAGCGAGTGTATTTTTGCCAAGCAATCTAACGCAAAAAGAATTCCTTCTGACAAAGTTAAATGACCACAAAATAACAGAACAGGAGGTATCCTTGTGTTTAAAGTTTATAACATGCATTTCTCCAAACAAAAAACCAACTGGACGATTCCAGTCAGTTGAAAATTATAAATTATATGACATATAAATAGACACTCAGGAAGTGTGCTAAGCTTCCAAGTAAAATAAAGATATGAAAAATCTCATGGTAACCGATGTGTTTAAATTCTAGCCAATGTGGCTTCCAACCATAGATCACCCCGCCTATCGTATATAAAATGCCACCAGTAAGGAGGAGCATCAGTCCAGGATAGGCCATCACTTCAGATAACGGAGCATAAAAGAAGACGACAAGCCACCCCATTCCAATATACAGCCCCGTTGAGAGCCATCTAGGAGAATGAAACCAAACCATTTTAAAGACAACACCCGCAATGGCAAGACCTGTAACAACACTAAACAGTGTCCACCCTGCCACACCGTTCATCGTAATAAGACAGAAAGGCGTATAAGTCCCTGCAATTAACACGTAAATCATTGAATGATCCATCCGTCTAAAAAAAGCAATCACTTTATCTTTAGCAATGACCATATGATAGGTCGCAGAAGCTGAATAAAGTAATATGAGACTGATTCCAAAAATAATAACTGCCATAAGCTCCAAAGGAGAGGCACCATCTAGAGAAACCTTAATAACCATTGCTAGCAATGCAACGAACGAAAGCAAGGCACCAGCCAAATGTGTGAGACCGTTCACCGGTTCTCGAATATACGTATTCATTAATACAACCCCCAAGTTACTTCATGTAGTTTTTATAACTACTTATTATAATATACTCACAATACTTAATAGTCAACATTTACTTGAGCTGTTTTACCATATATACTTTATCTAATTAGCCATTCATTTTTTTGCAATTATTATTGGAGGTTTTAATTATGGAATCCCTTGAGCAACTGTTATCTAAGCTCCAGCTTAACAATCACATTGAACTGACGGACATCCCTGATCTCGATTTGTATATGGACCAAGTCATTCAATTATTCGATAACACATTTAATGATGCTAAACGCCATGAAAAGGATAAAGTTTTAACGAAAACGATGATTAATAATTATGCGAAAGGAGGGCTAATTCCTCCTATTAAAAATAAAAAATACACTAAAGAGCATATGATATTTCTCTCTTTAATTTATGAATTAAAGGGTGTATTATCTATCCAAGACATTAAATTGACGTTATCTGAGCTTATTGAAGGATCCAGTCGTTCATCTGAAGAGCTTCAAACATTCTATAGGCATTATTTAAGCCTCTCTAAGAGGAATTCAGATAAATTTCGTCAGGATTGTACTGAGCACTTGTCAGAGGTTGAGCACCTTCTAAAAGATGAAAATGCCATAAGTTCTGAGCATATTATGTTAATTTTAACGCTTATTAATATGAGTAATATTTATCGAAAAGCCGCAGAAAAATTAGTAGACAGTCTAACAGTCCAACAGGATAAGTAAGAGCCTACAAACACACGCTGTGAACTAACAACCTCAGTTACCTCAACAGATTTCCTGCTAATTAGTATAGTCCTAAAAAGCTGTCTCACAAATTGAACGCTGATGACAGCTTTTTCTATGTCCTCCTCTAGTCTTCCCCACACAAGTCGTCTCGTTTCTCGATAGTCACCACCGTTTAACTTCTTGCTGTTACTCCTCTTTTTATTATCACAGGTCCTTACTATCGCCTAATCCAAGAGTCCTAATTCGCCCTTTTCTATCAAAAAAGAGGTTTATTTCTCTCTCCTAAATGGAAAACAGTCCATAACACCATAAAATAAAACTTACTTTAATCGAAAGGATGATAAGATATGACACCTATTTACAAAGAATTTCACAATGATGAGGAAGTTGTATCATCTGTTCAAGCATTGAAGAACAAAGGTATTAGTGGAGACGACATTTATATTGTGGCTCATGACGATGATCGAACAAAAAGAGTCGCTGATAATGCAGATGCGAATACGATTGGTATGAGTGAACAAAGCTTTGGAGAAGCGACAAAAAATCTGTTCCGCCAAAAAGGTGATGAGCTACGTACGAAATTTAATGAAGTTGGCTTCACTGACACTATGGCGGAAGATTTAGAGGAAAGTCTAGATGAAGGAAAAATTGTCGTGGTCGTTAAAGATGCGCCAGAAGATGTCTTTATTTAAACACAACAGAATTAGCAAAATATCATGAAACGAAGCAGTAAGTATCACTGCTTCGTTTCATGATGTATGGTAACTAACTGTTCGAATGGGGAGCTTCCAACCGAAATAGGAGGCGAAAAGTCGCATAATAACGACTGTCACAACAATTAATAAAAGCTGCCATGGCGCCGTTAGCCAGCCTGTTCCTACAATGACTCCTGGAATTAATGTCCACGCAATATAAATATCTTTCTGAAGAAATAGCGGCTTCCTTCCTGCTAAAACGTCCCTAATCATCCCGCCACCTGTTCCAGTTAATGCAGCCGCAGCGATGCTAGCACTTAACGGCAAGCCCATGGAATAGGCATACATCGCTCCTTGTACCGAAAATGCCCCAAGTCCAATGGCATCAAAAAAGACACCTCTACGAAGAAGTGTCCATCGCACTACTTTCGGAAATACGAATGCTAACGTCATAACAGCAAAAGCAACGGTGAAGAGTGTCCCTTGCTCCCACAACTCTGATACTGGGACACCAATAAGTAAATTCCTCACAGCTCCACCACCGAATGCCGTAATAAACCCTAAAATATAAATACCCATTAAATCATACTTTTCTTCCATCGCTACTAGCACACCACTTAATGCAAAGGCAATGGTACCAATAACGTTTAATACATCCCACATGTCTTTACCTTCTTTCTAACGATCAAAATACGTCTCAATTTTAGGCGAATAAAGTGAAATCAGCAAGCCTTTTGTTTCATTGGTGTAAAAAAGCCTATATCCATTAGCATATGGTAAATTTCATCTACCTTCTTGTTTAGTCTCATTCTCAATCGGGAATCGCAACACTAAGCACCTTTTAACAAAAAAACAAGTTATTTAGTTGCTTTAGAAATTAATTATTCTTCACAAAGGGAGGTGTCAACAATGAAAGAATACACTGTCAGACCAAATAAAGATGCTGATGCATGGTTTTTAAAAATCGAGGATGTAGCACCTGAGAAAGACTTTGATAAAATGGATGAGGCCATAGAAGCAGGTAAACAGGTTGCGGAGGAAAATAAACCGAGTCGACTTGTTATATACAATCACCTCAATCAAATAGTAGATGAAAAAACGTTTCATTGAGGATGGAAGATTCATTGATTTTAGAAGCTTGAAAATTGGGTGGACGACTTCCATAAGAAGAACCATGATGACACTTCTGATCCTCAGATAACCCCCGCCTATATAGATGATATGGTTACTTATTTAAAAGGGTTGCCGCATAAGTATTAACTTATGAAGACAACCCTTTATTTGAAATTTGATATCTTATTTTGAATGATGACATTTGTTCAGTTCATTATAGTTCCAGACCGTCAACTAACCTATTGCCACCTTTAGTGTAGGAATGACATCGACTATATGGCGATCAATCGCCAATTCTTCAGGCTCGAACCCTAATGCCAAACCAATTAATTGTGGCAAGTGTAAAATTGGCATTGTAATATCCATTTGGCTTCCTTTTTGCGCCTCTGGTTGGTACATATCTAACTGCATTTGACAAAGAGGACACGGTGTCACGATACAATCAGCTTTAGCTGCTTTAGATGACAAACAATTTTTTTCTGTTAGTTTCATGACTTCTTTTTCTGCAGGAAAGACGGCATGAAAGCCACAACAAGCAAGTCGTTGATCAAAGTCCACAACTTCCGCACCTAATGCTTCTGCCACCATCTCCATCGATTGAGGGTTTAATGGATCTTCAAATCCCATCACATCTGCTGGTCTTAAAATATGACAACCATAAAAGTTTGCCACTTTCAAACCTGTTAACGGGCGTTTTACTAGTTTCTTAAGCTCATCCAACCCATAGTCTTTAATGAGAACCCACAATAAATGTGTGACATCAGACGTTCCTTTATAAGTCATCCCAGCCTCATTTAACTTCGCATTAGCTGAGTCCCGTTTTTTCTCACTTTTATCGAGCTTTGTTTTTGTATTTCTAAGCATGAGTGTACATGTATTACATACGGTTAATAAAGGGGCGTTCAGTTCTTCTGCCAAAGCAATGTTTCGTGCATTAACTGCATCGCTCAAATCAGCGTTCACATCTTGTATATGGCTGGCTCCACAACACGTCCAGCCGTTTAGTTCAATCAGTTCGATTCCCATGGCCGCTGCTACTTTCTTCGTGGAAATCATTAATTCCTCAGCCGCAGATTCTAACGTACATCCTGGAAAAAAGGCATACCTCATTAGACTCGCTCCTTTTCATTCTCGCTGTATATTTTTCTCACGCCTTCAATGCCGTCAATTTTCTTAGGAAAATGAAATGGATTTATTTTCCCTTTTGCTATCATGCGATAAGCAAATGGAATCTTTTTCGTTACCGTTTTGACAACACCATCCGTTTTCACTGGGAGCATCATCTCATTTAAGCGCCCTTTGCTCCTCACATCATCATGGAAAGCATAGGCATGACGCGCTCCTTGATTATTCCTTTCACCGCTTTCCATCGACCGTTGTCGTAAGTAGGCGATCTGGTCTGTTAAAGGAATCCCTTTAGGACATTGTGTCACACACTCATTACAATGAAGACATTTCCATAAGCCATTCTCGACTACCGGTTTTAAGCGTGCGTCAGGCGCATTATCTCTAGAATCAACGAGAAAACGATACGCTTTATTAAAGATAAAGGGATCGAGATATGAGCCATCATTCACATCTAATTGATTACATTCAGAGGCACAGGCCCCACATAAAATACAATCTGTCGGCTTAGCAATGGCATCAGCCTCTTCTTTTGATTGAATAAAACCGTTGCTCTTGCTACCATGATTAGCTGGTGAAAGCCATGGATTGACTTTTTTCATCTTCTCCATCTTAGGTTTCCAATCAATCACTAAATCTCTTACAACATCGAAATTCCCCATTGGTTCGAATGTGAGTGTTTTAGTTTTAAATGTTTCTACTAGCTCATCTAAAGATGTTTTGCAGCTTAAAAATGAGTGACCATTTACTTTAATTCCACAGCTTCCGCAAATGGCATGTCGACAGGCCGACGTAAAGTTTAGCGTTGGATCTAAGTCGTCCTTAATCGTCGTTAACGCCCAGAGAACGGTTTTCCCTGGTTCATAGGGAAGTTCATAGCGCTGAAGCCATTTTTTCTCCCCATCAAAACGTTGTATTTGAAAAATAAATTTATCCATTAGTAAACTCTCTCCTCAGGCGTATATGACGTAATACTCACTGGATGGTGGTCAAGGCGGTAATTGTCGCCCTCTTTATAGATCAGGGTATGCTTTAAAAATTCGTCATCACGGCGCTCAGGGAAGTCTTCCCTTGAATGCGAGCCACGACTTTCTTCTCTTGCGATAGCCCCCATTGCCACAGCTTTAGCTAATGTGAGTAAGTTGCCAATTTCAACGTAATTGACGAACGCCATATTATAACGGACCGCAGCATCTCCAATGAATGTTTCTTTATAATCTTCAATGAGCTGTTCAATTGTCTCAAGAGCATGGACCATCTCATCTTTTTTACGAAAAATACCGACATTATCCCACATTGTACCTGCCATCGTGTTACGGATCTCAACAAGGCTTTTACCGGCTTCTTTTTGTCGCATCGCATGAAATTTATCATGCCATTCTGTTGCCTTATTTGTCAGCAGTGTGTCGCCTTTGAACGTCCGTTGTTCAGCCGTTTTCCTAGCACCAATCCCTGCATATTTTCCAAATAGCACAACGTCAGCGACCGAGTTTCCACCTAACCGGTTTGCTCCATGTAGTGAGACACAGGCACATTCTCCGGCGGCATGAATACCTTTAACAGGTGTTTCAAGTGTTTCCGGATTAATAACATGAATGCCGCCCATCATGTAGTGACAGCTCGGTCTGATCGGAACCGGCTCTGTCATTAAATCTGTTCCCTCAAAGTCTAAGGCCAATTCCCGCACTTGTGGGAGACGTTCCATGATTTTTTCTTCACCTAGATGACGCAGATCCATAAGAACATAAGCCTCTAACCCTTCACCGAATCCTCTACCCGCTTTTATTTCCATTTCAATCGAACGGGATACGAGATCTCTCGGTGCTAATTCCATTTTGTCAGGAGCATATTTTTTCATAAACCGCTCTCCATCTTTATTCAACAGGTAACCACCCTCACCACGGCATGCTTCCGAGAGTAAAATCCCAGTAGAAGCGAGACCTGTCGGGTGGAATTGAACGAATTCAGGATCTTTAACAGGTATACCTGCCTCAAAACAAGCAGCTGTCCCATCACCTGTCATGTTGAAAGCGTTCGTCGTTCTATTCCAATAAATGCGGCCGAAGCCTCCGCTCGCTATAACGACTGATTTCGCTTTGATTGCATGGATTTCTCCTGATTTAATGTCCATGGCTACCAAACCATGGCATTCATCCTCTTCAACAACAAGTGAGAGAAGAAACCATTCGTCTAAAAAGGTCACATTATTTTTTAAACATTGTTCATAAACAGAGTGTAAAATGACGTGTCCTGTTTTATCCGCCGAATAACATGTACGAGGACTAGACGCTCCACCAAATGGTCGCTGAGCTACCTTACCATTCTCATCTCTTGAAAACGGGACCCCATAATAGTCCAATTCTTGAATAATCTCTGGCATCCGCTTCGTAAAAAACTCGACTGCATCCTGATCAGCTAAAAAGTCACTCCCCTTAACCGTATCTTTAAAATGCTTCTCAGGCGAATCGGTGTTATCACGGTTACCCATCGCGGCGTTAATTCCCCCTTGAGCAGCTCCTGTATGAGATCTCGTTGGGAATATTTTTGATAAACAGGCCACCTTTAAATTTTTATTTTCACTGGCTGAAAGGGCAGCCATCATTCCTGCGCCCCCGGCACCAACTACAACTACATCATAAGTTAACATATTCGGTTCCCCTTTATCGCTAAAGTTTCTGCCTGCCTCACGACGACGTAGGCTCTGTTTGCTTATATTTTTCAACACCTAATTTGTATAAATCGTTTCCTAAGCTATCAATAGCCACAACACATGGATAGTCGACAACTTCCATTTTTCTTATAGCTTCGGGTCCTAATTCTTCGTAGGCGACCACATCGACTTTATTAATGGAATCAGAGATAACAGCAGCCGCACCACCTACTGCCGCAAAGTAAACAGCACCGTGCTGTTTCATCGCTTCAATCACTTCAGGGCTTCTTGGCCCTTTACCAATCATCCCTCGCAACCCTTCCGCTAATAAAGCTGGTGAGTATGCGTCCATTCTGCCGCTTGTGGTCGGTCCACAGGAACCGATAACACGTCCTGGTTTCGCTGGTGTCGGCCCAGCATAATAGATGACTTGGTCCGTAACATCCATTGGAAGAGCCTCTCCAGCAGATAAAGCCTCCGTCATATTTTTATGTGCTGCATCTCTGGCCGTATAAATCGTTCCAGTTATCGTTACAAGATCACCTGCTCTCAAATCTTTTACTTGGTCATGTGTGAGCGGGATGGTCAATGCTTTTTGTTCAGCCATGTATATACCCTCCTTTATAAAGTTGCTTCAGTGTGTCTTGCTGCGTGACAATTGAGTGTGACACATACCGGTAGCATCGCTATATGCGTTGGAAAAGTCTCAATATGAACGGCAAGAGCTGTTACACGTCCACCAAAGCCTTGAGGACCAATTCCGAGACGATTAATACGCTCAAGAAGTTGTTGTTCCATCTCGGCATACCCTTGTTCAGGATGTGATGACCCAGCGTGACGAGCCAATGCTTTTTTCGCTAATAGTGTACATTGATCCATCGTCCCACCGATGCCAACGCCTACGATAATCGGTGGACAGGGATTTCCTCCCGCATTAGTGACTGAATCTACGATGAAATCCATCACGCCTTCGATACCTTCTGAAGGTTTACACATTTTCACTGCGCCCATATTTTCACTTCCGGCTCCTTTAGGGAGGATTTGAATGTGAAGTTGGTCACCTTCTACTACTTCCGTATGGATAACAGCTGGTGTGTTATCCCCTGTATTCACACGATTTAATAAAGGGTCTGCTACAACAGATTTTCTTAAGTACCCGTCTGTATAACCTTGTCGCACACCTTCGTTGATTGCTTCAGTCATACTACCGCCTACAATTTTGACTTGTTGGCCAAGTCGCACAAGTATGACTGTAATACCTGTATCCTGACACATCGGCACATTATCATGACGCGCTAATGACACATTTTTAATAATTTTGTCTAAGCTATATTTCCCAAAGTCAGATTCTTCTTTCTCCAACCCTTGCTTCAACAGTACTTCAACGTCTTCCGGCAAATCATAAGCTGCTTTGATACAAAGTTCTCTTACTTTATCTGTTATCGTTCTCGTCGATATTTCTCTCATGTCATAACCCCCGCTTTTTTAATTCATCTATGGTTTACCAAAGACCTAACAGCTTCCACCATAGCCCACCGATACCAAGCCATACAATTATGTGAATGACGGATATAATAAGCCCTAGTGACCACCACTTGTTTTGACTCACGTAACCCGATCCGAAAAACACAGGAGCAGGACCACAGCTGTAATGTGTTAAACAACCAAACAAGTTACTAAAAAACGCAAGGATGAGTGCAGATACAAGTGGCGGAGCGCCTGCTGCTACTAAAACAGCAAGGAAAGCAGCGTACATAGCACTTACATGCGCCGTATTACTCGCAAAGAAATAATGTGAATAGAAGTAGACGACTGCAAGAATAATCAACGTCCATATCCAGTTAAAGCCACTTACCATATCACCCATGAGTGCACTGAACCAAGGAATCATTCCTAATTCGTTTAAGAAGGACGCTAGCATGACAAGCACAGCAAACCACACGAGAGTATCCCAGGCGCCTTCTTCTTTTTTAATATCAGCCCACGTTAATACTTGGCTTATAAGAAGGACAGATAAACCGATAAAAGCAGTGGCCGTGGCACTGATCTCAAAGTTCGACCCGAATATCCACAAAACGAGAACTAAGAGGAAAACACCGATCATTGCCCATTCTTCTCGTTTAAGGGAACCCATCTCTTTCAATTTATCAGCTGCCATTGTTGTTGCAGCTGGTGTTTCTTTTATTTCTGGAGGATACAACTTATAGATGACAAATGGAATTAGAATTAAACTAATAAGTCCAGGAACAAGTGCCGCTAATGCCCACCCCGTCCAAGACAGTGTTTCCCCTGTAATATCAAACGCAATTTGCATCGCTAAAGGGTTCGCAGCCATCGCAGTTAGGAACATTGCCGACGTGATCATATCCCCTTGAAATGTTACCTTTGTTAAGTAGCTTCCAATTTTTCTTTCAGTTCCGTCACCAACTTTTGAGCCATAGCTCTCTGAAAGTGAACGGACAATAGGAAACAAAATACCTCCTGAACGCGCCGTATTTGATGGCATCGCCGGTGATAAAATTAAATCACTTGCCACTATGGAATAAGAAAGTCCCAGTGTTTTTTTACCAAATCGCTTTACAAAAAGATACGCGACACGTGAACCTAATCCCGTCTTGATGAAACCACGAGAAATAAAGAAGGCGATAACGATAAGCCAAATCGTGGAATTTTGAAAACCTGATAGAGCTTCATCTATTGTCAGTGTCTGTGTCAGGACGGTGGCCGTTAACGCTAAAATAGCCACACTTCCCATTGGAAGAGGTTTAATGATAAGTCCAACTATCGTCGCCACAAAAATAGAAAAAAGATGCCATGCTTCTTGTTCTAGTCCTGCTGGTGCTGGGATAAACCAAAGAATGATGCCAATAGCTAATGTGATAAACAGAGGTTTCCATTTCACATCTGTTGGACGCCTGTTGTCTGATTTAGCCGTCTGGCTGCTTTGTCTCTTCTGCTTTACTGCCTGTGCCATACTATTCACTCCTTTTTTTAGACGAAGATCAAAAAGTTTGTGAAAAAAATCACATAATGTCTTAAAAAAAAGCCACTTTCATCTTCGCCAGACTCCTTAATCTTTCATCTTAATCGTATTAGAAAACCTGCGGCACAGATAGAAAATGAAAGTAGTTAAAGTGTTTTGAAAGTAAAAAAAGTAACGGCAGTAAAACCACATTTTGTCCAATTTAATAGCTATGTATTACACAGTCTCATACTCTCTTTCTAAATTGTCTCTTATCTCCCAAGCTTATGGGAAACAACAATCGATTCTGCTAATTGAAAAATCTTATGATGGAGATCTTCAGGTTCAATAATGATAAGCTGGTCTGCAAATCCGAGAAGATATCTTTTGGCGTCCTCTTCTGTATGAAATGATAATTTAACAGGTATGAAAGAGTCATGATCTTGAGCTCTAACTTCTACTACCCGTACAAAATGATTAGTAAAAGATAATGTTAGCAGCAATGATTTAGGCACCTTCACCCAAACATCATAAATAGGTAATTCTTCTATAAATGCTTTTTTGGAAGCTTCCCAATAACGAGCAATGTTAAAGTGCTTCGGTCTACAAAATGTCTCGTCAATAGTGACTGCAGTATGAATTCGTGACGCCCTGTAATTTCTAATTTCTCCATTTTCTTTAGCTGCAATGAAATACCAGTTGACCCCTTTAGCCACTAACCCAAGGGGTTCAACAATACGCTCACTTATTTGACCATCTGCTCGCTCGTAAACAATTTTTAATTTATGATCTTGCCATATAGCATCTTTCAAAACATCGAAAGTGTCTATTTTTTCTTTCCTACTTCGCCATGAACTGGTGTCAATATAAATCCGGTTCCAAACCTCTTTTGCTTTTTCACGATATATAGCAGGAATTGAGGAGATAACTTTATTTCTAGCTTCCTCTGATGGACGGGTCAATCCTAAATCGTCGAGTAATTGGTCCGACGGTGAAACAAACAACGCTTGTATTTCTGATTCTTTTAATCCCGTTAAATTAGTTTGAAAATTTTCGAGTAATGACCATCCCCCGTTTTTTCCACGTTCAGCAAAAACAGGGATACCGGCTCCGCTTAAAGCGTCCATATCCCGATAAATTGTGCGTTCAGATACTTCTAATTTTTCCGCCAATTCATTTGCAGTCATTCTCCCTTGAGCTTGCAGCATCAACAGAATCGTGAGCAATCGATCTCCCCTCATTCATCATCACCTTTTCACTCATCATTTATAGCTATAGTCATTTAATTAAATATGACACTTGTTGTCAAGTATAAGCTTTTATAATAAAGCTATCATATAACGAAAGGAATGGGATCTATGAAGTCACTAAAAGGGAAAGTTGCTCTCGTAACAGGAGGGAGCAGAGGAGCTGGTAGAGGTATAGCTATAGAGCTAGGGAAAGCTGGTGCGACGGTGTATATCACAGGTCGCAGTGTAAAAGGAGCTTCTACTAATCAGTGGCCTGGTACAATCGACGATACTGTCTCACAAATTGAAGCTCACGGTGGAAAAGGGATAGCAATCCAATGTGACCATACTCACGATTCAGAAACGGAAGCCGTTATTAATAAAATTCGTACAGAAGAGGGACAATTGGATGTGTTAGTTAATAATGTATGGGGAGCACATGACCTAAGTATTGATGCCAAACCTTTTTGGGACTTATCATTACAGAATTGGGACACGATGTTTACTGCAGGTGTTCGCGCCCAGTTAGCTACGAACTACTTTGCAATGCCACTCCTTCGTGAAAATAACCAAGCACTTATTATTCACACGACCTTCTGGGATGACGACAAGTACATCGGTCATTTTTATTACGATTTAGCCAAGCATTCACTCATTCGTATGGCTCATGGCCTTTCAATCGAGTTAAAAACGGACAATATTGCTGTTCTCGCCATTTCACCAGGATTTATGAGAACAGAACTTGTGTTGAAATACCATGAATTAGATGAGAAGCATTGGCAAGAGGCAGAAGAATTAACGGGAAGTGAAACGCCTCATTATGTCGGGCGTGGAATATTAGCTTTAGCTAGTGATCCCAATGTTATGGAGAAAAGCGGGAAGGTGTTTAAAGTAGGAGACTTAGCCAAAGAATATCAGTTTAGTGATATAGACGGACGTTATATTCCCCCTTTCACACTATAAAACAAACCATCAATCAGGGGGAGTTTTCGTTCTTCCCACTGATTGACCCGTTTAGTGAATCAGGACATTAGCGTCCGTTAGCTCCCACCTATATAGAGTAACCTCTCCTCACTATTTTGACATGGACGTTTACGGACGCTTATCTATGATAAATATTAATATGAAAACTCACAACGCAAATGATTTGTATAAAATAATCATCCTCTTTAAAAAATGACCATTGTCTTTATCTCTCAGGACACACGAACGTTGGACATTAAAAGGCCATGTTCACTAGCCTCATTGTCTCTCTGAAATTTTACAAAAAAGAACAACCGCAGTATACAAACAGCGGCTGTCCACATAAAAAAGTATTTTCTCCCGCCCGCCTAATTCTACAGGCACTACTCTCATTTTTCACAAATAGCAAAATCTAGCGAGGTAACATGATAAATAACAGAAGGCCTTCCAACTGTGTGATAATTCATCGTTTCTTCAACCATGCCTAATTCAAGTAAATAAGCTAAATATTTTCTCACTGACACTCGGGAAATCCCTGTTTCTTCTGCCAGCATATCTGTCGTAAACGATGCCCTTTCGGAAGCTTCAATGGTCTTTATGACTTTTTTTAAAGTTGGCTTTGTCAGTCCTTTAGGTAATTCTATCGTTTCTCCACTTCCATGGTGATCCTTTCGAAAGAGATTGTCATCCAAATCTTTTTGATGAAAATCATGTTGCTGATTCATGAAGCTATTCTCTTCTCGATAAGAGGCTAACGCTTTTTGAAATCGTTCAAATTCAAACGGCTTTATCAAGTAATCAACCGCTCCGAGCCTAAGCCCCTTTTTGATGCTTTCTTTATCCCGAGCTGCAGAAATAACCATCACATCAACGTTCTTATTAGCCATTCTAATTTTGGAAAGAAGCTCCCAACCGTTTTTACCAGGCATATAAATATCGAGTAAAATGAGATCAATGTCATGGGCATCGATAAATGGAAGAGCGTCTTCTACCGTCTTAAAACTATTGATGAGCTGATACCCGTCAATCTTCTCTAAGTAACGCTTATTAAACTCCGCTACCATTGGATCGTCTTCTACAATGATGACTTTAATCATTCTGTCTCACCCCGTGGTTGATAAGGTACTTTCACATAGACTGATGTGCCATTTCCCCATTCAGAATGCAGCTTCAATTTACCATCGAGCTCTTTCACTGTTCGCTCTACTAAATACAAACCCATGCCTCGTTGCTTACCTTTTGTCGAGAATCCCTTTTCTGTTGCCCTGATGAGCTGCTCCTTTGTCATCCCTGTGCCATAATCAGTGACGATCATTTCGAGTACACCGTCTTCATAATAGATCTCTAGTTCTATCGGTTTTTTCTTAGTATTTGTGGCGTGAATGGCATTATCTAATAAGTTCCCGAGGATGCTGACGAGTTGATGTGTTGTATCAACCTTGTTTGAAACTGGTAAGTGACTCGTATCAGCTAATTCCAGCTTGATGCCGTTTTCTCTCGCGTAACTCATTTTCCCGAAAATAATCCCTGCTAATACAGGATCTTTAATCATTGTAGACACGTTTCCTACTTCTGATTGACTCTGTCTTGTTGTTTCTTTAACGAACTGACGCAGCTCTTCATACCTTCCCAATGACACCATCCCAAGAATCACATGAAGCTTATTCATAAATTCATGGGTTTGAGCACGTAGAGCCTCTGCGTATGTTCGTACACCAGTTAGCTCCTCTGCCATCTTCTTCACTTCTGTTTTATCACGGAAGGTAGCGACCGCTCCCACCATGTCACCTTCTACTATAATAGGAACTCGATTGACAACGAGAATCAGGCCGTTTAGTTCAAACTCTTGGTCCAGCTCCCTTTTTCCTGATCTTACTACTTCATGAAGGCGAGTATCTGGTAAATAGTTCTGAATAAGTTGGCCAACTGGGTCATCCGCATAGCCTGCTTTTTTGAAAAGTCGAATGGCTTCATAATTAACTAATGAGATTGTCTCGTTTTTATCAATAGCAATGATGCCTTCTTTCGTACTTTGCAAAATGGCGTTACGTTCTTCGAATATTTTGGCAATATGGGCCGGTTCAAGGCCAAACATAATTTTTTTAACTTTTCGACCCATTAGATAGGCACCTATTATCCCTGCAATGATACCTATAACCATGCCGAACAAAATAATAAAGTGACTGCCCCACACTTCTTTTTTCACATCATCGAGCAAAATACCGACGACTACCGCCCCTATCTGCTCTCCCTGATCATTTATAACAGGGGTAAACGACCGTAACGAGTAGCCCATCGTTCCTTCAGCGGTGGAAATATGTTCAACCCCTTCAAAAACCGGGCCCTCGTCCCCTCCTACAAACGTTTGACCGATCATCTCTTCAACAGGGTGTGACTGCCGAACACTGTCCATATCTAAGACAACAACAAACGCCACCCCCGTAATATCTCTTATGCGCTCTGCAAAGGGCTGAATCTCACCGTTAGGATTACCAGCCTCTAATTGTGACACCGTTAATTCTGATAAAGCTACCATTTGTGACACGTTTCTAGCCCGTTCTTCAATGCCACTGATCGTCCTTTGTTCGATGAACTGGCTAATTAAAAAACCAGTTATTAATAACGAAACGATGATCACACCGCACACAAGGATTGTAATTCTCGTAATAAGATTGAGATCATCTATCCGCTTGATCGTCATGACATGCCCCTCATCCTTTTTGTCATTATGAAACTAATTATATTGTAAATGAACTTGCTCTTAAAAAGGGGGAAGGGTTCTAACAATTCTATGTCTCTTTTAAAAAGGAAGAAAACGCTCCTTCAATCAACGGTAGATTTACGGAAGGTTAACGAACTATCTCCTTTGCTACAGCTAGCTTACTTAACAAATCTAGCAATACGATCACAGCACCTCAATCGACATGTTCATGCTTTCCAGTGATAAAAATTTATATGTGATAGTATAGCAAACCAATGTTAAGTTAATTCTTTCTCATGACAGCAATAAGCGCTGGTGAGTCATGCGTCAACCCCTCACCATCAAACGTCCCATAAAATTCAGCCTGTTGAAAGAGTGATTGACGAATAATCGACATAAACTCATCTTTCAGGAGTGGCATTAACCTCGTTTCTTGTTCATAAATAGCTGCTTCATCATCGGCATTTCCCACTGTTAACTTCATCTGAAAAGAGATATCTTCTTTATTAAATGTATAAAACCTTTCAAACAAAAGACCTTTAGCCTCATTTTTAATAACAGGTAGTTTCGTAATCTGATGTTTAAATATCCGATCATAATTCACGATTTGCACGATGAACGAGCCGCCTCTTTTCAATAAGTGGTACACAGAATTTAGGCATTTCCTCATCGCCTCAGTGTGAGGGAGATGAACAAATGAATTGCCTATACAATAAATACCATCTTGATTTGACAATAAGGTGTGATCAAGCTGGCACATATCTGATTCAAAAGCTTTTAATGTAACATTATGTAGGGTTGCTTTTTCTTGCATTTTCTCAACCATTAACGGACTTAAGTCTACAGCTGTAACTTCATATCCTTTCTTTGCTAAAGCCACGGCTTCTGCCCCAGTGCCTGCTGCTAAGTCTAGTAGCTTGCCACCTTTTGATGAGATAACGTCTTCAATAAATGTGATCGCTTTCTCTTTTGTTTGAAAAATATCATCGTAGTATTTACTTAATCGTTCATAAAAATCCATCATCGTTCCTCCAACTTATTAATGAGTCATTAATAATCTTTTCGTTTTATCATATCAGATTGGTTGGCTAAACGTCATTCAGTCAAATCGTAAGTTTATAGAAGATAAGACCCATATTCTTATCTATCCTTTGGAACCTTTAAAAATACGATAAGCTAACGATTGGATGAGAAAATCAATGCTGGCATCAAATACGTCATAACCAATTTCTCTTTTATGTGTTGAAGCAAGTAGAAGCGCTCTTATAGCCCCGCTTATTATAGTTGAATCTAAATTTCCGTCCAGGACACCTTGGTCCTTCCATAAATGAAACAACTGATTAAAGCTAAGAATATCTTTCTCTTCATGTCTTTCAACCACATCTGCCGGGAGCTTCCTCACAAGTGCTTGATACTCATCACTTACCATTACACGGCGAAGCAATGGTCGTTCTTCAATCATTCGCAACGCTTTCTGTAACAACTTACTGAACCCCTCTGCATCCATCTTTTCTAAAGCTCCCATATAATAAATCGTCTGATTAATGGATGCCTCATCCTGTTCAAGAAGTCTAAAATATAAAAGCTCTTTTGATTCATAAAACTTATAAAAAGAACCTTGTGCAATGCCAGCTATCTCTGTTAAATCCTTAATACTTGTCTTCCTTAACCCCATTGTTCCAAACTTCTCTCGCCCTGCTTGCATCAAATCATAACGAATGCGTTTTTCTTCATCATCAGTAAATCCACGTGGCGCCATAACACCCTCCTCTTTTGGCTACATATATGAATATTTCTTTTTTTTATTCACACATTCATATTATGGCTAACGACTTAAACTGTCAACAAGGTTTTTTAAGTGAGTAATTATGGGGAAAGGGGTATAGACCTCATTTTTTGTAATCGTTACCATTTATACTTAATTAGTCACATGAAACCTGTCATTTCCACTTATTTTAAAGTATGTTCACATTCCCTACACAACTCTTTAATCATTGTGAAGCGTTCTTCATACCCCCTCCTCCCCCTTTGTTTATTCCTAATTGTAAAAATATCTACACTGAATTTCAGTGTTAAATTATTTCACACTTTCTCCTTAAACCTCTAACAACTATGTCATAATACTTATCATACTTCCAGGAGGCATGGCTAGCCTCAAAACGTCCAGGAACAATTATCAGAATATACAGAATTGACGATTAATAACGCCGCTACAACGGGCGATAACATTTAATTAAAGGAGAGATGCTTCGGTGAAGTTGTTAGATGTTTTCAAATTTAAGAACGACCAGATGAAAATGTTGCACTTAACATGGATCGCTTTTTTTGTTTCCTTTTTCACGTGGTTTAATATGGCACCTTTGGCTACGACAATGATGGAATCAAGCAACTGGCTCACCCGAGAACATCTAGGAGCTTTAGCCATCATTAACGTGGCTTTAACGATTCCAGCTCGCATTGTCATCGGCATGCTACTTGATCGTTTTGGTCCCCGTCTCGTCTATTCAGGACTTTTAATCCTCATGTCGATACCTACCTTTTTATTTGCCTTTGGGGATTCATGGACACAACTCATGATATCTCGTTTACTGTTAAGCAGTATTGGCGCGAGCTTTGTCGTAGGGATCCGCATGGTATCTGAATGGTTTCCACCTAAAGATGTGGGATTTGCTGAAGGTATTTACGGTGGATGGGGAAATTTCGGTTCAGCCGTAGGTGCCATGATTTTACCTTGGTTGGCGTTGACGATGTTCGGTGGTGATGAGGGATGGCGATATGCCATCGCATTAACAGGTGCCATTTGCTTCATTTATGGCATCATCTATTATCTTCTTGTTAGAGATACACCAGAAGGGAAAGTGTTTATTAAACCTAAAAAATCCGGTGCCCTAGAGGTCAGCTCATGGAAAGATCTTGTGCTCCTTATCATTTGGACACTCCCACTAGGCGGAGCCTTAGCGGTCTTAGCCTGGCGCTTAGCAGGCATGGGCTTTATCTCAACAACAGTACTTTATGCCACTTACACTGTTATTGGGCTAACAATGATTTATCAAATTTATAAGATTTTACACGTCAATATTCCTATATTACGGCGTGGCGTTCCCGAGGACGACAAATATGCGTTCAAAAATGTCGCAGCATTAAATAGTACGTACTTTGCCAACTTTGGGGCAGAGTTAGCAATCGTTTCAATGCTCCCTATGTTTTTTCAATTAACGTTTTCACTGTCCCCTGCTGCAGCTGGTATTATCGCGTCGTCTTTTGCATTTATTAATTTATTTGCCCGACCACTTGGCGGCGTCCTGTCTGATCGAATGGGAAACAGAAAGAACACCATGCTTATTTATATGGTTGGGATCACGATCGGACTGATCTCGATGGGGTTCATCGATTCAAGCTGGCCCCTTGCGTTAGCCATTGCTGTCACCATTTTCACTTCCATCTTTGTTCAAGGGGCAGAAGGCGCTACATTCGCCATCATTCCTATGGTTAAAAAACGTCTCACAGGTCAAGTAGCTGGCATGGCTGGCGCTTATGGGAATGTGGGTTCAACGTTATATTTAACGCTGTATACGTTCGTATCCCCTCAAACATTTTTCTTCGTTTTAGCAGGTGGCGCGTTAGTCAGCTTTTTCATGTGTTATCTATGGCTTGAAGAACCAGATAATGCTTTTGCAGAGGACTATTATGAATCATCCGTTGATATAGCAAACGCCATTCACACTGAACCAGAAATCCCTTTGAAACGTGTAGCATCAGATAAATAGCGGAAAGACGTCCCCAAAGGCACGACTATCATTAACGATACTTTAACTTAGGAGGAATATCATGTCTAAAAGAAAGTTAGTTCTCGTCGGCAACGGAATGGCTGGGGTCAGGTGTCTTGAAGAAATTCTTAAGGAAGACCCTGACCGATTTGAGATAACGGTTTTCGGTAAAGAACCTTACCCAAACTATAATCGCATTATGCTTTCTTCAGTCTTACAAGGGGATACCTCCATTGAAGACATCGTGATTAACAGCTATGACTGGTATGAAAAACACAACATTCAGCTTTTCACTGGGGAATCTGTTGAGCAAATCGACACTCTCGCTAAAACGGTGCACACTGACCAGGGTAGAGACGTTGCCTATGATGACCTTATTCTCGCCACAGGGTCAAATCCGTTTATGCTTCCTCTTCCAGGAAGTGATAAAGAAGGCGTCATTGCTTTTAGAGATATTAAAGATTGCCAAGCCATGATTGATGCGTCTCAAAAATATAAAAAAGCGGTCGTCATCGGTGGCGGTCTGCTCGGACTTGAAGCAGCACGTGGGCTATTGAATTTAGGCATGGACGTTGATGTTGTACACATTATGGATCACTTAATGGAAAGACAATTAGATGCTTCTGCCTCGGCTATGCTTAAGAAAGAGTTGGAAAGTCAAGGCATGAACTTTTTAATGAATCACCATACAGAAGCCATTCTTGGGTCAGATCGCGTCAAAAAAGTCTCCTTCAAAGATGGCCGCACTGTCAAGGCAGATCTCGTCGTCATGGCAGTTGGCATTAAACCTAATATCGCTGTGGCAGAAGCTTCAGGTATTCAAACGAATCGCGGTGTGGTGGTCGATGATTATATGCAAACGAGCGCACCAAACGTTTATGCTGTTGGGGAATGTGCTGAACATAGGGAAATGGTATATGGTTTAGTCGCTCCTCTCTACGAACAAGGGAAAGCACTCGCTAAAAAAATCTGTCAAAAGGACGCCGGTCAAGGTTACCAAGGATCTATTCTATCAACTAAATTGAAAGTAAGCGGTGTGGATGTCTTCTCTGCTGGTGAGTTCGGAGATGATCCAGCTGCTCGGGCTATTCGAATTCAAGACGAATTTGAAGGCATCTACAAAAAAGTAATTATACGACAAGATAAAATTGTCGGTGCTGTCCTCTTCGGTGACACGAGTGAATCTACCAAATTACTTGGGATGATTAATCAAGAGACCGATACGTCTGATATGAAAAATATCTCTATTTTCCAAACGAAAGAAGCTTCCGGAGGAGAAAGCACGGTAGCACAAATGGCGGATACGGACACAATATGTGGCTGCAATGGCGTTTCAAAGGGGGACATCGTCACAGCCATTAAAAATGATAACTTAACGACTGTCGCCCAAATTAAAGATTGTACGAGTGCATCTAGATCCTGTGGAACGTGTAAAGGGCTGGTCGGTGAATTACTTGCCCATACACTAGGCGAGGCATTCGAGACAGCTGATGAAAAGGAAACGGTTTGTAGTTGTACGGACTTAACTCACGAAGAAGTTGTGGCAAACATTCGTGAGAAAGGTCTTACTCATACAAGAGAGGTAATGAACGTGCTCGGCTGGAAAACAGAAGAAGGTTGCTCGAAATGCCGACCTGCGGTTAATTATTATCTCGGTATGGTCCACCCGACAGATTATGAAGACGAAAGAGAATCTAGGTTTGTTAATGAACGCATGCATGCCAATATTCAAAAGAACGGCACGTATTCTGTCGTCCCAAGAATGTATGGGGGTGTGACGAATGCCAAAGATTTAAGGAAAATTGCAGACGTAGCTGACAAATATGACGTGCCACTTCTTAAAATAACCGGTGGACAACGGATTGACATGTTAGGCATTAAGAAAGAAGATGTACCGAATGTATGGAAGGATTTAGATATGCCTTCTGGTTACGCCTACGGTAAAGCTGTAAGAACCGTTAAAACCTGTGTCGGCGAAAATTTCTGTCGATTTGGTACGCAAGATTCAATCGGGCTTGGTATCGCCATCGAGAAAAAATTCGAAAGACTTAATACACCTCACAAAGTAAAAATGGGCGTCTCTGCTTGCCCACGAAATTGTGCTGAATCTAGCATTAAAGATGTAGGTATTATCGGAGTTGAAGGAGCGTGGGAAATTTATGTCGGTGGTAATGGCGGCGCCACTTTAAAAGCAGCGGAGCTTTTATGCACAGTTTCAACTGATACTGAGGTACTCAACACAATTTCTGCTTACTTGCAGTACTATCGTGAAACAGCACGTTATCTTGAAAGAACGTCCCATTGGCTTGACCGAGTCGGTTTGGAACACGTTAAGTCTGTCATTTTAGATAACAAGGAAGAAAGACGCGAACTCATTAAACGTATGGAAATCGCTCTAGACGACTTAAAAGATCCATGGCATGAGATTATTCAAAATAGCAAAGAGCAACGTGATCTTTTTGAAAATAAGGCGGTACCTATCAGTAACAAATAATCAAAGGGAGTGAAAACGATGAAACAAACCATTGATTCTCAGCTTACAAAACTGAGTAGCCTTGAGGAGCTACCCGTTCAAGTTGGAAAAAACATCGTTGTTGGTGATCATGACCTCGCCGTTTTCCGATTACAAAACGGACAGGTAAAAGCCGTAGAAAATAAATGCCCTCATAAACAAGGGCCACTGGCTGAAGGTATGATAAGTGGTGAATATGTTTTTTGTCCATTACACGACTGGAAAATTGATTTAACGACCGGAGACGTTCAAAAGCCTGATGATGGGTGTGTTCGCGCTTACCCTGTAAAAGTCATTGATGGTGAGGTCTATATTGAATTGTGAGAGCCTCATCATCACAAGGTGATTCGCCGTCTTACCGGTATTAAGGGAAGAGATATGCCTCTTCCTAAAGCCTCACTAAACGATACAGGCGTTTCAGCCTTCCCTATGAGTGAATAAATGACTTTCCTTTAAAAGGTGTGACATCTATGGATGATTTCCTAAAACACTTCCGTTCAAAGCAATTAGAAAAAAGCCAGGAAACGCTTTTGCCCACACAGTGTCCTTATTGCAGTGTCCAATGCTCAATGACACTGATTGAAGAAGCGTTCATGACAACAAAACAATATAAAGCGAAACCGAATAAGGAAGATACCACTTCTGGCGGACGAATGTGTATAAAGGGGGCTAACGCCCATCAGCACGTTTATCATAAAGAACGCATTACCTCTCCACTTTTAAAAATAGACGGTGAATTCGTGCCTATCTCTTGGGAGTTAGCTATTGAATACATTGCGGAGCGCTTTCATTCTATTCAAACACATGACGGCAACGATGCTATCGGTGTTTACGGTGGTGGATCTTTAACGAATGAAGAAGCATACTTACTCGGAAAATTTGCCCGAGTAGCTTTAAAAACCAAGCATATTGATTATAATGGCCGCTTCTGTATGAGTGCAGCAGCTGCTGCTTCAAATGCAGCATTCGGGCTTGACCGCGGATTGACTAATAGTTTAAATGACATCCCTCACACCAATGTGATTATTCTGGCTGGGACTAACATTGCAGATTGTCAGCCAACCATCGTGCCCTATTTTCGGCAAGCAAAGAAAAATGGCGCCTATATCATTGTTATCGACCCACGTGAAACAGCTACCACTAAATTAGCAGACCTTCATTTAAAGGTAAAACCAGGAACAGATAGTGTCTTAGCCACTGGATTATTAAAAGCGATTAAACAAGAAGGCTATATAGATCATGCATTTATAAATTCAAGGACAACAGGGTTTGAACATTTAGATACTCACCTTGATTCTTTCACATTAGACGATGTTTCGTCCATAACAGGCGTTCCTACTAAAGACATTATAGAAGCAGGTAGACAATATGGGGCCGCTAAGGAAGGATTTATTTTCACAGCACGTGGGGTTGAACAACATGCTAATGGGAGTGACACAGTAAAGCAATTTATTAACCTTGTTCTAGCCACTGGTAAGATTGGACGACATGCCAGCGGCTTCGGTTCTATTACAGGCCAAGGGAATGGCCAAGGTGGAAGAGAACATGGTCAAAAAGCGGACCAATTACCAGGCTATCGCTCAATAGAAAACGATCTCGACAGAAAAATAATCTCTTCCATATGGGATATTGATGAAAAGAACCTTCCTCGAAAGGGCGTTTCAGCCTATGAAATGATTGAAAAAATGATGGACGAAGATATCACTGCCCTATTTATTATGGGATCTAACCCTATCGTGTCTAATCCAAACGCAATTTTAGTCAAAAAAGCCATCCAAAAACTAAAATTTTTAGTCGTTGTGGATATGTTTATCTCTGAAACAGCAGAATTAGCTGACCTCATCCTCCCTTCGTCCTCTTACCTTGAGGATGAAGGAACGATGACAAATCTTGAAGGCAAAGTCACTCTTAGAAAAGGGGAACGACCACCTCCGAAAGATGTCAAACATGATTGGGAGATCCTTTGTCTACTCGCTAAGGCATTAAATAAGGAAAATGGCTTTGAATTTACGTCGCCCAAACAAATATTTGATGAATTACGTTTAGCATCCAGAGGAAGCAAGGCTGATTATTTCGGTATATCGTATGAGCGCCTTTCGCATGAAGCACTGGCTTGGCCTTGTCCCCATCAAGAACACAGTGGCACACCACGATTATTTGAGACTCGATTTGCCCACAGTGATGGAAAAGCGATATTCTCACCATTAGTCATGTTACACAGCTGTGAGGCTCCTCCAGAGTACCCGCTTCTATTGACAACAGGCCGGGTCATGGCACACTATTTAACTGGGGTCCAAACACGGCGAAGCCCAGATCTGTTTAAAAAATCACCTGAGCCGTTAGTTGAAATGCATCCAGAAACAGCTGCACGCTATCATATTCAGCACGATGAACTCATCCATCTCTATTCAACCCAAGGCTCGGTGGTTATGAGGGCCTGCTTAACAGATAAGATTCGCAAAGACACACTATTTGCCCCTTTCCACTGGGGCGGATCGCAAGCCATCAACCGTCTTGTGGCACCGTTTTTGGACCCTGTATGCCATATGCCAGCGTTTAAATTAACTTATGCCGGCATGAAACCAATAACGGGAGAGATAGACTCTCAAGACTCTGGAGGGCTTATTTATGAAACAGTGGATCAAGGAAGTAGCTAAAGGAAAGAAAAGAGCACGAGACTTAACGTTTGATGAAGCCTCTCAAGCAGCACAAAGTATTATTGACGGAGAAGCAACAGATATTCAAGTTGCGGCTTTCCTGATTGCTCAGCGCTTGAAAAACGAGTCACCTGACGAATTAGCAGCGTTTGTTACCCAATTTCGCCAGGCGGCCTCACTCATACCTATATCACCAGATAAACGCCAGCAGCTCATTGATTTCTCCGGTCCATATGACGGACGAAAAACATTCGCTGCCACCATCCCATCTGCGTTGCTTATGGCAGCCGAGAGAATCCCTGTATTTCTACACAGCAGTGACACATTACCACCAAAATATGGATCCTCTTTAAAAAGTATTTTAGATGAACTCGGTGTGACACCTGACCTCGATGCTGACTCTATAGGTCAATCAATCGATAAGCATTGTATCGGCTTTGCTCATACTGAGCAATTATGTCAGCCACTAGCTAACGTTCGTCACATTAGAGAAGAAATCGGTGTAAGATCCTTTATCAACATGGCCGAAAAATTGCTCAATCTGTCTAATGCTCCTTCAGTCATGCTTGGTATCTTTCACAAAACGGTGCTTGATACAAACGTTGATAACTTAAGACGACTGAATTTTCAAAAAGCATTTATTGTACAAGGTGCTGAAGGATCCGAAGACTTACCGATTCACAGAAAAAGCTTCATCTATGAAATCACGGAAGACACTGTCATATCACGAGACTTAGACCCTGCTGACTATCATCTCTCATGTCGGAAAGACCCCGATAAGGAAGTACTGACACTTCAGGAACAAGCGGAGCTTATTGAAGCGATAGTTGCTGGTGAAACGTCAGATAATCTCACATATTATCGCAACCAAGTGATTTTCAACACTGCCGCTCGTTACTACTTATTTGGAAAAGTCCGTTCACTCGCGGAGGGCATTGATCTCACGATGTCACAATTAGAGGATGGAAGTGGGCGCGATCAATTACAGAAATGGCAATCATTTATGAAAGTCGTTAAAAAGTAGGCGCTTTATGGATGGAAAAAAGGGGCTATTAAAAAAAGCTAGTGCCCCTTGGATGCCATCTCAAACAACCTTTCATTATAAGGAGGCATACTGTGGCAACATGTAAAGGTACTGTCTATTTTATTGGAGCGGGTCCTGGCGACCCTGAATTAATCACTGTTAAAGCTGTTAAAATACTTCAAAAAGCAGATGTCATCGTCTATGATCGTCTCGTCAATAAAGACCTTCTCAATGATACAAAACCGCTCGTAGAATTGATTTATTGCGGAAAACTCCCCAATCAGCACATTATACCACAGGAAAAAATAAATGAGATTCTTGTCCAGCATGCGCTAAAAGGGAGGGTGGTCGTCAGATTAAAGGGAGGAGACCCGAGTATTTTTGGACGTGTGGGAGAAGAAGCAGAGTATTGTGTCAATCACGATGTGCGTTATGAGATTATACCTGGCATTACATCCGGCATATCAGCGCCACTCTATGCCGGCATCCCTCTAACCCATCGGGATTTTAGTTCTTCCTGTGCCTTTATTACGGGACACAAGCGAACAGATGAAGGAGGGCCTGAAATTAAATGGGAGAAGCTCGCAACATCTGTGGATACGCTCGTTTTTTACATGGGTGTAGGAAATATCGCTCTTATTCAGGAGCAGCTCATCCGTTATGGGCGACCAAAACACACACCAGTGGGCCTCATTCGCTGGGGGACGACAACATCACAAGAAACCTTAACTGGGACTCTTGAAGACATTGTTGCTAAAGTTTCTGAAGTCAACTTTCGTTCTCCCGCTATTATTGTCGTTGGAGACGTGGTAAAGTTAAGGGAAAAACTGGCTTGGTTTGAAAATGAGGCCTGTGCCCATTTTCCAATAGCCAAATGACTGACAGGTGATATACATGACTAATCAAAAAGGTATTCTTGTGATCGCCCATGGCTCTCGCAATAACAAATGGGTGAGATTAATTGAGGAAAGTGTAGCAAAGGTAGACACCTCCCTGCCAATCGAAATAGGCTACCTCGAACTCGTTGAAGGAAAAAGCATTCCGGAGGGGGTTAAACAACTTGAGGCAGCAGGTGTTGAAGAAATTTATGTCATCCCTTACTTCGTTTGTTCTGGCAGCACCCATCTTGAAGAAATCAAGTATGCTCTCGGTTTAATTAAGGAACCAAAAGTGGACACTCATTTAGAACTGATTAAACCTAAAGCAACGATCCTTTGGGGAGATCCTATGGATGACCATCCGCTTATCATGGAGTTGCTAGCAGATAGACTCTCTTCCTTATCTAAAGATGCATCTAAGGAAAGCTTATTCCTTGTCGGCCACGGTAGTGACCAACAAGATTTTCAGCCTATTTGGCAAGTTACCCTAGAACGCATGTGTAGCCAACTCAAAGAAACGTTCGGATTCACCCATGCCAGCTACGGAACGATTCTTCCAGACACGGTCACACAATCCGCCAAAAAATTAAGTGAGAATACAGATTCCCATCTGGTAGTCGTCCCATTATTTTTAAGTGAAGGATTCTATACATCGACTAAAATTCCGGAAAAACTTCGTGAGGCTGACATTCATTATTCATATGATGGGAAAACATACCTTCCTCATCCGCTTATTAATGAATGGTTACAACTTAAGGTGAAACAGTATGAATGACGCAATTCCAAGTATGATTTGTTTAACCGGTAGACGCTGTATTGTGATTGGTGGAGGAACTGTTGCATCTCGACATGTGAGAAGACTAATAGAAGCAAAAGGTGACGTAACCGTTATAAGTCCAGAACTGTCGCCTTCTCTCTCCTCTAGAAAGAATGACTTTACGTTTTATGAACGCACCTTCAAGGCTGGTGATACAACTGGTGCCTTTCTCGTTATCGCCGCTACAAATAACTCACAATTAAATGAAGCTATTTATGAAGAAGCAGTCAAAAGTGTGCCTTTAGTAAACATTGCTAGCAACCAAGCATTAAGTAATTTTTTCTTTCCAAAGGTGGTCAAACGCGGCCCTCTTCAGCTTGCCGTATCAACGTCTGGAACAAGTCCGTTTCTTACTAAAAAAATCGCTAACGAACTTGAACATCAATATGGACATGAGTATGGTGATTACTTAATTAAAGCAGGTGAATTACGTCAACACATTCTCGCTTCCGACCTTACATCTGAACAGAAAAAACAATTATTAAAACACCTTACGTCCCCTGCGTTACTCGATGCTTTTCGAACACATGACCAAAAAGCGATAAATGAATTTATTGCTCAATTAAACCTTTGACGCATTCCTCTAGAACAAAGGATTAATATTATCGTATTCATTCCTTTAGTTAAACCTTGGAGTTATTTAACAGAAAAGCGTGAAGTAACTCGTTTAGTTACTCCACGCTGGTGGCTCCACTTTACAAAATATTGAGGTTGACAATCAAAGCAAGCAAAATTTGTAAGAGCACCTGCAAATTGATCGCTATTTGAGTATCTGTGGTTTTCACATCTACATTTCTTGAATTTTCTACGACCGTTTTTTGGAATGTTATTTGCTTTGTTTTAGCCGTTTGGAGTAAATCCTGTGTGATCCTCTCCGCCTTGCTGCTATCAGCAATTGAAATATTAATGACCAATGCGATAGCCGCTTGCAAAGCTGCCTGCAAGGAAACTGCAGCTTTCGTATCCGTTGTTGACACCGTAATATCACATGAGTCTTTAATGAAAATATACTCTTCAGAAGATTGTAACGTTTTATTTACTTGCTCTGCATTTTGTAAGTTTGTGTCAGGTCGATCTGTCGGATGGCAACAGTCCGGATCTAGTGCTGACCATTTTCTCTTTTTTTCTGTGCCTGAATAATGCACTTCCTGATTCATTATAAAACCTCCCTTCTGTTTTACTTCAGTGTATGTGTCGGTAGGTAGTGTGTGTGGACAAACAGTCTGATACAAGCGACTCAATTTTTTAAAAAGCCCTATCAAAAATTTATCCTCTTTTTTGGCATTTCCTTTAAAAAGAAAGGGAACCACTTTACTTTCCCCTTCCACTTCTTGGCCCTTTCTCAAGATCTTCATAAAGCTAAGCTTCAATCAGTGGGGGTTTTCCTTCATCCCCCACTGATCGTTAGTTGATTTAATAAGGACATTACCGACCAATAGCTCGTGCCTATTCGGATGTCGCTCTCCATTTTATTTTGAGCAAGGAGCTTTACGGACAGTTATCTGTGATCCACGCCTTATTTGTCTTACTTATTTCGCTTTGGCAAGAATATTTTTTTCGCATTCGCATCGTTCGGTGCCACCTTGACATTCATCTTGTTAGAGGAAGCTGGTGCAGACTCACGTGGCGTTGGTTTTAACGTGTCATCAGACGGTCTTTGTGCATCTTGCTCTGTGACCGTCTTTTTATGCGTTTCCACAAAATTCTCAACATCTTCTTTCAACTGCTCCACCATCTCTTGCAGCTTTATTTTTTCCTCTTCCGGTAGTTCATCTTGTTTGATTACATTATGCTTAGAAAGCACATTACTAACCATCAAATTAATAAGCTTTTCTTGTGATTTTTCCATACTAAAACTCCCTTACCTTTTTTATAATACTTTATGGCGACTTGTCTTTTATGTGTTACTTCAAGTGCGGATTTTCTCTCATTAAAAGGCGCATGTGGAGACCATTTTTTGCATGGATAGATCCTTTTAATGAACACATCCTATAAACGGTGGTCAATATTAGTCAAAAGGAGATCCGCCACATGAATAAAATGAGGAGGCTTATTATGGGGATATTAAGTGGAAATCAACAGAACGAGCCCATGCATTATGGGGAAATTTTTAGTGCTTGGACACATTTAGCTGGTATGAAATCAACCATTGCCACATATCAAATTTACGAAAATCATTGTGGAGATGAAGACCTGCTTACTATCATTAATTCTCTTATTGGTTTAGCACGTCAAGAAGAAAAGCAGTTAGAAACTTTGTTAAAAGAAAATGGTATCGCCTTACCACCAAGTCCACCGGAGCGTCCAAAAGCGTCCCTGGAAGATATTCCAGCTGGAGCAAAATACAATGACCCCGAAATAGCGATGGCTATTTCTTCTGATCTTGCGGCTGGGCTTATTGCGGATAGTAAAGCGATGGGACAAAGTACACGTGAAGATATTGCCATGATGTATGGGCAATTCCACACTGCTAAAGCTCAAGAAGCAGGCAAGTTACTAAGATTAAACAAAGAAAAAGGCTGGCTTGTTGTCCCACCACTTCATGAAAAGCCAAGAGAGCTTCAAATGAATTAATATCTGCCTCGAAAGAATGAACGTCTGAGAGCTAATGCTTTCAGGCGTTTTTTTACTAATTCAAGGTTTGTGGTCTAAAAATGACACCCTCTTAATAACCTAACAGAAGAAGAATTTAAGGGGGAAAGTTCATGTTTTTTCATATGAAGGAGCTCCAATACGAAGCGAAGCCATCAAAACCCGATCCCATATTTGCCAATCAACTTCAAGAAATACTCGGTGGACAATTCGGTGAAATATCTGTGGCACTACAATATTTGTTTCAAGGATGGAACAGTAGAACGACTGATAAATACCGTGACTTATTGATGGACGTAGGAACAGAGGAATTAGCTCATGTGGAAATGCTCGCCACGATGATCGCCCGTCTTCTTGATAAAGCACCTCTTGCAGATCTTGAGAAAGCAGCTGAAAATCCAGTGACAGCTGCCATATTAGGTGGTATGAATCCTCAACACGCTATCGTCTCAGGTTTAGGAGCATTACCTGCTGATAGTGCAGGGAATAGATGGACTGCTGATTATATTGGCGCAAGTGGCAATTTACTTGCCGATTTTCGAGCAAATTTAACCGCAGAATCTCAAGGGCGCCTCCAAGCAGTCAGACTTTATGAAGCTACCACTGATCCAGGAGTAAAAGATATGCTCGCTTTTCTTATCGCAAGAGATACAATGCATCAAAACATGTGGAAAGCTGCAATCGCTGAAATAGAAGCGCAAGAAAATATTGTGGTACCTAGTACGTTCCCTAGAGAGTTGGAAAATCAATATGTATCGTATGATTTTTATAACCTTTCGGCAGGGGAAGAAAGTAAAAAAGGACGGTGGGCAAAGGGTGCTAGTATGGATAGCATGGGCGAGTTTAATTATGTATCTCCTGCTCCCGCATACGGTGAGGCACCTAAATTGAAGCCTGCTCCACCCTACATGCATAATACGCCCCCTACAACACGGGAGGAATAACAGCGTATATGTCAAAATCATGACGTTTTCATATAGCAGATGCCTTTTACTCGACACTGCCCCTTCTTTTTTGTCACAATAAGAATGAAAGTTGGACATTCCTCAAGGAGGCAGACTATCTTGGTACAATCCTTTAAAGCTTTTCAGACCCATGGTGACGGAACAGGACAACTCATTACGCGAACATTAGATGATTTACCTCAAGGTGACGTCACAATTAAAGTACATTATTCAGGCGTCAATTTTAAGGATGGCATGGCTACACAGGCAGATGCTAAAATCGTTAAGGACTATCCTGTCATTCCAGGAATTGATTTAGCCGGAGAAATCGTTGCTACAACTAGTGATCATTATCAAATCGGTGATCACGTTATCGTGACAAGTTATGAGCTAGGCGTTAGTCACGATGGCGGGTATAGTGAGTATGCACGTGTCCCAGCTGGTTGGGTGGTCCCACTACCTAGCGGATTGACGACACGGGAAGCGATGACTATTGGCACAGCTGGTTTCACTGCAGCCTTGTCCATTCACAAGCTTGAGATGGATGGACTCACACCTGAAGATAAGCCTGTGCTTGTTAGTGGGGCGACTGGTGGCGTGGGAAGCATGGCAGTTGATATGCTAAAACAGCGGGGCTATTATGTCACGGCTAGTACTGGTAAAGCCACTGAGCATGATTATTTGAAGACTTTAGGAGCAGACGAGGTTATCGGACGCGACGACGTAACACCTGACACATTAAAACCTTTGCAAAAAGAACGATGGGCAGCTGCTATCGACCCCACCGGCGGAAAGCCCCTTGCTTCTATATTAAGTGCAACTAAGCGCGGCGGTGCTGTAGCAGCCAGTGGTTTAACGGCAGGCTCTGAACTCCCAGTTACAGTCATCCCTTTCATCTTGCGTGGTGTGAAGCTTATCGGAATTGATTCCGTTTACTGCCCGATGGATATAAGACGAACTATCTGGGAACGGACAGCAACAGATTTAAAACCAGCTCATTTAAACGATATAGCCACCGAGATTTCACTTGATCAGTTACAAGAAGCATTAAAAAATATCCTAGAAAGTAGCATCAAAGGGCGCGTGCTCGTTAAAATCTCATAAAGATAATTAGTCAAATAAGAAACGGACTCCGAACTTAACCGGAAGTCCGTTTCCTGTTGCCAAACAATAACCAAAGAAGCGTAAATAACAAAAAAGCCGTTATTTCCATTCCAAGAATATACCAAGGGTGTGGGCCTAAAAAATCTAACAAACTCACGCCTCCAGGTTTTTGCCTCACAAACCAGTAGTTTCCCTCCACAACAACGTTGATCGTATAAATCACTGGTAAAAGCACATTCAAGAAGATCATTGCCTTCACAACACTTTTAAACGTTAACACATACCCTCTAAACCATAGAAAGTAAAATACGACCCAAATCACGAGGATATGCGTGTAAAAAAAGTGTATAAATCGAAAATGTGGCCAACCAAAGCTTAATACAGGGGTGACAATGGCTTGAACAGCACCACCAATTCCAACAAAAAAGACAATACCAAAAAGCCATCTGTTTCCTGTCCACAATAGTATAATCACTAATATGACACTTATATTGCTTAATTCAAGAGGTAAGGCATGACTAACATGCCATTGTTCTGTCTGGATGAGCCACATCTGATAACCTGCTTCAAAAAAAATAAGAGAGAGTGCTCCCCATTTTTGCCAGTGTTTCAATTTTTCAGTGACCGGTTTATGACGAGTACAATAAAGAATTAAAAGGCCTATCAACAATAGCCCCACCATAACCCAATGCTCAACAGAAAACATTGTAAAAGGTACCACAGCACTATCTTTACCAATCCACACGTTCATCCCCCCTTTATTTCAATATTTAATGAAGGCTATTTTTCATAGTAACTCTATATAAGCTTCCCCTCGTCTATCTCCCCCTCACCCCAATGATAAAATTACAATTTTCCCCACTGATTATTCAAATAAACCTCACTATCCCCGCTTTTTAACACAATTGGTACAACTTTTCTATTGGTTTTACTAAAAAGCAGTGAGTTTGATATCTTAATTTAGTATAATAAAAAGTAAATATAAACAAAATACAGTTTAATGAATTGGAGAAGGGTGACACCATAAATAGATAAATCGCACCCTATGCTCGTACAAATCCGCTCTTGAGCGCTTTTTTTGTGTCTAGCATGTAAGGCACGTTTTACGTTTAATCATTACTGATTTACAGGGGGAACAATTTAATGTTAAAAGGGCTTTTACCTCTGGTAAGTGGCTTGTCACTCGTATCAACCGTTGTGGGATGTTCACTCCAGAATACAGAGGAGATCATAGAAAATGCCACTCAAGCTTATGATAACCTTGAAAGCTATTATGCTGAAATTACTCATTCTTATTATATCGATGGCGAAAAAGAGACCGTCATCTATAAGGAATGGAATGTGGCACCTGATAAGCACCGAATAGAGCTGAGAGACGGTTACACGTATGTTTCTAATGAGGATGAATCTTGGCTATATGACAAGGAAGAAAATATGATTACCATACTTGATGACCAAGAAGACATCATGATAGGTATACCTGACGAATCACATGTAGTAAACGATATACTCACAGCAATGCTTGATTCAAGTGACGTAGTCGTTGAAGGGAATGTCACTGTAGCTGGCCGTTCAACAGTTCACTTATCTTTAACGCCTAACAGCTCGACACTCAATTCGGGAAGTTACGATATTTGGATAGATGAAGAAACATATATTCCTTTAAAAATAATGTGGGAAGAAGACAGTTTTCGGTCGGAAACATTATTTAACCTTATTGATTATAATATAAATGTTAATAACGATTTATTTCGTTTAGACCCTCCAGCTAATGCTGAAATTCAAACAATGGAAGAGTATTTATCTGACTCCCTAACACTTGAAGAACTTGAGGAGAAAGCTGATTACGAGATTCCTCAGCTAACCTATGTGCCATCAGGCTATCATTTTCAAGAAGCCAAGTATTTTGAAGCCTTTCGGGAGAGTATGATTGAATTTAGAAATAACGATGACGATTATCTGATTCTTTCTGTATCCGAAACCACTCGAGATCTTCCTGACGATGGTCAACATGAATTGTTAGATATAGGTCGCTTTATTGGAACTTACTCAAGCATTGAAAATACACAACTATTATCTTGGAATACAGGAAAACTTCAGCTTGAGCTTATTGCTACAGGGGCAGATCTTAATAAAAAGGACGTCTTGAAAACAGCTGAGCATATTAACTAACAGGCCCCTTTAAAATGACTTAACTCTATAAAGATCACTAAGAGGAAGAGCCTATATTAAACATGGAAGATGTCTCAAAAGTCGCTATACAATGACTTTTTGAGACATCTTCTTTTCGTTTAAAGTCTCTAAGCGATATATTGGCGTGCAGAGGTTAGGGCTCACACCATCTTTATTTCTGTTGGCAACGTATATCAGTCTCGATTTCCTTTATCAGTTTCTCGATCAATCTTCTGCTCTTGATTTGTCGAAGGCCTCACTCATTAAAAGAAAGGATCCTTCAAAAAGTATGAGGGAAAGGGGCAGAAGAAAAATCTCCTACCCCTACATTTGACGTAGAGTCGCTTTTTAAGATAACTGATTAACCGATTCCCGATTAAAGGCTTCTAAATCGTCTGGTGTTCGACTCGTCACTAAGTTGCCACAAACAACTACTTCTTCATCAAAAACATTTGCTCCAGCATGCTTTAAATCTACTAAAATGGATTTGAAACCAGTTACCTTTCTTCCATAAAGAATGTCAGCTGTTATTAGCAACTGTGGTCCATGACAAATAGCGAACACAGGTTTATTTTTCAACATATAATGCTTTGAAAATTCGACAAAACGGTCATCAGCTCTGAGAAGATCAGGAGAAAAACCGCCAGGGATAAATAAAGCATCGTATTCTTCTGGCTTAGCATCTGCTATACCAACATCTACTTTCACTTTAGCTTCACCGTTTTTTCCTTCTACCTCTTGATTTTTTTCCGTTCCTATCACTACCACTTCATGACCTGCGTCTTTGAACGCTTTCTCTGGTGAGGTATACTCTGAATCCTCAAACATATCTGTCAGGACACAAGCTACTTTACTCATACTACCTATCACCCTTTCCTGTTGGTTTCAAAGAGTATCTACCCGCAGAATCTAAATTCAAAACATCTCTTATTTAGCAGTGTGACATGAGCATAAAGCCTCCACAGTTCATGGTTGTTTTCTTGGTATCCCTCTCATATGGAAACCCTCATCATTTGAACTGAATAATCGGGTATTTCCCCATAAAACGAACCTTCAATCAATGGAAGTATTCGTACTTCTCCCTCTGATTGGTAGTGGCCTGAATCAGGGCTTTAGCGGGCGTTTTACGGACGGTTAAAATTAAAAGCCCTTCTTTCTAATAGGGCACATGTCGCTTCCAAGATAAAGGGGACTTTAAGCCATCAGCATGTAAAACAATAACTTTGTCCTTTTACCTGAATAAATTAATTTTTAACCTCCCTAAAAATATGGGTCATAAACAGCTCAACAGCACTATTATTCCATACTAAAAACCATAACTCTCTATATGAGAGCATGGTTTTACTTACATTTCCTCATTTGGTGTATGTTATTACGTCTCTTTTTTAGAAGTTGTAATAAAGACAAAATAGCCAATGTCTTGGTCAAAGTTCCAATCAACAAATGTGTCATCAATGTCTTTTCCTAGAATGTCTTCTAATTTGCCTTGATCAATAAGGCGTTTTTCCATAGGACGCTTCGTGAGTTTTAATTCTTCAGTAAATTGATTTTTAATCAGTTCCTTTTCCACATTTACGAGAATGCCAGTACGTTTCGTCAATATTGTTCGGTCATTTAGTACAAATACTTCTGTTCTTTCAGGCATTTTCTGACCGCGTTTACTCGCTTCGTTAATTTCTTTATAAAAAGGACCTTCTACCTCAGCTGGCAGAGGGGAGACAGCTCTATGCTCGTGAGAAGTTCCTTCTGGAATACATCCAAAAATAATACCTGAACGATTTTCGAGATTCCAATCATAATGTAAATCTTTCACCTTAATAGACACAATCTCTTCAAGCTTACACATAATTTCCGGTAATAGTTCTTCCATCAAAACGTCTCTCGTTTCTTCGACGCGTTTCTTCTCCCCTTTCTCGAGTAACACCCGCTCCATTGGAGCTAAAAAGTCTTTCAGGTAAATGGTCATATAAGGATGTTTAATTGTCACATAAACAGATGTCGGTCCTTTCCCGAACTTTTCCCTGATCAGACGTCCGATATAACTGGAAATTTGCGCATATACCTTAGAATCATTTACCGCCATTTTCTACACAACCTTAGTCATTTTTAAGTTTTATATTCATTATACTCAATTTGTGATTTCAATCCTAGTAAGCCCATTACATATCTTTAATATTCGGCTTAACAGAGTTAATCTTGCAAAAAGGACATTCTTCAAATCCTTCCTCTTCAATCAGCTTTTTAATATAAGTGTGATCTTCAGAGAATTCCCTTTTTTCTGCCGGTGTGGTGTGGAAGTGGCAGCTATCATTAGCAAACGTGGTACGATGTACAGATTTACGAACATGATCGATTAAATATCTCATAAGCTCTCCTTTCACAGTAGCTACGATGGTTAAGAATAGAAATAGAAAGATGTGTTGATCACCAACCGTCATGAAGAAATCTTTATGGGGCTTGTATATGAAATGCCCTTTAATTATGTACGGTCAAAAATTATAGACGACACTAAAAAAGCTGAAAAGGGCACACGTCTCACGTGATCCTTTTCAGCTTATGTTCGGCTCTTTTGTCCGAATCATTTCCACCTAGTGACTTAATCTATTAACTTTAAATTTGAGTTTGTCATTCATTTTCTCGGAAACGCTATTGTTTTCCAAGCATACACGATTGTACAATAATTTACAGGGAAGTTCAAGAACTATTCACTCTTTAATAAGAATTACTCTTATCATTTAATGTTGAAAATGAAACCTATTGATTAAAACAAAGCGTTTTTTTACAATAAAACATGTTAATCTGGTATAACTTTAGTAAAGTTGTCTGTTTCCCTTATACAGAAGTTCACATCGTCATATTCAGCTTACTAAACAGATATATCATTAGAAGAATAGGAGGAATACTGCATGATTACAGGACTGGCACACATTGCTCTAACAGTTGAAAATATGGATAAAAGCCTTTCTTTTTACTGTGATACTCTTGGCTTAACCCATGCTTTTCAGGTTTCTGATGATAACGGCGAACCATGGATAGAATATGTACAGGTTGGCCCCCAGCAATTTATTGAACTCTTTTACGGAGGTAAGAATAAAGGGCCTTCTGTAGACCAAAAAATTGGCGTCCATCACCTCTGCTTCCGTGTTGATAATGTCCATCGAATAGCGGAGCATTTAACATCTCAAGGCATTCAATTAGATGTGGAACCAAAACGGGGAAAAGGGGGAAATGATCAATGTTGGGTTAGTGATCCAGATGGAAATCGGATTGAATTTCTTAAACCTGATGATGATTCCCCTCATTTACAACTATATTAACGCAAGAATGGATGGCCGGAAGACAGCTTCACATATGCGAAGCTGTCTTCAAAAACATTCCTCTTACTTAAATTTACAAAGGCCTCCATGTTACTTGACGCGCTTCTTTAAACCGATCAGAAACATTACGCCAGTTAATAATGTTCCAAAATTGCTCAACATACTCATCACGATTATTTTCATATTGTAAATAATAAGCATGCTCCCATACATCCAGCCCTAATAAAGGAATGATATCTTGCTGGCTCAAGAGATGGTGAAACTCAGCTTGTAAAATCTCTAACTTCCTTGCTCGCGGCGCCCATACTAATAACGCCCACCCCGCACCTTGCACCTTTTTAGCTGCTTCACTAAAATGCTGTTTAAATGCTTGAAAGCTACCAAAATCTTTGTTAATTTGCTCGCGTAATTTACCGCTTGGTTCCCCTCCACCTTGTGGGCTCATGTTTTCCCAAAACATCGTATGGAGGTAATGGCCGGCGCCATGAAAAGCCGCTTCTTTTTCCCAATGTCTAATCAATTCAAAGTCATGTGTTTCTCGGGCTTCTTTCATTGCCAGTTCTGCTTTATTTAAGCCGTCTACATAGCTTTGATGATGTTCGAGATGATGTAAACGCATAATTCTCTCTGAAATATAAGGCTCTAAAGCATCATAAGCATAAGGGAGCGACGGTAAGCGGTGACCTCCTGGTGGCACTGCCTGATTGTTACCAGCAAAAGGCTCTTTTCTCACTTCTCTATTCGCAGTTCTCCACTGTTCAAAAGCGGTTGCAACATAATCCACTTGTGATGTAAAAGCTAGCTTTAACTTTTCATCATCAAGTGGTTCTAATAATTTACCTCGGAGACTTTTCAACGACTCCAATTCGGTAGCAACATGTCCTTTCTCTTTTTGTTTTTCCTCTGATCGATAACTAATCGCCTCTTCTACAGCCGTCATCCACTCATCTACTTGACTCACATACGTATTCCATTCCTCCTGCGCTGTAGGCACTAACATCACTCCTCATATGTTTAATCCGCCTTCTCTCCACACAGTCTATGATAATAAAGAAAAGCGGGTGCCTGCCTAATATGAAAAGCAGCAATAATACTTATTAAAATAACAACAGGGCACTTTTTAATGATGCACTTCAAGGTATTAGTCAGCATCCACGCAAAAACACTGCATGAAGTTTAAATTCAAGCAGTGTTTTAGTCTTACTTATGCTTTTTTATTTCTATCTTATTAGTATTTATGCGTTAATCCTTCAATTAAACTATGTTAACTTATCTGTAGAAGAGCGCTTTTTTGTTTTTTCTTTATTTTTATCTCTCTGCTCTTCCTCTTCATATTTGATCTCCTCTAAAGGAAGTTCATCTATGGGCATGACTTTTTGATCTCTTTCCAATTGCTTTTCTTTATCTTTTTTAAAGCGTTGATCATGTTGAAAAGGTTTCTTATCTTCACGACTCATGAAATCAACTCCTAGCCTTTAATCAAAACTTGATTCTACGAGTGTTCAATTAAATCATTGACAAGATAAAGCTAATGACCACGATAGCTCCAATTATCATTAAAATTGTCCGCAGCATCGCCTCTTCATTCCCTTCTTTAGTGGATAGTTAACCGTTCCCGTCTCATTCTAATGTTAAACAATGAGATAAGCACAATGATTCTCATAAATGTCATAATTCAAAATCCGAATAACGAATATGACCTTCATATCAGATGAAAGTTTCCCTAGTAATTGCCTTCATTCTACGGGGCTGCCTTACGTCACTACTATTTTTAAAAATTTCATAGATCATTGTTTCTTTGCTCATAAAACGTCCTTATGAAATTGATTCGTTAAAATAACTAAGTAATGGCTGGGAACAACTTCTAATAAATGAATTATCACGTTACTGGTATAATTAATGACTAATTGAAGCAACTGCTACATACATTTTATAAACAATCATGTTTTAGGAGGAGGTATTCGGTACTTATGTATTATTCCCCCTATCCTTTCTACTATCGCTATCCTGTAAATACATACCCGCCAGTGGACACCACCTTGTTTCAGCAGTCGTTACAAACGTATCCTTCATTACTTGAAAAAGGACGCGACGTCGTACAGCATTTCACGACTTCTTCTGTACGAATGCAACAACTGATGACCGCAGCTCAAGCAGGACAAGATGAGGAAGTAGATAGAATCATGCAGGAAGTGGCAGGCCCTTTTGATGTCAGGACAACGTACACCCCAATGTCAGTGACATTTACCATCTCGATTAATCAAGCTAATGCTGCGCCTCAATGCTGCCGCCTTCAAATGTATTTAAGATGGGGCTAGTATCTAGCCCCATGATTAAAAGGTTTAGCGTTTTATTCCTGTGAGTCTGACATGCGCTATCCCTAGTCAAGCAAAGGTACTATCTGTTAATGTCTTGAAACGTGTAGGAGGGGACCCCCTTCACTCCCGGTTTAAATTTAAAAAGGCCTCCTGCATGTGGCTGTTTTGTTAAATCAGCATCCGATAATCCATTTCGCGCTGTAGTTATATATAACTCATCTAAATTTTCACCGCCAAATGTACATGATGTTACTTGACTCGCCGGTACTTTTACCTCCATGAGCGTTTGTCCGGTTTCAGGATTCAAACGGATGACTTTCCACCCGCGAAAAAATGCTACCCACAGCATCCCTTCTTCATCTATTGTCATCCCATCTGGACTTCCCATTTCCGGTTTGAATGTCACGGCTGTTTTGGCGTTGGCTATATTCCCTGTTTCATTATCAAAGTCATAGGTGCGAATCGCCTTTGTTCGTGTATCAATATAATACATACATGATTTCGTGATATCCCATGCTAGTCCATTGGATACTGTCACATCAGCAACCATTAACTGAACTGTTAAATCATTGTCTAACCGATAAAGATTAGCTTCTCCAGGGTTACCGTCCAAAACCATGGTTCCTGCCCAAAATCTCCCTTTCGGATCACACTTACCATCATTAAACCTGTTTGTTTTAATATGGGATTCAGTATCTTCAATACGAGAAATCGTTTCAGTCTTCATATCAAAACTATAAAATCCGTCCGTCAACGCAAGCAGCAATCCACCATTTTCACGCACAACTGCAGCTCCGACGTATTCCCCTACATCATAGCGTTTATCCTCTCTCGTCATTGGATTATAGACATTGACGGTATGACCATTTATATCTACCCATATTAATGTGTTCGTCTTTGCATCCCAGCAAGGTCCTTCTCCTAATAACGCTTTCGCATCCAAGATTAATTCTGCTCGATTCTTTTCCATCATCATCACCTCTTTAATATGTTTAAGGCTTCCAAAAAGGGGAAGCTCAAAGTGTAGAAAGGGGTTCTCTTATGTTTTCAACGATACTCATTATTCTCACCGTTCTTTTTTTACTTGTAAATGTTCTTTCCTTTTTCTTGAAGAAATCTTATAAAAAAAGTTTTTATGATTCTGCATTATTAACGAAACTATTTCTAATTCTAAGCGGATTGACTGTAGGTTTTGCCTGCCTTTATTATTTATTATCTTTGGAAAAACCTATTTTAAAAATTAATGATCCAACTGATGAGGTAGCTGAAGTCACTTTTTTAGACGCCTTATACTTTAGTGGTGTGACCATGTTATCTGTTGGCTACGGGGATTTAGTTCCAATTGGTAGTGCCCGTTTTTTCTCACTTGTCCAAGCTGCACTAGGCCTCCTTCTACCCACTGTTTATTTTGTAAAAGCTTTAACTGAAACCAATGATAAGAATTGACCAAACCTTTTCCAGAAAATTTTACCTGTGTAACCTTCCCCGCTTTTGCCTATTTTAAAACTATGAGGGGAGGGATTACCTATGGCTGTTGATGTCCTTTGTGAAGTAAGTAATTGCGTCTATTGGGCCAACGGAAACAAGTGTGATGCAGATCAGATTTACGTGGTCAGTCATACCGGTAAAGAGGCTGACAATCAAAAGGAAACCGACTGTAACACATTTGAACCAGAACAATAGGGTATCCGACATGTTTTGTGAGGGGATTGGTAATCCATCCTCTCCTTCTTAGTGTCTTTAAACCGTCACGCTTTGGGCACTCTCCTTTAGGCCCGTTATTATTTGAAGAAAGTACCAGGAAAAGATAAGAAGATAACACGAAATTTTGATAATGGAAAAAATCGGAGTAATGATAACTTACAGATTGATTAAACTATTTAAGTCATTTAGCCCGATCTGAGAAATAGGCGAAGAAAGTCCCCTTAAATTGTCATTAGCATTATCAATAGCTTAATTAAACGGAGATGTTCCGCCTATTGACTCGGAAACTCTGAAAATGTGGCATTTTGCTTTGCATAACCGGAATATATCCCCCTATATTCCTAAAAATCAGCTCTTTCCTTCATCTAACCGAAAAATATCCGCTTATTTCATTCTCACTTGAATATCACACTCCCAATCAATTTTAGAAACTGCCATCGTTCAGTTTTCTGAAATCCATCAAGCGAAATCTTGGTAGTAAAAAACATGTGTCTTCTATCTTGACGTAGTATCATATCACCTATTATAATTTTGTCATTTATTAATCAAGTTGTTATCGGAGATGCTACTTACTATGGGTTTATTAAATGCCTTTGATCCCTCTATACTACAGCTTGTTATAGTAACATGAGTTGTTATTGGTTTAGGACTAGCCGCTTCATTTTTAACTAAAAGAGTATATGTAGCTCCTATTTGTACTGTCTTATTCAATGTTACCTATGAGACAACTACTAGTTTGATTAGGTATGGACAGCTCAGTTTAACTATATGGCATGTTATCTTCCCCATTGTCTCTTTTTTTATTGCTTGGCTTATATTTATGACTAAAAAGTGAAGAACGACCTTTTTTAACTTCTCACCATGCCTCTGAGTTCATCCCTCCTGCTTTGCTTTATTAGCAGCATTTCTATCTGATAAAGTAAACAGGTATCGTCAACATAAAGCTTCCTGCTCTAATCTTATTCATCATCACGGCCTAAACAAAAGCCCCATGGACAAGTATCGTACAACAAGCGTCAATTAGTGTGTCTTTCAGCTCCCCTCCCTATAAAATGGCTTCCACTAAATCCATACTTCACTTCTCTCTATCACCTATACATTCCTGCGTAAACCTTTCGACTCTTAAAATAGAAAAATAAATCTCCACTTGGACATTATGATTAGTGGCCCTTTTGCTTTTGTTCATAACATGTTTTTTTCCTCCCCATCATCCACATACCCCAGACAGGGCCAAGTTACCATCCTTTAATATAAGCAAGTTAGGACTTCCCCACAATTCTATATTTTTTTTCTGTTTCATGTTTTAACCGCTGTCTACAGGGAAGAGCAGTTAATGACTTTCATTCTATTTGAGGAGGGGTAACTTTGTTTAAGCGCATCGACAAATTGCAGGTGGATTTACCGAAGCCGAGTAAACCGGACCCTGAAGCAGCTGGGGTTGTACAAGAGCTACTAGGTGGCCGATTTGGAGAGATGTCAACGTTAAACAACTATCTGTTTCAATCGTTTAACTTCCGTGCTAAAAAGAAGCTCCGCCCGTTTTATGAGCTTATTGCGAGTATTTCGGCAGAGGAAATTGGTCACGTCGAACTTGTTGCCAATACGATTAACATGAATCTCGATGGTTCCGTTGGAAACGGAAGTACGAATCCTGATGATACGCCACTAAGAGAAGCCCTTGGTTTTGAGAATAAATTCAATTTTATTTTAGGCGGCCAAAATGCCCTTCCTGCTGATTCTACTGGGAAAGCATGGACGGGAGATAATGTTTTTTCAAGTGGTAACTTAGTGAATGATTTACTTCATAACTTTTATCTTGAGTGTGGTGCAAGAACACATAAAATGCGGGTATATCAAATGACAGATAACGAAACAGCGCGTGAGTTGTGCGGCTATCTGCTCGTCCGTGGTGGTGTACATGTTGTGGCCTATGCAAAAGCACTTGAAAAAGTGACAGGAGTTAACGTTATGAACATGCTTCCTATTCCAGATTTAGATAACTCTAAGTTTGACCACGCAAAGAAATACGAAGATGAAGGATCACACTTGAAACTTTATCGATTCAGTGATGAGGATTACGGTTTATTAAATCGTATTTGGACAGGCCCTACTCCTGTTGGTCCTCCTGGTGAATTAGAGGTTGTGGATGGGGTACCAGAAGGTGGTGACATTCCAGATCTAGAACATATTCCTGAAGAATTTGCACCGGGATTTGACGAAGAGCAATTCCGCGAATTGTCTAAACGTCTGCAATATGAAGCAGGTATGTCATAAACTTAGAGCTCGAGATAATAAAAACGTATGAAAATCCTGTATTCTTCAGTCACCAGTTATACTTGATTGAGATAAATACTTAAGGAAATGGGGTGTAAAAGAGCTTATTTTCCTTTTCAGAAGGAAAGGCGTTGAACACGTTCTGTTTCCACAAGCATGTGTATACACCGATTGCGCTAAAAGTGATGGGTGATTGCAGGAAAGTTGCTCACAGAAATGGCGTGTGTGCCACCAGTAAGCAATCAAACCAGTTACCTTTAGTGCGGCATGCTATTTCCGTCCCAATTTCTTAGTGTTTCAATGTTTCCTACTAGAAAGGACTTCTCTTATAAAATTTAGATTGCGCCCCAGATTAGACGAGTATCCATGATGTGGTGAGAAACGGGTATTTGCATAAGATGTTTAACTTTATAGAGGGAGGGATCACGATGACAGCACAAACGCCAAAACTATTGCTACCAGCAGTCATCATACTATTTACATTAGCTGCTTGCGGTGAAGAAAATACGCCAGAGATGTCTAATGCTAATACAGACTTAAATGGCAACAATGATGAGGTCATAGTCACTAATAATAACACAAAACCGGCATTTACCAATGGAAGTGTAGCAGAAGCAACCCTTTTAAACGAAGATGAGGAAGAAATAGGAGACGTTTTATTTTTTAATGAAGGGGAGTATGTCATTGTTGAGGCTCATATAGATGGAATAGAACCGGGTTTTCACGGCTTTCATCTCCATGATGAACCCATATGTGAACATGATGAGGACACACCCTTCTCATCAGCAGCCGGTCACTATAACCCTGAAAATGAGGACCATGGGAACCACGCCGGAGACATGCCACCACTATATGCTAATGAGGATGGAACAGCTTATATGGCTGTACAGCTTGACACGTTCACCCCTGAACAATTATTAGAAGATGGCGTGGCTGTCATGATTCATGAAGATCCTGACAACTTAGGCCATATCCCTGACAGATACGAATCAACAGAGGCTCAAACAAGTGGTCCTGATGATGAAACACTAGACACAGGTGATGCTGGTGCTAGAATTGCATGCGGCGTCGTAACCGAAAGTCCATAAAAATGCCATTTATAAGAGGATAGAAATGGGAGACAGTGTAGTACCGTTCGCACTGTCTCTTTTATTATTAATACAGCTATGAGGTGTAATCCCACATTAAATCATATAACGAACGGTTCAATCAGTGATCGTTGCGTGAATCAACACATTAGCATCCGTTAGCTCCCGTCTAAATAGATTGAGCTCCCCCTCTCTATTTTGACACGGGAGTTTTTAACTGTGATAAATAAGTAAAGCTGTTTTCACCTCCTCCCTTCTTAAACCCCTTTAAAAAAATAAGGTATTAATACGCAACTCATGATATACTTTATAACGAATATTCATACATTTTAATATGATAAGACCTTTACTCTCCTCTATAAAAAGTGATTCATTCTTCTATTTTTACTTTTTTAGTTGTCAAAGGTCAGAAGGAGTGAGCAATGAAAACATCATTTGTGTTATTAACTACTGGACTATTAGTATTAGTGACAGGCTGCGCCGAAAGCTCTGATAACTTGTCACAAGAAGACGTCATTGAACGTGTATCTACAAGTAAGGACGATGTGGAAAACTATCATGGGGAATTCGTATTAACATTTGAGTTGGAAGCAGGATTATATGGTAGTCAAGCTTCGGAAGCGAGCTATTCCGTAGACATGTTTGAGAATACGCAAGACAGTCATGGTATTTTTAATAGTGTGGCAGATGATACAGAAGATGCCATGGAATATTATAAAGTGGGCGAAGAAGCCTATACGAATACGAATGACGAAGGCTGGGAAAACACTAGTGATTCCATAGATGACTTTACTAACTTTGACTCTGATTACAATGCTATGGCAAGTATACTCGAAGATATTATTGATAAAACGGAGCAAACGGAAGAAGAAAATGCCTATATCTATACATACACTGGCTATGATAAAACAGTGTATAAAGCTTTTGAAAAACCATTCTCCGTCGAGCTAACCGGATTCGACTTAGAAAACGATACAGATTTAGACGTCTCAATTACTGTCTCTAAAGACACATTTACGATAGAAAGTATGGATTATGAAATTTTAGCAGAAAATGACCTAGGTTCGATCTTTATGACGGTTTCGGTCGATTATTCAGATATGAATCAACTTGATCCAATCGAGATCCCTGAAACAGTGATTAACGAAGCTAACTAGTAAGGCGTCTATCACTAAACATTTCCGAGCTTTCCCACATGTAGTTCACTAGTTGGAAGGGTTCATCTTGTATTTAGCTTAATAAGACTATTTTAAAGGGGCGATCCACTTATGGACCACCCCTTTTAATCTCTTATCTCATGTCAGTAGCCAGACCAGCCAATGGTTATCCTTGATGATTCAATGCTTGTTTTAAGTCTTCTATTAAATCATCTGCATCCTCAATCCCTACTGAAATACGCACAAGACCATCTGTAATACCTAACTCAAGACGTCTATCCCGTGGAATTGAGGCATGCGTCATTTTAGCTGGAAGACTGATTAAGCTTTCCACTGCTCCTAAGCTTTCTGCAAGGGTAAAGTAGGTTGTTTCTCGCAACACTTTTTCTGCTCGTTCGCCACTACCAACATCAAATGATACCATACCGCCAAAGCCATTTGATTGGCTTTTATGCACATCATGACCAGGGTGACTTTCTAAACCTGGATAATAGATTGATTGAATATCATCTCTTGATGATAGATACTCAACGATTTTTGCTGTCGTTTTTTCTGTTTGCTCCATCCGTAAGCCTAGCGTTTTGATCCCTCTTATTAATAGCCATGAATCTTGTGGCCCTAGAATACCGCCGACAGAGTTTTGAATAAAGTGTAATTTCTCAGCAAGCTCTGCAGAGTTAACAACGACTAGTCCTGCTACCACATCACTGTGTCCACCTAAGTATTTAGTGGCACTGTGAAGGACGATATGAGCACCATGGATCATCGGATTTTGCCAGTAAGGCGTTGCAAAAGTATTATCCACGATAAACAATAAGTTATGTTCATTGGCGATTTTGCTTACCTCATTAAAGTTAGTAATCTTTAATAACGGATTTGTAGGTGTTTCTACAAATATAGCCTTCGTGTTCTCTTTAATCGCTTCTGTAATAGCTTCAGGCTTGCTCGTATCGACAAATGTCACGTCTATATTAAATCGTGTCATCACTTTGCTCATAAGACGGTACGTACCGCCGTATACATCATCTGTAAAAATGATATGGTCACCGCTGTCGAACAACATGATCACCGCAGAAATAGCTGCCATTCCTGACCCGAAAGCAAACCCGGCATGTCCTTGCTCTAAATCGGCAATTAAACTTTCTAACGCCTCACGCGTCGGGTTCCCTGTGCGTGAGTATTCATATTGAAAATTCCCAACCCCATCTTGTTTGTACGTACTCACTTGATAAATTGGGACAGACACAGCCCCTGTATGTTTATCTCCAACAATTCCACCGTGAATTAATTGTGTTTTCTTCTTCATATTATCTAACCTCCATATATATCGGTACTTAAATAGCGTTCACTGCTGTCAGGAAAAACGGTCACAAGAGTCGCACCTTCCTTTGCTTTCTCCGCTTCACGTAAAATGCCAGCAAAAGCAGCTCCCGATGAACTACCTACCAACAAGCCTTCTTTTTGAGCCAATTGTCTAACCATGTGAAAGGCCTCGCGATCTGTAATCGTATGAATGTCATCAAAAAAAGACCGATCCATAAAGTCAGGCAGGAATTCCATCCCAATTCCCTCTGTACGGTGGGGACCTGATTCACCCCCATTTAATACCGAGCCTTCTGGTTCCACAATGACCGTTTTTATGGAGGCGTCCTGTTCTTTTAAATAATTGGCTGTTCCCATAAAGGTACCACCAGTTCCGGCGCCAGCCACAAAAACATCGATATTTCCCTTCAGGTCCGCCATGAGTTCTGGACCGAGGGTTTTGTAATACGTTTGCGGGTTAGCAGCATTAGCAAATTGTGCTGGCGAAAATGAATTAGGCGTTATTTTGAGTAACTCGTTTGTTTTTGCAATAGCACCGGCCATTCCCTCTTTAGTGGGTGTATTTACAATAGTAGCGCCTAACGCTCTCATTAACTGCTGTTTCTCTTGACTAAATTTTTCTGGGACCACACATATAACCTTTAACTCTGTCCCTACCGCAGCCAATGCCAGCCCAATTCCTGTATTCCCTGCCGTCGGTTCAATGACAGTTCCCTTAGGTGTTATTTTCCCTTGGCTTATCGCATCTCGAATCAATTCTTGTCCAAGCCGGTCTTTTACACTACCTCCCGGATTAAAGGCTTCAAGCTTAGCATACACCTTCACATTAGTCGGTAAAGGAATGCGTGTAATTTCAAATAATGGTGTTTCACCAATTAATGAGTGAATACCGCTGTAAATTGTCATCGTTGCACCTCTTCTTTACATACCCGCTTTTAAGCAAATACGCGGGACCATTCATGCTTTGCAGCTAGCATATCTTTTGCTAACGCCTGTGCCCCTTCTAAAGAATGGGAAGCCGCCCAACCGCACTGCACTTCATTGCATGCCGGTACTTCTGTCGCTGCTAAAACATCATGTAACGTTTTTTCGAGTAATGTTAAGACATTCTCGTAACTGTCATCATTAATAATCGCTAAATAAAAGCCAGTTTGACATCCCATCGGACTAATATCAACAATATACTCGTGATGATTACGGGAAAGTTCAGCCATTAAATGCTCTAGTGAATGGAGCGCTGGCATTTTCATATGTTCCTTATTAGGTTGGCAAAACCTTAGATCATATTTATACAGTTTATCCCCGTTAGCTCACTCCGTCGTTCCTGCTAAACGCACATAAGGTGCTTTCACCTTCGTATGATCTAAGTTAAAGCTTTCAACATTCATCTTTTTAGTCATCCTTAGTCCCTCCTTTTCTCACAGATAACCGGCCGTAAAACTCCCACAAGAGATAAAGCTATACAGGCGGGAGATAACGGACGCTAATGGCCTAATTAACTCCACTACCAATCAGTGTGATAAAAACGGAAAACGTCCACTGATTGAAGGGCCGTTTTATGATTTCACCGCTTCCATCATCCAAACAAAGCTGTTCATTTTTTTAAAGTCCACAGTGAAGCCCTCTTGTTCAAATAAAGTTTGTAAAGTAGGGATTGTCGTATAATATTCAGTTTGTAAGTCTTGTGCCAAGTTCAAATAATTCATGGATTCTGCCTTTTTAATCATATCATGTTTGGCCTCATCATTTATGAAAATCGTATCAGCAAACACAACTTTCCCCCCTTGAGATAGTAACTGGCTATAAACTGCCGCTGCTTGTGATTTTTCTTTATCTGTAAGGTGATGGAAAGCATAAGTAGACACGATCGAATGAATCGGCCATGGCGGCTTTGGATAAGATAAGAAATCACCATCATAAAGTGCTATAGATAGCTTTTCTTCAGAGATTTTTCTCATTTTTTCAGACGGTTCAACACCCATGTATTTATAAGGTTTCTGTCGTAAAAGAGAGGCTAGGTTACCTGTACCTACTCCAAATTCTAAAATATTACCGGTAGCGCGTTGTGCGACCTCCTCTAAAATCGTATCATAGCCTTCAAATACGGCACGATACTCTTCTTCGACGCCTTGTACTGTTTTATCATAATTATCCGCCCAGCGATCAAATAGCTCCACGAATTCTCTTCCCAAATTAATCACTTCTTTCCAATAACATATAATACCTACCTGTTTAATGAGGATTACTTCTATTTATTATATGTGATAATGCACGAAAAGTGAAGGATTTAGCTTAAGAGAGATAACCTCTATTTAATGAGAAATCTAGAAGAATTAAAAGTTTCTTATGGGATCAAAGCGGCTAGTTTAAACCTCATTTAAGCCCGAGCACTATTTGAAATGATGCGTTACTTCTTTGTTGTATGTAAAAAAACGCGCACAATAGACCCAAAATAGGGCTATTGTGCGCAACGAAATTTTTAGGCTAATGATGAACTTTCTAAGCTTATCTTATTTAGTGGGGCATTTCTTCTTCATCATCCTTATTTCCTCTTATATAGGCATATTTATCCTCCAGTTCAGTTAATGTTAAGCGACTTAAATCACGCGTATCTGGCTGACTATCCTCATCTCCATGGAATTGTACTAAGCGGGTAATAATAAATTCTTTTCTTTTTTTAATTGCTTCTTGTAGGTATTTAGACATGGTCATCCTTCCTTTCCTTTATCTTAATGTCTTTTCTTCATTTACAAATGGACGCTAGAAGCTTAACTTACTTTGTCACGATACGAAGATATAAGCGTAATGTTCCGTTTCCTCTGGTCTCTATTCTTTACATAAGTGCTATTTTATAAAACTTCGCGAGCAATCGATTACAAATACCCGTTTGTAACTCATTCACTTAAAACATCCATACAAAAAACCTCTCCTAATTAATAAGAAGAGGTTACACGCTTTTTCCGTTTCATCTCTTCTTATCTTTTCAAACAATCACGTGTTTGCTGGAATTGGCACAGACCTGAGTTATTTACCAAGTAGCTGCCGAGGTTTCGCAGGGCCAGTCCCTCCACCTCTCTGGATAAGAATCAATTATATATGTGAGTTGTTATTTAATTTACAGCACTCAGTATCACCTGTCAACAGCTGTAACGTATCTTAATGATTTTTTAACCGCAACATCATATCAGTGTATTAACAAAACAATTCAGTCATTTTCTTTACAATGATCCTGTCCGTCAGAAAAAGACACCCATCTCTCAAGACGAAGGTGTCATTTCCCGGGAAATTATTAAGTTATTCTCCATTAACTGCACGTTTTCGATAGGTGACAACGGTGAGAATACACATAGCGATAAGCCAAAGCACGATGGTGCCAAAATAACTGCCTAAGTTTGTCCAACTAGCTCCTTCTTCCACACGTAAGGCTAAAAACTCTAGCTGAAAATTCGGGAAATATTCTAAAAACGACAGGATTGGATATTCACCGATAATTTCAATTAACAAGGTTCCCATTCCTAAAAGAAACATAATTGGTACAATCACAATAGATGCTTCAATCAGTGACCGGGTGACGAGGCCAAGCCACGTACCGAGTGCGATGTAAAAACTAATCACCAGGACAAAAGCGGTGATAATGATTGGTGCATCCCCAAGTGAATACCCCATAATGCGCATACATACAATTAAAGTAACCACCGTCATAATAGTACTTACGAGACTTTTCCCAATAAGAATTTCACCAATAGAAGCAGGAGACATCATCAGTCCTCTCAGCGTATTCTTTTCTTTTTCTTCTGCTATGAGAGCACTTTGGACAAATGTCGCTACTGTAGCAAAGGTTAGGTTTATAATTAAATAATGCATTTGCAATATGAGTTCATCTTGTCTTGAGAAAAGGAAAGCTAAAACAACGGGCGTAATAATCGTTGTGAGTACATACATATTTTTAGATAAATCTTTCAAGTCTTTATTAAAAATGGCGTACATTCTTTTCATTGAAAATGTCATACCAATTCCCTCCCTGTAATATTCACAAAAATGTCACCTAAAGTTGGTTCATTGGACGTGATAGCCATTACCTCTCCACTTTTCATAAGGTCATACAGGGATTGTGCGCTTTCTGTTCCCATTGATAAAACCCGTTTCTCTCCATTGGCTAATTCTACTGTTACCGTGTTGTCTGAAAACTGCCGCCGAAGTTTTCTTGGTTCATCAAGAAGTTGCACACGGCCTTTATTTAAAAACGCTACGCGATCGCACAATGTTTCCGCCTCAAACATGTCATGTGTCGTCAAAAAAATCGTCGTTCCCTTTTTATTCAATTCTCGTAATCCATTATGGATATGTTGCGAATTAGACGGATCAAGAGCTGCCGTCGGTTCATCAAGGAAAAGTAATTCTGGTTCATGCAAAATAGCCCTGGCAAGGAGCACTCTTTGAGTCATGCCCTTCGACAACTTCGACACTTGTTTTTTCTGTGAGTCTGACAGATTCACAACCTTCAACACATCACGTATTCGCTCTTTCGGATTCGGAACCTCGTACAACTCGGCATACAATTTCAGATTTTCATAAACATTTAGTCTTTGATATAAACCACTGTTATCAGTCATGATTCCCAAACGTTTTAGGTACTTTGGGGTTCCTACTGCCTTAGAGTCAACATTAAATAACGTGGCTTTTCCGCTAGTCGGAAGAAGTTGCCCCGTTAAAATTTTAATCGTCGTTGTTTTCCCTGCGCCGCTTGGGCCGAGAAAGCCAAAAATTTCTCCCTGTTTCACATCAAATGTTAGTCCATCCAGCGCTTTTTCATGAGAGAAATGTTTATTTAATTCCTCCACACTTATCATTGCGTTCATCATGCAGCCTCCTCATTTAATTGCTTTCGTTACATCATAAGCTTAGAGAATAGTGAGAGGAGGCGCAGCTGTTTTTCGATGAAAAGAGTATTTTAACAGTTGAATGGCGTTATTTTAACCCCAATATATCCTTTAATTCCGCCATTTTGTTTTTTGAAAGGGGAATTTGTGAATGTCCTTTGTCATCAATAATAAGGCTATAGCTATTTCTCGTCCACGTCATCACTTCTCTTACTTTTTGTAAGTTAACTATATAAGAACGATGACAGCGAAAAAAGCCGAAAGACCGTAATTTATCCTCTAACTCCTGCATGGTGAAAACACACTTAAAAGATTCATTGCGGATGTGTAAATGGGATTGACCACTATAGCTTTCTATATAGTCAATTTCTGTTGGATCAAACAGAATGAGTTTGTCGTTTACTTTCGATGGAATTTTGTTAATTTTAAAATCTGTTAGTTCGTCAATAGAAGCAGGGGGATCGGAATAGCCTGTCTTCATGTCCACAGTTTCTAATCCATTTTCATTAAGACGGTACACAGATTCACCAAAAGTTATAGCTGCCTCCATGTTACTTGTCAAAATTAACAGTGATTTCCCCTCTTCTTTAAGTTCATAAAGAAGATTAATGAAAATCCGTTTTGTTTCTATGTCCACATTTTGATCTGGCTCTTCTATCACCATAACCAGAGGATTTTGAAAATATAGCTTCGCCATAGTCAAGCGTCTCATTTCAGAATATGACAGATGCTTAGCTTTCGTTTGCAATCGATGTTCAAGCTGGAGTTTACGAGCGACAATATCAACCTTTTCCTTTGATTGAAAGAGTCTTTTTAAAAAAACAAGGTGATCTTTCACACTTAAACGTGGATATACGCCCTCCTCAAGAAATATCACACCCAATTCTGGCATATACGTCCAATCACCACTTGTTAGTTCACTGTTTCCAATACGTATTTCCCCACCTGTAATCGGGTCATTTCCAGTCAGCCAATTTAACAGTTGCTGGCGACCATCAGTCGTTGTATGAACTGATACTATTTCTCCTTCATTTATTGAAAGATGAAAAGGTGAAAAAACAATTGTATTTTCCCGCCGTTTTTCCACGTCTTTCATTTCAAATAAAACCATGACCCTTAACCTCCTCGTACGTGATACTATGCTTATCATACACTAATTTTTAAGATACAGGGCTATTTGATCAATGATCAAATAGCATTTAAACACCTTGTCCCAGTGTCTACTTCTATCGCTTCACTAACATTAAACGTATGATTTTATCCTTTTCTTTTCTCAGTAAACCATTGAGTTGAAAAATCAACGGCCTGTCGGAGTGAAAATAATCGTGTTTCAGCTTGACCCACTTGTCCTTTTACAACTTCATACTTCTGTTCAAAGGCATTACCCATTTTAGAAAACTCTTCTTCGGCAAGTATAATATCACGATACGTCATCCATTGGCTTTGACCGTTACATGTGACCGGGGCTCCCTGCCATTGTAAGTCATACGAGGGAGCACGATATTCTCCTAGATGAAAGCACGTATTAGTATCATATTGGGTGCCTAAAAATAAGACATAAGCATCCGCATCATATAATTTGGCTAGAGGTGACGCTTCACCTAATCCAAATGCTATTGGGTGATCCGCCATTATTTCAGCATTACTCTTTCCCCAAGCCGCAAAAGACAATGAAGGATGACCACTCCTTATAACACCAGGCCATGTCCGGAATAATTCAGCGATTTGTCCCATCCCGCATGTGGGGGTCTTATCAGGGTCATACGTTGGCATCGTCGACCTAATCTCTTCCCACCACTCTTTCGGTACAGCAGGTGACTGCCAATTTTTCGGATCACTTAAATCACCGCTTTGCGTAGGCATAACAAGTGTCCCTTCCTCGGTTACTACCTCTATTAACGCCTGTATCACAGCTACTGAACCACCGTTTGTCCACCCAAGGGCTGATAATGAGGAGTGGACGAGAAGAGGCTTCCCGCCTTGAACCCCCATCTGCTTTAAGCTGTCTGATAGTGACTCAACGGTATTCATCTTATCTGTCGTTTCAATTAACTGCTTCATTTTCGTCCTCCTCAAGGGACGCTAATTCAATGTAAAGCGCCTCCCTTTTCTTCTCTAATGCTTGATATTCATCGGCTGATCCCATCTCTTCTTCTAGTGCGTACAACTGGCTTTCCACTTGTTCAAGCGCCACTTCCACTTCGCCTACTGTTCGTCTCGTTTTTTGACTAACTAGCGCTGGCGTACTAGATGAGAGTATTTCCTTTTTCTTCACGTCCTCCATTTCTTTCATTTTCCGTTTAGCCCACTCATAATCCCCCTCAAACACGTGCAGCTTTCCCTTATTTAACCAACAAACACGGTCAAACAATTTATTAATGAAGTACCTATCATGTGACACCGCTAATACCGTACCATCGAACGATTCAAGGACTTCTTCTAAGACATCCCGTGACTCAATGTCAAGGTGATTGGTCGGCTCATCAAGTACAAGAAGATTAATATCTTGATACATTAACTGTGCTAGCCGTAGTCGCATTTTCTCTCCGCCACTAAGCTGAGAAATATTTTTATAAACGGCATAGCCAAAAAACAAAAACCGTGCTAAATGGTGACGAGCCTCCTCCTCTGACACAGCCACCACCTCACGATACACTTCCATCACAGATTTACCTTGCAGGACGTTATCATGAAATACGTGTTGAGCAAGGTAGCCAATCTTCACTCCGCTGCCTATTTTGACACTCCCCCTATCTGGCGTCAGCAAACCTAGAATAATGTGAAGAAGGGTTGATTTACCTGCACCATTGTTTCCAATAATGACGATGCGCTCTTTATACCGAAGATGCAGTGCAATATTTTGTAGCACGTTTTTTGTGTTAAAGACTTTCGAGAGATTATCCATTACAAGCACATCTGTACCACTTCGGTGAGTAGCCTCTAGGTGTAAAGCCATTTTCTTTTTGTCGATGGGAGGACGAGCTATTTTCGTCATTCGTTGTAAGGCTCTCTCCATATTCCTCGCTCGTTTGTGTAGCCCTTCATTAGGGGGATTCGCTCTATTTGCCCAGTCTCTTAAACGTTTAATGGCTTCTTTCATTTTTTTAATCTTTTTTTGTTGCTGTTCATATTTTTGAAACTCATCTAACAGCCGTTTTTCTTTTTCTTTCACATAGCGTGAATAATTCGTATGATAAATTGTTAGTTCGCCCTCTTCTAAATCCATTATTTTTGTCACCGTATCATCGAGAAAATAGCGATCATGCGAGACAATAACAACCGTTCCATCCACTCCTTTTAAGAAGCCAGTCAACCATTCGACAGCCTCTAAATCCAGATGGTTAGTCGGTTCATCTAAGAGTAATAGATCGGGTTTTTTAAGTAAGAGGACAGCTAAACAAACTTTTGTTTTCTCACCACCACTAATGCTGTTAAATGCGGTATCAAGGAGAGCCATTAGGTGAAGACCACAAGCAACTTTATTTAATTGACTCTCTATTTCATAACCTCCAACAGCACTAAAATGCTCTTGTTTTTCTCCGTAAAGACTGGCTAGCTTCATTAAAGCTTGTTCATCTCGTTCATCAGCCATTTGCTTTTCTAGCTCAATTAATTCTTTTTCCATCGCTCGCAAATTTTCGAAGGCTGTTAAAAGGACCTCCCTTACTGTCATTTCTTTAGGATAATGAGGTATTTGTGCTAAATATCCTATCGCCGTTCCTTTTTTCCAATGTATATGGCCACTAGTTGGTGTCTCTTCACTTGCTAATAGACGTAATAACGTTGTTTTCCCACTTCCATTCCGTCCTACAATGCCGATACGTTCTCCAGCTTTTATCTCAAAAGTAATATTAGTTAATATAGATTCACCAGTAAATGACTGGGTAATATTTTTCCCGCTGCATCTAATCATCGATTAGTCCTCCTTTTTATTTTACCAACACAAAAAACCGTGAGGAAGAAAATCCCCACGGCCCTAAATTTACATAAATTGTCTACAAAAAACACACATTTTACGTGTCTTCTGAAGACATGCGACGACATGTGTGACATAGGTGCAAACCTACATAACACCACTATAGCTTAAGTTTTTGCCTATAGAAAAAGAGAGCTTTAAGTAAGCTCTCCCACGTCGCTCGTTCTTATTATATCTTGGGATAGAGATGCTCTTACTGTTTTATTACTTTTTATGAAGTTGCTAAAAAAGGGCAGACTTCCCCCTTTGACGGCAACAGCATAAAAAACAGCACGAACAATATATAAAAATGTGACATAACGTTGTCGTGCTATGTTAAAAACAGCTTGATTCATCTCTATCCACCTCCGTTCTAAATTAACTCTACTCTTAGAATAGCTAACGTTTTGTTAATCGTCAAGTCCACTATGTCACATTATCCAACTAACTTCCAACGACTTAGTTAATCGATAGTTAACATAGAGCTATTGTCTCATCCATTTCCAAATCTCTTTAGGAGTAGCATTTTTTCCGTACATCAAAATACCTGTTTTGAAGATCTTCCCAGCTAATTTCATTAACAACCAAATACTTATGACAAGCACGACTAGTGCTAATATAAGTTCAATCCAAGGCCATTCTTCCAATATGGCTAATCGAATGAGCAAAACACCTGGAGCTGTTACAGGAATGAAGGAACCTACTTGAGCAATCAATCCTTCTGGGTCGTGTAAAATTGGCCCAATTAGAATAAATGGCAGCCATGGGAGCATGAAAATAAGCCCTTGAAAATTACTTGATGCTGTCATATCCTCCACGGTAGCCCCGATACCTACAAAGATAGCTGCAAACAGTAAGTAACCTGCTAAAGCGATGAATATTAAGACGGCTAGTTCAGGCACAAACAAATAAGTCATAACAGGGAGGTCAAATCGCCAAACGATTATTGGAGAAGCGACACCAATCCATACGATACTTTGAATAAGCCCTAATGCAAAATAGCCAATAATTTTTCCTTGCATAAGCTCTGTCGGTGTTAGTGACGACAACACCATCTCTGCTACCTTTTCTTTCTTCTCTTGAGACGCGCTTTGAAATATCATCATCCCTGTAATGACGACTGAAAATAAAATGAGTCCAGCGAATCCTGCCGGGATAATGCGTTCAAATGACGGCCCCATGTCTATGTCATTTTCATTCATTTCTGATGAAGTATCGGCGCTTTGTCGCTCTAAGGCGATCGGATTAACGGCAACGGCTACTTCATCATCTGTAAAGCCGTACTCTTCCAGCTGAGCTGCTTTTATAATCGGTTCAATCGCCATAAGCTGACTAAACTCAACCTCACCCAATTCTGTTGAAGCAAACACGTCAATCGTACCGGACGTTATGTTCTCTTCTGTTAAAGGAAGATACACCGCTCGTTCAGCCTCTTTTACTTCTTCTAACGCTTGCTCAGAATCAGCTGCTCTATGGACGACCCAATAATTCGCCATGTCTTGTACCAATCTTTCAATATCTTCTGTCACGCCTAACTCATCTGTAACATACACATCAACAATGAGCTCTTCTTGGTCATCGTCAGATCCTTGAAATAACGTGGGAACCGTAAAAAAGAAAATAAAAATTAGCGGCGTTAAGAATAATGAAATAAGAAATGACTTATGTTTTAAATTTCGTTTCACTTCCCACTTAGCTACCTTTAAACTGTTACGCATACGGCACCTCCTTATGACTGTCCTTTCCTGTGGCAATATCAATAAAGATTTCATGTAACGATATACGGTCAATTGCCATTTCTTGAATGGAGAGTGTTTTAGGAAGCTGTGGAATCCATTGGGAGGCATCCACGTCTCCATCTAAATAAAGCACTGATTTCCCTTCCGTATACTCAATACGCTGAACATTCGGAATTTTCTCTAAGAGAGTGCGATCATTAGCCCCTTTTATCGTACACTTAAAGTTAGCATACTGTTCCTTAACGTCATCCATTGTGCCGTAGATAACTTTTCGTCCTTGGTTAATCATGTAGAGACGATCACACAGCTCTTCCACTAGATTCATTTGATGAGAAGATAATAGAATCGCCGTTCCTTTGGCAGCGAGCGCGATGATTTCCTCTTTAAATAATTCTTGGCTGACGGGGTCCAGACCAGAAAACGGTTCGTCTAAAATGAGAAGTTCCGGTTCGTGGATAATGGATGCGATTAATTGCACTTTTTGTGCCATCCCTTTGGATAGCTCTTCCACAGAGCTTTTTTCTTTCCCTTCAAGCCCTAATTTTTTTAAATAGGTTAATGCTCGCTCCTTCGCTTTTTTTACAGGGTAATCTTTCAGTTCAGCAAAGTAGAGAAGCACATCCATCACATTGACATTTTTATAAAGTCCACGTTCTTCAGGTAAATAGCCGATGGAATGTCTCGGTAAATCTCCTTCTTGGTGGTTATGGAACGTAATCGTCCCCTCATCTGGATACATAATGCCCATGATGTTGCGGATTGTCGTGGATTTACCTGCGCCATTCGGGCCTAAAATAGCCATGATTTCTCCTCTGTTGACGTGAAAGGAAATATCTTTTATAGCTTGCGTGTTTTTAAATTTCTTACCCAATCCTTCCACACTCAATACCTTTTCCACATTTATCACTCCTTCATTTTAATGACCTCACACCTTCTCCTTTTGCCTATTCTCTTTTAAAAGCGCGTGTAAAATATCTGTGAAGCTAAGAGACTGGCGCATAACAACCTCATAATCTTTATTAGCCAGTATTTGCTCTGTTTCTGGTAATGCTTTTGTCATAACCTCGCATGCCGTACCACTAAGCTTTACGTCTATGACACCGGGGAGGTTTCGTAATTCTTCTTCTCTAGCAGTAACCCATATTCGACCGTATTGTTGCTGAAGCTCATCCTTTTCGTATGTCCCAGTTATCCCTCCCCCGTACATACATACAATATAATCTGCAAATTCTTTTACTTCTTCTGGGATATGGGTGGCAAATAATATAGCTCTTTCCGGATCTTCATCAAGGTAATTGACCCACAACTCTCTCATTTTAACTTGACTTTCTATATCTACCCCAGCTAACGGCTCATCCATAATAAGTAGCTTTGTTCTCCGTGCTAAGGCGAGTACAAAAAGTCCTTGTTTTTGCATACCAGTAGACATCGCATCGAGCCGTTTTGAAAGTGGCAGATCAAATATGTCTATTAATCTTTGAAAAGCCTCCTCATCCCACTCTTTAAACCCAATTCTGTAAAGGTCAGCTAACTGAGATAATGTAAAGTAGTCATAGCCAATCATTGTTTGGGGAACGTAACCGATGTGCTCTTTCCACTCCACATCCTTTATGTGAGAACTAAACCGCATAATTGTTCCGCCATCATTAAAGACCATCCCTGTCAATATGCGCAGTAATGTGCTTTTCCCTGCGCCATTGTTACCGATTAAAGCTGTCACTGTTCCCGGCTCAATCTTAAAATCAACTGGTCCGAATGTAAAGGTCTTATCAATTGTTTTCGTCACGCCTGTCATTTCAATCATACTGGTCAGCCTCCTTTAATAGTTCTTGAAATAAGCGAGATAATTCGTCATGTGAATATTGATAGCTTTTTCCAATACGGATAGCTTCGCTTAGCACCTCTTTAACCGCTTCCTGTTTTTGAATATCCTGATCCTCAATGTCTATTTCTTCCACAAACGTCCCTTTACCTTGAATGGTTTTAATATAACCATGTTGCTCCAAGTTTTGATAAGACCGTCGGGTTGTAATGACACTACATGATAAGGTAGAGGCTAACTTTCTAATTGAAGGAAGTGCCGTGCCAGCTGGTAATTTCCCACTGACGATTAACGCTTTTAATTGAGTTTCAATTTGGTCGTAAATCGGTGTTCTGCTATTTTCATTAATCGTAATCGGTAATAGTTCAGACATGGTAATCCACCTGCCTCATACTGACAGCGATTCGCCGATTCCAAAGGCTATAACTTGCAAGCAAGCTTCCCACACATAAGAATACATACTGTCTTATAGGTGTATGTTTTAGCTCAAAGCTCATTAACTGTCTTATCATGCTAAGACATCTCCTCTGCTAAACATCATAATTAGTCCTTTTCATATAGCGTTTCATATAATAGCACCATGCCCATGTAGCAATCATCGGCAATGGGAGCACGAGAAAAGGAAAGAGAGTTGGCATCGTTTTTATCCCTAATAACACCCATTCAAACAAGAAGGACCCAGTCATAAACCGCACTCCCAATACAAGTATGCCACCAAAAAGGACAATGACAATAAGCCAGAAGAATATTTCTACTGGTTTCATCACGTCACCTGGCTCGGCCGCAGGGATCATGCCGGCTAACACGAGAACGAGTAACACCCATACAGATGAAAAGGATATAAAATGAGGAAACATTTCCGTCAGTGTCTGTTGCGGTAAAAGACGATGAAAAGTTATAAGAAAGATGATACTCCACCCTAGTATCATGATACTATTCGCAATCATTCTGCTAGTCATGATCGTTTCAGGCTTAATCGCCATCTGCCGTAACATCAATTGAATAGGCGCCACATGCAAATTGTTTTTTACTTCCTTTAACGTGAATGCCTTAGGTCTATACAAGTATGCGTTTATGATGAGACCAAAGATAAACACGATGTCCAGCCCCATCACTTTATTCTCTGCTTGGAGCATTTCTGGCATCACCTGCGCACCAAAATACCCTGCCAAAATGGCTAGTGCACCATTTAATAAATAAAAGTAGAATGGGGTATTCGTCCATTCATATACTATTAATTGTCGACACTGCTTCCAATTCACAACTGTGACCTCCCTACCATATTCTTTAAAAGGCTAAACTGTTATTATCTATATATACAGTAACACACCTAAAGAACACAGTTCAAGATTTTTTTCCTAGGACAAGTCATCGTTGTATGTTTCGTATTTGGCATCTATAAGCAGAACTTAGCATCTAAGTCATTTACGTAAAAATCATGAGTTATAGAACGAACTTTCAATCAGTGGGGATTTGCGCTCTTCCACACTGATTAGTAGTTGTGGCAATCAAGACATTAGCGACCGTTAACTCTCGTCTAAATAGATTTAGCTTTTCACTTTATGTTAGCAGGGTTTTACGAACGCTTATCTGTGATAAAGTTCGTGCTCTCTCTCTATTGACTCTTTTTCTGTCCCAGTCGTATCGACATCCAATTCAATCTTATACACCCTCTTGAATGCTAACAAAATTAGTGTGTGTCCCTCCCTTATGTAATACGTATTAACACGGTTAAATTGGGCGCCATTCATATTTTTTAATAGTTTTCATTATGTATCGTTTCCTGATTGATCCCTCTCAGTTTAGCAACTACAAGGTACAACACTGGAATTAATACGACAATCCATGCATAGCCAACCCAGCTTTCGAGCAAAAAGTGGTACACCTCTGACGCATTCTCACTCATATGCATACTGAATCCAAAAAGAAAAAAGCCTATTGCAGGAACAAGCACGCGGTAATCTCTTAATCCACATACTTTTGCAGCAACGAGGGTAGCACTATAAAAACATATACACACTTTAATAACAACAGCATAAAACCATAGCGATATAAAAAACGGATCAACATTCTCTAAAAAATCAGCCACACTAATAGATCTCAGAAGTTCGTGTCCTGAATAAGTCATTTCCGCTGAAAGATACGGTCCAAATCGCATAATAATGTTTATTGTAAAAGGTAGAAAGACGAAAGTCGTCAAAAGCGAACCGACAAAAACACTTTTAATCGTTTTTTGCTGGCGGGCTAACGCATGATAAAAGAATACAATAACGACCATGTCTGCATACCACGGCGTTGTATACATGGCAGATTGTAATAAAACAGGTTTTATGACATGCGTTACAAATGCGATAGACATATCAAAATTTAGATCTTTCCCTAGTAAAAAGGGGATGATTAATGAACTGAAAATGGTAAACAGAAAGAATACTTGTGCAAAACGGAAAATCGGTTCTATTCCAGCTCGAACCGCCACTACAATTATGAACGTTATTAAAAATGCTATCATGGCATTTGGCGTACCCGGCAAGAAGGTTTGCACAATAAAATCGTTAAACTGTCTGACATAAAAGGCTGCTAAATGGAAGAAAAAAAAGCCTAAATACGCCATAAAAAGATAGTGCAAACACTTCCCGAGAACGAGATGCCCATCATCAATAAATGACGTGCTAGGCAATGAACGACATAAAATCACAGCTGCCCACACGATCACTCCCCCTATAACATTAGCCAACAACATCCCCGCCCCAGCGGCATAACTTCCCTTTTCTATTAATGGACTCATGAGAAAACCGTGGCTTCCAAACACAAAAAAGAACATCCCCATCATCAACTGTGTCTGTGAAATTCTCTCCAAATGACGCGTCATATCGTGAGCCATTCCAATGCGATGATATATTGAATGGGACGGAATATATCATGAATCACGAGGTTAGGTGTCGTAACAGCGGAAATGTCATACAACATAACCCATGCTGCATAGCCAACTGACATGACATAAATGCCAAGTGACAAAATGTATGTCCGTCTATCCATCCGACGCTTTTTCAGATAACGCCATTCGTAAATCATCACGAAGGCACTCACTAGCAGCAATACGATCACTTCGCTCACCTCTCATTTAAATCTCAATTTCCTCTTTTGCCCACGGTGGATTTTTCACTGAACCTGGTCTGTTAATTTTGATCGTGACGTCACAATCTAACATAACGTCACTATATTTCTCATGCCATTGTGGCCTAACCTCTTCCCAATAGTCAGGATAATACCATTCTATATATTGTCCGATATTAAAAACATCTGCTTGATGGACTTGGGTTTCTTTGAATGCGCCTTCAATTCTTTCTTTTATTGCAGCTGCAAATTGTTTTTCAAGTTTATGAAGAAGAGACGGCACTGTAACATCAATATCAGAATCGACTGCTAATAGATCATCATCTACTTCAATGGTCAGTTCAAATAGAACATTTCCATCTTTTATCTGGGGTTTCTTTTTTATGTCCGCATATAGGACAATGATACTCACCGGTTTTCCATCCGTGAACGAGTCTATTGTTATCACTGCATCCTCTGTTCGGCGTTCAAACCACATAGCACCACGCATAAGTGGCACTGATAGCTCACCTACCATTCTACCTTCATGAAAAAGAGCAGCCCCTCCAGTTCCTACCCATGTACTTTTCTCTCCCCCTTCACTTATCATCGGTTTTTCCCCTATCGTTAGAAGAGGAGCTAGCGTATTACCGCCATAATGATACGCCCTCATAAAATCTTTTACCTTCACATCAAGGGTCACTTCATGATTCACAAATTCATGGATCACCTCGGATGGCAGTCTCTCAAAGACCGGTGTTAAACTTGCAATGTCAGCTGCTTTATCTGACGTAATAAACACGGATGCCGTTAAGTGGAAATCTGGTTGGCGCGTGAAAAACTCAAGCGATTCATACACCCCATTTTCAGCAAATTCGCTACTAAAGACAATGACTCGTGTATGCCCCCAAGTAATTATTCGAGGTAAATCTGCTTGGATTTTTCGATAGGCTGTAGGAATATTTTCTGCTGTTTTTGTCACAGTAGCATATAAATCCCCACCATCAGCGGTTCCTCCGATGTCTCCAGGAATCATCCGTGTCGTTAACGGAAATCCAAGGGTAAGCTCTACAAGACCCTCTTCTGTTATATCCAAGTAGACAGCTGTCACTAAAGCATTATCATTAATTTCTATTAGTGACCAGCACCCTGGCATGATCAGAATTAAAACTATTAAAACTGTCCCTCGCCATTGTTTTTTCATCATGGTTTTTCTTCCTTGAGTTTGTGAGTGCCTGTTAAATCTTCTGTTCTGGCTTTGTTATGAGCAGTACCAAACAGGCTTGGTCGATTTTTCATCATTGTCCAAGGGACACGCACAAAAACATCCTTCCATTCAGACCAATTTAACGGCGTGAGATAAGGGGTACCGAGCGAACGTAACGTACATAAGTGAAGAATAATAAGAACGAAACAGATCATGATCCCGAAAACACCAAATACACTGGCCATAACAAGAACAGGAAAGCGAAGGAGACGAATTGAAGTACCTAAATTATTATGTGGGACCACATAAGAAGTGATTCCCGTCAATGACACAACGATGACCATAGGCGCTGAGACAATCCCTGCTTGAACAGCAGCCGTCCCGATTACGAGGGCACCAAGAATAGAAATGGCTTGTCCTAACGGTTTCGGAATACGAACACTCGCTTCCCGCAACACTTCAAAGGTCAGTTCCATCATCAACGCTTCCAATAATGCTGGAAATGGGACGATGTCTCTTGCTGCTGCAATGGTTAACATCAAGTTTGTGGGAAGCACCTCTGCATGAAACGTTGTAATCGCTACATATAATGAGGGAAGTGTTAGAGATAGTAGAATGGAAAAGAAACGAATCCACCTTACCCATGTGCCAACCATTGCTCGTTGATAATAATCTTCAGCTGCTTGCATTAACATAAAAAATGTGACGGGCGCTATCAAACAAACGGGTGACCCATCTAACAAAATGGCGATTCGACCTTCCAATAACGATGCCGCTGCGACATCCGGTCGCTCAGTATTCTCTAGCTGTGGAAACGGTGACATTGGTTCATCTTCCAGAAAAGCTTCTAAGTAACCTGAATCTAGTACACCGTCCAACTCAATCTTTCCTAGTCTTTCTTTCACTTCATGAACCAATTGTGCCTCACATACTCCGTTAATATATAGAACAGAAGCTTTTGTGTGAGTTAATTCTCCAAAACGCAACATTTCAACTGTTAACTTTTCACTTTTAATCTTCCGACGAAGTAAGCTTATATTTGTTTTTAAATCTTCTACAAAAGCTTCCTTAGGCCCACGTATGACGTTTTCATTGGTCGATTCATTCACTTGGCGCATCTCATATTTGCCTAATGGAAATGACGCCATCGTCACTTCTTGATCCATCAGTAACAAAACGGAGCCGTCCAATAATTCTTGCAAAGCGTTTCCGATGTCATGACAAATACGATAGCCAGCAACTGCAAGGTGCTTTTTCAAAAATACATTTTCAAGTAAGTCATGAAAGGATTGCTTTCGCTCATGACTTCTTATCAATGGTTCCAACACATACCGTTGAACACCTTCACGACTTACGATCCCTTCAATGTATACTAATGCACACGGTTGGCCGCTCCAGGTTGTAAAACAGTGATATACCACATCTGTCGACTTACCAAGCTGCTCTTGAATAAGCGCTAATTTCTCATGCAATATAACCTTGTGGGTCATTTAGTTCTCACCTACCAGCCTCCTAGTTGTTTTTCAGTATTTGTCCTTACAGGAAAATTATGCATACCATTCTTTTAGAGCAGACCTATCGTTCACTTTAAGTGTGGCTAAACGATGTTTGAAATTTCAAAACCGAACTTCTTAGTATTTAAAGCCATAAAGATCCATATTCAATTAAAGGTGGCTTCGTGAGGGGATGAATGGGGCCGGATAAGTCTATCCTTAGTTGAAAAGACTGGCACTTCGCAAAGGAGAAGTCTCCTTATAGTATTTAAAGCTACGTGACAAGACGGTGAAAAAAGTACTGGTTCACGCCTTAGGGATCGTGAGGATCGGTTTTTATCATGTGGAGGATCAGGTTTAGAACCCACTCTGAGAAATAGACGGAATAAATTCTCTTAAATAGTCATTAATCATGGCAATAGCTTAAATAGACGGAGGGATTCCGCTAATGAGCCGTAAAATATGAGAAATGGGGCATTTTGCTTTAGATAATCGGAAAATTTCCTCTTATATTCTCCATAATGAGCTCATCCCTCCATATAACCGAAAAATCTCCGCTTATTTTACTTCCCCAATGACGCGATTATTGCCAAAACTTCTTATCTAAAGATAAAGAGGGGCAGGTTCTAAAACGAACTTCATTCTTCTCCCACTGATCGGGAGTTGGGTAGCGTCCGTTATCTCCAGCCTATATAGCCTAACTTATCCTTCTGTCTTGATCCGGGAGATTTACGAACACGTTGATAAAATACAAAAAGGCGAGATATACTCTCACCTTTAACCGTCACTGCTCATAATCATCATTTAGTTAGCAATCATCATCATTTTCGCCACAACTTTCACCGCTGCTAGGCCATTTTGCTCGTTCCGTTGTTTCGAGTAGGTGTTTGATTTCTTCGTAGTCCATCATATCTTCAATTTTATAGCCATTCACGTAAATTGAAGGCACGACCTCAACGTCTAATCCACGCGTCACTTGCCTTGTTCGTCTGATAACATCATAATCAAGCTCAATCTCTTCCCACTCATTCAAGTCAAATTCTGAAGCTAAGCTTTCAATATACGCTTCTGACCCCCAATGGGCGTCTTCAAATGTTTCATATATTTTATGAGTGACATCAAAATATTGTTCAGGATAACGCTGTGCCACCTTCTCTGTAAATTCTGTCAGCGCCAGCGATTCTTTACTTAAAAATACTTGGGGCAAAATATAAAACTTTACATCTCCTGAATCAATATAATCGTCCTTCAACTGTCCATAAATCTCTTCTACCCATTCTTTACAATAAGGACAAGCATAATCTAACACGAAAATGACCTCATTTTCTGCCTCTTCTTCCCCCAAAAAGAGTCGATCCTCTATTAAATCAGCCGTTTGATAAGCCGTTGGTTCAATATATTCTCCCTCTTCCTCCCCTAAAACTGGCTCATCCTGATCAGTTGCCGGCCAAAAGACGACGATAACAAAGCTTAGCACGATGAGTAGAACAGCAATCATACCTACAATACTCGCAAACAGATGACTAACAAATGTATGTTTCATTCTATTATCACCTCGTTTTATTATCACAACTATCGATAGCATAGCTTATTAGCCTATTGTATAGCCGCTACCTTTCTTACAATCTCATGACTGTTTAGAACAAATTTAAAGAATAATCTTTTTCCATAGTGATACGGAAAAAACCTAGATTCAAATGTAAGCGCTTTTAAAATAAAATAAAATGTATAAACATCTAAAACATTTTACTAGAGAGGGGTTTACTAAATGAATATTTTGTTATGTTGTGCAGCCGGTATGTCAACAAGTCTTCTAGTGAGCAGAATGGAAAAAGCCGCAAAAGAGCAAGGGAAAGACTACACCATATGGGCGGTGCCTGGCGAACAGGCACGAAAACAAATTGACAAGGCTGATGTGTTGTTACTGGGACCCCAAGTGAGGTTTATGCTTAACGATATGGCTGAATTAGGAAAATCCAAAGGAGTACCCGTGGATGTTATTAACACCCTTCATTATGGTACAGCAGATGGTGCAGAAGTGTTAAAGCACGCAGAGTCAATGGCAGAAAAATAGGAGGGGATCACCGATGAGTAACTTCACTACACTATTAGAACGTAAGGTCATGCCGTTTGCAGGAAAGCTCGCTGCTCAAAGGCACCTCCAAGCTCTTAGAGACGGTATTATCCTTACAATGCCACTTATTATTGTTGGCTCAGTATTTTTGATTTTAGCCAATTTACCTGTTCCTGGATATACAGACTTTATGGCAAACATATTTGGTGACGAATGGGCCACCAAACTTCAATACCCCGTCGGTGTGACATTTGATATTATGGCGCTTATCGCAGGTTTCGGCGTCGCCTACCGGCTGGCAGAAAAGTATGAACTAGATGCCTTAACTTCTGGCGCCATTTCTTTAGCAGCTTTTTTATTGGCTACCCCTTATCAAGTGTCATTCATACCGAGCGGAGAATCGGAAGCCATCCTAGTGGATGGAGGGATTCCCCTAGCTTTAACTGGAAGTCAAGGACTGTTCATTGCTCTCATTATTGCAATGGTATCAACTGAAATTTACCGTTTTATTGTTAGTAAAAATTTAGTTATTAGAATGCCCGACGGCGTACCGCCTGCTGTAACTAAATCATTTATAGCTCTCATCCCAGGGTTTGCCGTCATTACAACGATTTGGATCGCCAGAATTGTGATTGAGATGACACCATTCGGTGATTTACACAATCTCGTTTTTCAGGTTGTTGGTGCCCCCCTCTCTCTCGTAGGAGGATCTCTTTTAGGCAGTCTGGTCGCTGTATTTATTATGATGTTTCTCTGGTCAGCAGGCATTCACGGCGCCAATATTGTAGGCGGTATTATGGCTCCAATTTGGTATGGCGCAATGGATGAAAATAGACTCGCTTTTCAGGCTGGGGAAGAACTACCGAATATATTTACACAGCAATTTTTTGAAGTATTTATTAATCTCGGGGGAAGCGGCGCAACCTTGGGCCTTGTCTTAATGATGTTGTTTTGGGCTAAGAGTAAACAAATGAAGCAACTAGGTAAACTAGCAGCAGGACCAGCGGCCTTTAACATCAATGAACCGGTGATTTTCGGAACGCCAGTAGTGCTAAACCCGATGCTCATCGTTCCCTTTATTTTGACCCCCTTAACATTAGTCGTCACAACGTATATAGGGATGTCCACTGGTTTAGTTGCTAAGCCAGCCGGGATTGCTGTTCCGTGGACGATGCCACCCATTATTTCTGGTTATCTCGCTACAGGGGGGAGTATTTCAGGTTCTATTATGCAGATTATTAATATTAGCATCGGTTTAATTATTTACTTTGGTTTTTTCAGACTATGGGATAGACAAAAATTTGCGGAAGAAACAACATCCAGCAGTAAAACTTCGAATAAAAGCCATGGATAACATAATTAAAGTCACGCGAATAGAAAAGGAGTAACCATATGGAAAATTTAGAGTCTACTATTTTTCAACTTATCCTTCACGGCGGTGACGGAAAAAGTCTTGCCATGGAGGCTCTGGCTGAAGCTAGAAAAGGGGACATCCCCTCTGCCAAAGAAAAAATTGATGCATGTGTTGACGCCTTGAATGAAGCCCACCATATTCAGACGTCACTCATCCAAAAAGAAACTAGCGGCAACCTAACAGTGATCTCACTTCTTATGGTTCACGCACAAGATCACTTGATGAATGCCATAACAGTCAAAGATATGGCAATAGAAATGATAGAGATTTATGATAAAATGAATCAAATCTCTCATTACCAACACGATAATCAATAGCCTGTTTAGTATTGATATTTTTTGAGGAAGGTAACTCTTTCACATGACTAACCCTCTCCCACTTAAACTACTAATAAGTGGGATGATTACCTTTCCGCCATCACACGTAATTTCGCACACCAAAGAGGGGAGGAGACATGTTAACTCAGCGTAAACAAGCTATTTTTAATGAACTATTGAAAGCAGACAACCCTGTCAGTAGTGATGACATTGCCTCTATTATTCACGTCACATCAAGAACTGTGCGAAACGACATTAAAGAGATGGAGCCTACACTTGTGGAAAATGGCATGAGACTTCAATCCATTCGAGGGCAAGGCTATCACCTTAAGGTTATTCACGAAACTACGTTTAAAAATTTTGTCACTCTCCTTTCAAGGAATACCAAAATTTCGCCCGAAACTCCCGCTGAACGGGTACGTTTTATGATTATAAGACTGCTATTAGCCAACAACTATATTAAATCAGACGATCTGGCTGCCGCTCTGCATATCAGTGAATCGACAATAAAAAATGATATAAAGGCGCTGAAAAAAGAATTAGAACGCTTTCATATCTCCTTAGCCCATAAACCAGGCCACGGCCTCCGTCTTCAAGGAGAAGAACGCCAACTTCGGTTTTGCATGTCTGAATATATCATGAACAGACGAGAGGTTGAACCAGATATCATCTCTTGTCCTGACACTCTTTTAGACCAAAAAATTCTCAAAATTATCCATCAGACAGTCTATAGTCAGTTGCAAGCTTCCAACATTCACCTGTCAGATGTGGCGATTAAAAATCTCATTATTCATATTGCGATTGCCTGCAAACGAATTAAAGAGAAAAATTATGTGGATATGGACAGTCCCGGATTAACTGATATTTGTACAAAACAAGAATTCCATATTGCTGAACTTATTCTTCATAAACTTGAAATACAGCTTAATGTCACTTTTCCAACATCAGAAATTGCTTATATTGCCCTTCATTTACTCGGAACTAATTTACGTAGTTTTTCAGATATAAATTCTTGTGAGTTAAAAGATATAATGGCTGAAGATATCTATCGTTTAACGATGTGTATGCTAAATAAAATAGACGAGAAACTTCATTTACGTTTATTCGACCAGGAGTTGATAGTTGCCCTTTGTACCCACTTACGTCCTGCTATTACGAGGCATAAATACGGTATGAATTTGCGCAATCCCTTACTACACGAAATCAAAAATCACTATCCAGTGGCGATGGAAGCTGCCATCATGGCTAGTCTTGTACTTAAAGAAGAACTGGACATCGATATCCACGAGAACGAAATTGGCTTTATTGCCCTTCATATCGGGGCAGCTATCGAACGAAAGAAGCTAACTAGTCACCGCAAAAAATGTATGATCGTCTGTGCCACAGGGATAGGTACCGCGAAACTTCTCTACTATAAATTACAAGCGAGCTTCGATGGGAAACTGGAGATCATAGGCACAACTGGCTATCATCACCTTCATAATTTAGAAAAGCATTCCCTCGATTTTATTGTTAGTACCGTACCTATTCGAAAAAATATTGGTATACCTGTCGTTGTCATTTCAGCTATTCCAACAAAGCATGATGTTGATCGTATTAGTCATGTTTTGAAAAATACCGACAGCACTGTCTCATTTAAATCCTATATTAATGAGGACTTTATTTTTCTTAATCACTCTTCTGAAACAAAAGAGGAGACTTTAACGTTTTTAGCTAAACAATTAATGACCAAAGGTATGGTTAATGACGGCTATTATGACGACTTAATGAGCCGGGAGAAGGTGTCCCCTACTTCGTTCGGCAATCTTATAGCTATTCCGCACCCACTTCACCCTCAAACGGAGCGGACTTTTTTAACATTTTGCACATTAAAAAAACCGATAAAATGGGGAGCGCAATCTGTCCAACTTATCTGCTTATTAAATATTGAAAAAAACAGTGACGAAGACTTTCAGCAAATGTACAAATGGTTAGCCAACCTCTTAGATAACTTTCAAAAGATTAAAGATTTAATAAAATGTACGAATAAGCAAGATTTTTTACACGCGCTTTATAAAGATAATACCTCATGTTAATAATCGTCATGACACTTTATAATTAAAAAGCTGTGGGCCAACTCTTATCGACCCACAGCTTTATTATCTGTTTAGCGATTAAATAACGCTTTTACATCCACATTTTCCCGTTTTTCTGGTGGTGCTTCAAACATTTCTCTTGAGGTAAAGCGGAAGAAACCAGCAATGATGTTTCCAGGAAAAACAGCGATAGATTTATTGAATTTACCGACATGCCCGTTATAGTTACGACGAGCTGCTTGAATTTGCTCTTCGATTTCATTAATAGACCGTTGAATGTGCAAATAGTTCTCGTTAAATTTGAGTTCTGGATAGCGCTCGATTGTGACAGTAATAGCTTGCATTTCTTTCGTCAACTGGTTATGCGCTTTGATTTTTTCATCTGGATTGCTTGCTTTTAAAATACCTTGACGTAGCCCAACAACATTTTCTAATGCTTCAATTTCTTTATCCGTCGCTTGACGCGCTGTTTGTATTAAGTTATCAAGCTGATCCACCCGTTTCATTAGAAAAGCATCGAGATCCGCAAATGCATTATCAACATTTACATTAAGCTTTTGAAAACTGTTGTAATTCATAATAAGGAAAAGTGCCACTACAACTAGTACGATGATTAAAATAACCATTATTATCCCCCTCTATTCTTTAGACCAAATACGTAAATTTAAGTTCAATTCGTCAACTAACTCTAATGATTTATTAATGTCTTCATAATACTCCTGCACTAGGCTCTTATTAATTGGGGTTAGAAGACCTGATTCGAAATGTTCTTTACCTGTGGAAAGTAAGAAATACATTTTTCCATCTCTAAATGAAAAATAGGCCACATTCCGAGCATCTTGACTCGCTCGTCTCTGATCGCCACCTACATTAAGCCCCACTTTAACTGCCTCTTTTAAAGTTTCTGGCTTTGGTGTGTCCTGTGGCTGAACCTCTCTTTTCTTCGTAGCAAACTCGTAGAGACGTCTCATAAATCCTGGTGTTAGAATATATCGCGCTTTAATTTGATCTGTTGTGCGAACTGTGAACTTATCCATAAATTCCATATCCTCTAACTCTACTTCTTCTAGACGTCGCCCTTTTTCACCCGATAAGAAACGAGGTAACGATATCTTCAACCCTTTTTGTTTCGGTACAACCGTTGTTAAACCTTCAAAATCCTTATTAAAATCTACAACAAAGATCATGCCTTGGAAAATGGTCGTAACCCGTTCCTGTGTTTTCCCATTTTTGTCTTTGTATTTCTCTACCTTCTCGGCTTTAATCTCTGAGAACGACAGCTCCGTTTTCGTTCCTTTAATACCATTAGCATCAACATCGTCATTTCCTACAAAACCTTTTATTAAATCATCCCCTGAATAACGATTCGGGTCATCTTTAAAAATATTTGATTTTATAAATTGATTGCGATGTACATAGCTCTTCGGTTTGTACGTAAAATTAGGATTAAGGAATTGAATAAGTGCGGTAAGAAGTTGTTCTTTTATCTTGACTCGCATTTTCTTTCTTTGCTCATAAACATCCTTAAACAAATACGCGCCATATGCAGCCAATGCCGCTATCACATAGATTCTAAAACCATCAAAGAAAATGATCATGGCAAGTGCTACCAGGGCAGGTATGATGAGTTTTTTCGCCTGTTCTTTTGCTAAAGACATCGTTTTTTGTCGCTCTTCCTCCAACTTTTCTGCTATTGGTTGAAGATCTTTTTCATAGTGTTCGTCAAATTCTGCTTGTGTTTTTGAAAATCTCTCAAGTTGGTAAGTAGCATCTTGTTTCCCTATTTTCATCCACTCCTTTTTTGTAGTTAATTATAAGTACGATGTCGAACTAGGAAAAGATTCACAGGATCATCATAATATATCCCATTAAAGGTTGTCATTAGTACATATATCACATGCTCCTCCAGGTACTTTCCGACTTATTTTAATAAATTATTACCAAATACCCCCACTTCCACTGACTCTAAAAGTAAAAAAGAGATATTTAATCCTATTTAAAATCCTTTTATTTCCTTTTATTTCTTTTAATTAGGGCTCTTTTTTTCTTGAAAAATGTTGGGTTTTATATATTTCTGTCATATAAATGACTTATCTTATAAAACGAACCTTCAATCAGGGGCGCTTTCGTTCTTCTTCCACTGATTGGTCATTGCGTGAATCAGGACACGAGCTCCCGATTAAATAGCTGAGCCGGAGTTTTACGGACGCTTATTGTGATAAACAGATCTTAGAAAACAATTTGATCGGATTTTTCTACTTGCTAAAACTTTAAAATGTAGTTTCTTACATAAGCACAACGTAAACATTGCCTTTTCTATAATGTATCGTTGATTGAAGAGCACAAATGGATCATCATTGAGATACCTAAAAAGACCATGACCCATAAAATCGGGTCATGGTCATATTACATTGTTTGAATAACAATAGGTCTTCGAAGACACTGTTTTGAGGGACATAATTATTCAATTAACTGAAAGGTGCCTAAGGCGGGCGTCGTCACATTATCTATCTTCTGGTACCTGTGTTGAAATATGCCAAGTAACACCATATTTATCTATTAATTGGCCGTAGGCAGGGCTAAATTGTGTCGCTTGCAGCGTCATAATGTCTTTTCCTCCCTCTTTCAAATTTGAATAAATCTCTTCTGCTTTTCCAGGGGCGTCTACATTTATCGCCACTGTCACATTCGTTCCTACTGTATGGGGTTGACCAGGGAAATTATCAGATAGCATTAAATCTGACTCTCCAATCTTAAGATGCGCATGCATAACACGCTCCTTTGCGTCAGAGGGTACAGGCATACCAGCATCATCTGGTAAATCTCCAAATGTCATAACACCAAGTACTTCAGCTGCCAATGCTTTTTCGTAAAATGACACAACTTCTTTTGCATTGCCGTTACATATCAAATACGGGTTTATACCTAAAATCATCACGATTCACCCTCCACCTTTATTTTGGTTAGTTTATTATGAACGTACAAGTGACTGTTTATGTTTTTTTCAACCTTGTTAGCCTATCACCTTAAAGATTGTCAACTTTCATAAAATGAACCTTCAACCAGTGGGGGGGGTTCGCTCTTCTCCCACTGATTGGTAGTTGAGTGAATTAGGACATTAGCCTCGTTATCTCCCGCCTAAATATTTTAGCTCCGCTCTCTACTTTGAGCCGGGAGTTTTACGGACGGTTTTCTGTATAAAATTTTTTGAGCAAAGGGGCGAGAGCTGTTGGTGCCACATCATGATCTTGCCCTTGTAAAATGTGATATTCTCCATCGTTAAGATGTTCTACCAGTTTTTTTGCACCATCATGAAAAAATGCTTCACTATGTTCGCCCGCTATCACACATGTAGCACACAATACGTTAGACCATTTTCCTTTAGGTAATGGCATTCCTTTCGCCACATCTTTTACAATCATGCCATCATAAGGTAATGTATGAGCAACATCCTCAAACTCTTGCCACATAGGGTCACGCTGCATCGGTTCAAGATACTGATTCGGTATTAATAACGCCTGTGACATAAAGATAGTAACAGCTTTTGTCCGATCCCCTTGTTGAATCGCGTCATTCAGTTGTTCAACGTAATGACTCGGAAGAGGTGGGCGACTTTCATCAAGAATGAGTGGCGGTTCAAACACTGCCAGTTTTGTTAGCTTGCCTGATAATTTATTCGCTGCCTCAAGAGCCAGCACCGCTCCAGAAGACATACCAAACAACGAGGCACTTCCCCCTTCATTATTAATCAATGCCTCAATATCTTCTATTTCTTTCATCACGGTATAAGGAACCGTATCACTACTTTCTCCCCGCCCACGACGATCGTAGTTAATGACGGTAAACTGATCAGCTAACAGTGATACCAGTTCCACCTGTTTTGGATGGGAACGATAGCCGAGAGCCCCATTCACAAGAATGACGACTGGGCCAGCTCCTACTTGATCATAAACAATGGCCGTGCCATCTTTTGATAAGACAGTTTTTTTAGTCATCACTCCGCCTCCTTCAGTTATGATTCCAAATTCAATTGCCACGAAACACCAAAACGATCATCCACCCACGCAAATTTGTCACTAAAACCGTAATTGGCTAGTGGCATGTGAACCTGTCCACCATCGGAAAGTGCCTTGAACACGTTAGTGATTTCTTCGCCACTACGACACTTTATATAAAAAGAGACGGCAGGTGTAAAGGTCCATTCATGTTTCACATTACTATCTATACACATCATATCTTGACCGTTTATTGAAAAAACGGCATGCATCACACTTCCTTCTTTACCTGCTTCCCCTGCCTTATAACGCGTTACATTTACGATTTTTGAATTTTCAAAAATTGAAGTGTAGAAATTCATTGCTTCTTCTGCTTGACCGAAAAAAGTCAGAAACGGCGTAACTTTCTGTGTGAACCCTTTCATAAATATCCTCCTTAATTATCAATACAGCCCACATATTATCCTCGTTTATAAAACGATCCTTCAATTCATAAGGTGTTTTTCGTTCTTCTCCCACTGTTTAATCGTTGAGTGAATCAGAACATTAGCGTCTGTTAAGTCGCTCCTAAATAGATTTATCTGCTCTATTTTGAGGCAGGAGTTTTAGGAACAGTTATCTGTGATAAATAAGTAAAACATTACCACAATTGAAACCTTTAGTTTTTACATGCGTTAGCCCTCGTATTTCTGTCTTAAATAGTCGGTTTCCGCTCCCTAAAACAACTGGATTGACAATGAGTCTATATTCATCAATAACCCCATTTCTCATAAATGTCTCAGCAATATTTGCTCCACCAAATAAAACCATATCTTTTCCTGGCTCCCTTTTCAGCCTGAGTAACTCTTCTACTGCCTTCTCCTTTACGAGCCTAGCATTCCAGGTTACCTTATTTAACGTTCTTGAAAATACAATTTTATTTAATTTATTCATTTTCTGTGCAAAAGCGCGATCTTCTGCTGTATTTCCGCCAGCGTTCTCTGCGGCTGGCCAATGATTTATCATCAATTCATAGACAGTACGTCCATAAAGGAGTGTATCTACTGTTTCTAAAAAATCAGACATATACTCCTGCATGTCCGCATCCCATACATGCCAGGAGATATCTCGATTCGTACTTTCAATATATCCGTCTAATGATACGGCCATTGACAAAATCACGTTCCTCATCGATATCCCCTTCTTTTTTCAGGTTCAAAGATATCAAGTTTGTTACCATATAAGTCCTCAAACCCAACCCCTTTTCCCCCGGTACAGATTGAGGGACCCCATGGAAAATGATACCGCGAGCTTTCATGTTCGCAAAGTCTTCCTCTATATTATCCGTTTCAAACATGACTATCACTTGGCTATCGGCTTGCTTTCCAACCAAACTCTTTTCTTCCGGGGTCTCAGCTTGAACGAATTCTAATACCGTTTCATTGTCATCTGCCGGTGAAACCGTCACATAACGCCATCCTGGAGAGAATTCTTCATCAGCACGTATGTTAAACCCTAATTTTTCCGTATAAAACACTTTAGCCTTCTGTTGATCATGAACAAATAGGGTACATTGCAAGACTGATTTAATCATAACCTACACCTACTCTCTCAACTGAATACAGGACATGAGTCACATCCCGATCACTAACCGTCTCTTTAACCGTTAAGGGAATGCGTTCAGAAAGGGACGTAAACAATCGGGTGCCTTCCCCCAACAAAACAGGAATATGATGGATATGCAATTCGTCAACAAGCCCCGCTACCAAACATTGCTGGGCTGTTCTGGCACCGGCCACACCCACATTTTTTCCTTCTGCCTTTTCTTTTGCCTCCCGTACTGCACGTTCAACCCCACTCGTGACAAATGATATAGGTGTGTTCCCTTCTGGCGGTGCTATTGATGGACGATGTGTCAAGATGACTACTGGAACTCCCGCCGGATGGTTACCTTCCCATCCACCTACCACATTATAGGTTCGTCTCCCCGTTAAAATAGCTCCTGTAGAATCGACTGATTTATCAAACACCTCTCTACTAATTCGATTCATTTTGAAAAATGAACTATGTCTACTTTCCAATTGACCATTAAACAGCCACTGTTGCAAAACCGCTCCACCTTCACCTAGTGGCTCTTTTTGGCTATCATTTACTCCGGCAATAAATCCATCCAGCGACATAGACATATCAACGACAACCTTGCCCATTGGAGCACCTCCTTTAATAGCCTTTTCTCTACTAGCGATTCGCTGCGTTTAACCGTCAAGACAAAACGATATATTGAAGTTATTGCTTTTTTGTAAGGACCGTCAAATATATGATTTAACTTCTCTATTACATGTCAAAGTGACACAGCAGTTACTCACTGTCACTCACACGTCTTTCTTTTCAATCACAAACGAGGTCAGCTCTTTTATTTTTCCACCCTTATGCTTGTTCATCTTGTAAATGTCACAAAATTCGTAAGCTGTCACATTACCCGAGGGACTTGTTCCTTCTATCACCCCATTAACAGCAGCTGTGGTCCCATGGGTAATCACCGTGTCGATCGTGAGGCGATACGTTGTGTCACTTTTCATGTTCTCTAAAAATCTAATGACTTCTTCTTTCCCTTTAACTTCTTTCTCACCGACCATCCGCCATACAACATCCTCAGCTAAACCATTTGCTATCGATGAGATATCATGTGCTGCAAAAGCGTGATTAAATGATTCGAGAAAATTATGAAAGTCTGATTTCATCACATATGCCCCTTTCGTGTTTTAACGTTATTTCCCTTAATCATATCAGAATCTGTTTTCGTAAATTTCTTATAGATTGCTTTATCACGGGCGCTAATGTCCTGACTCACGCAACGTCCAATCAGTGGTAGAAGTACGAAAGCGTCCACTCCTTGAAGGTTCGTGTTATATATGAAGCCGACTCAAAAAGCTCTTCATCAGTAAGGGAAGGGAAATTAGTATGGGTGGATCGTCCAGTTTAGGTGGGTAAAGCATGACATCTTGATGAGGGATAGAAGAAAACGGCTTGACCGTAATAGGGTATTTGGTTCTTGTTCGTAAGGTTTGATAAGGAAGCATGTAATCAATGGAAGTCATCCCCCACGAGACAGACGTAGCCATAAGGTAATATCTACCGGGTTTAACCTGTGTAAACCGGAAGTTTCCTTGGTCTAAGATGAGTGTGCCATAAAGCGGTCTCCCTTCTGGAATAGGCTTCGGAAAAAGACCAATGAGAATGATCCCCTTAAAAGGTTCTGATGTGCTCATCGTCCCTGTCATATCAGCGTATTCTCCTACATAATTGATCGATGACGTTGACCAGTTAGACAGCTTGCTTAGTGCTTCAAGATGGCTTGGCGCTTCGTGCGCTGTCTTACGAAAACGAGAAGGAGATAGACCTATTCGTTGAGTAAAACGTGTAGTGAACGTGCCAAGACTCTGCTGTCCAATTTCTAAACCGATATCACGTATAGTTAAGTCTGTTCGCAATAAGAGATCTTTGGCTTTTTGCATGCGTAATGATGCCACATAGTAGATTGGGGATAGACCTGTTTTTTGCTTAAAGAGCCGTGAAAAATGATAGGGACTGTAGGAAATATGGCGGGCTAAATGAGATAAAGACAAAGGGTCGTCTAAGTGTTGCTTCATATACAGAATAGCGTCCTCTATTTCTGAATAGTGATTGACCTTCGACATTCGTCTCCTCCAAATCTAGTTTAATTTTAAGAACATTCATCATGATTATTAAGCACTCTAACAACTTAGTAATATAGTTAATATTCTTTCTTAACATTGAAAACCCTTTTTTCAGTCAGTCTTAATTAAGGCTCACACATCCATCAGGGGAATGACATGATAAACCGGCTCCTCATAAGGGTGGATGTCTTCAATGATTTCTTTAACAGCTAGCACGTTGTTACAGTGGGTTTTAAATGTGACAAGGCATTCTGTGCCGTGGGATATCTTCCCTTCTTCCCCTTCAAATGGTTCGGCTCCTTCCAACGGTCTCCAATAACAATGAACATGGGAATAAGAGATAACATGATCATAATTCCCCTGCCTAATGACAGCTGCTTCATTTAATTTATTTCTCAATAATGCTATGTATCCTTCTGGCATAAGAACCTCAATTTTTACGTGTGTGAACTGCATGTGTGCTGAGCCTCCTAAATCTTCGTCATTTATGAGCTGATTCGTTATGTATCCACGTATATCGTTGCTCGTCAAAAACAATTATATGATAAGAATAACGTCTTTTCCCATCAAAAAGAACCCGAAACATTTTTAGATTAACGTCTCGGGTTCCAGACTGATCGCTTTAAAGCATTTAAATTGTTAAGGGGACCTGATACTTGCTCCTGTTTTCTCCACTCTAAAGGTGACCGAGTGTTTAACGGGACAGGGAGCGTCTTTCCGAATAAATAACTCCTAAATGGGAGGATTGATGTTAATTTAACAACTAAGATAGACAATCCTATACATGTTACCGTCGCAATAATTAAGTACAGAAAAGGATGTATAAGATTTATTTGAGGCATAAAGTGAAGGAAGACCGTGTGCAACAAATAAATATTAAAAGAGTATCTGCTAATGATGAGTATAAGTGAAGGTGTCTTATTCACTTGGGAAGCGAGAAGTAAAATAAACGCTATAACTGCTGTCGTAAACAGGACGTAATCAATTCTTTTCGAGGAGACAACAGATAATATGTCGGTGCGAACGAGTCCGAAAATGAGCACAGTAATGAGAAATGGAAGCACGTATACATACTGTTTATAAGGTTTTAATTTTTCTATGATGGTGTGGTAATGCTTACCACTGTAATAACCGACTGTAAAATAAAACAACCAACCGAAGACAGGTAGCCAATGACCTCTCTGCCAAAAGTACTCACCTAACCCAGAGGCTGGGGGTGGCGTGAAGTGAAAGAATGACAAATAAGCCACATTTATAACAAAAGAGCCTACCAATACTAATCGTGGCGACCATACTTTTAACCGCTTCTCCATCAACATATGTAACAGATAAAATTGAAAAATAACGAGTACAAAATAACCGGTATAGCCTCCCATAAAGAGATTTAGAACCACCTGATTAATAAATGAACCGCCTATCTCCCTCGTAATAGTAGCGAAAATAACGCCCATAAAAATAAAAGGCACTAACAAAAACTTAATCCGCTTCACAAAAAAACCTTTCGGCACACCGTTGGCATAAGAACAAGAAAGTAAAAACTCCGAAATAAAAACAAAAGTAGGGGTGCCAAATAGAAATATAAATCTTAAAGCAATTAAAAAGTATTCTTCTGCTTGACTCATTGTATCGACATAATGAGATAACGTCGTCGTAATACTATGCGTTAAAACAACTGCAAGACAGGCTATGGCCCGCAACCAATAAATTTCTTTTATGACATTAGATCTACCCAATACAATGCCCCCCTGCCTGTAAAAGCGTCTCTAATTTACCCTTCGCAAAAAGCAAAGAGTCTTTAGGGGTTTTTGTTCGATTGTCCGCATCTAACAAATAAGTCAGGTCATGAGGGGCTAAGGCATTATCTCCTATTAACACCTGTAAAGGACCAATCCTTCATGATTATGAAACAAAAAAATGGACAGCACGTCTCCCTCTTTTATACTCATAAATTTTTTAATTTCTGAGGGGATTCGGATTGTACCATTTTTGTTTACACTCATCTCATTATGATACGATTCAGGCCCAGGGCGAACAATTTTTATTTCATGTTGATTATCACCAAAAATAACCGAAACAGACTCCCTTTGTAGGAATGGAAGCTTCTTTCTGAGTTCGTAGGGCAGGCGAACAGTTTGGTGTCGACTAAACGTACACGTTAAATGTGTATTTATAAGGGTTAAGTGATGTGCATTCTCCATAATGATCCTCCTCAAAAGCCGATTATAACTGTGAGTTTAGGAGATAAATATGAAAAAAGTTTAAAGACTGACCACGGATCAATAACATTGTATAAGACCCCTCCCATTACAAGTTGCGAGTTCGACTTAAACAAATGTTTAATACCTCTAGACTTATCCTTTTGTAAAGAACCTAATTTCCCCATGATACACAATTACTTCACGGCACTTTCCTGCACAAAAAAACAAGCATTAGCACATCTTTGGCAATGGCTCTTAATCGTACTTCTTGTATTCAGATCTATATACTTTGTAAATAAGAGGACAAATACAATTGATATCATGAGTAAATGGTATTCACCGTTCTAATACTTGTTTGGCATACAAACACATGTCAGCACTTCCCAATCAAGAACATATACACTCGGCCATCATGTACCTTGCACTCTTTTAAACAGGCATTAAATAAGTGATGACAAGCTTTGAGTCAATCGTTTAATAGTGTCATTTATCTATCATCAGTTTGGGATATCATTTCTTCCCTGCTCATCCTATGTACTTGTTTTATTATCCGAAAATGATGATCATTAAACAAAAAAATAACTTACAATTAAGAGGGGCGCCCAACAGCAACTCATGAGTGGAAAAATGGTTGGTAACGTGTTCTATTGATTGTCCGTTTTCTCGTTGACTCGTCTTCACTCTCTCCAATCAGTTTAATGACTTCTCACAAGACACCATTGACCTTCGCGTCTTTTCCCTAGAATGGACGTTTTATTTAGCTCACTAATTGGTCACTTACTCCTACTAAGACTAAGTGACACTACTTCGCTTTTATGTACATATAAAAGCTTGAGCCTTTCCCCGGTTCACTTGTCACATCTACAAAGCCATCATGCGCCTCAGCAATTTGCTTAACGATGGCCAAACCTAAACCAGTCCCTCCATTGTTACGGCTTCGTGATGGGTCACCTTTATAAAACCTTTGCCAAATGTAGGTTGTTGTCTTTTTATCCATTCCTTCACCTGTATCAGTGACTTTGAAAACGACGTTATCTTTTTCTAGATGACACGCTAAGCAGATTTTCCCGCCCACAGGCGTAAAACGAATCGCATTCTCTATTAAATTTATTAATGCTTGAGCCACTCTAAACGAGTCTAGCATCACAGTAGTGTTTTCCAGATTAGGGTCGATAGCTAAGGACGCTGTAATTTCTTTTTGATCGAACATGATTGCTCGACTTTCAATCAGAGCTTCCAGCCAGCTTCTAACATATAGTGGCGCCACTTCTAATTGAATTTTCCCTTCTTCTAATTTAGTTAACAAGAAGAGGTCACTGACTAGATTTTCCATCCGTTTGGCTTCTTCATAGATGACACTGAGGTGTCGCCGCCAGTCTTCCTGTTCTGCCTGAGTAGCATCTTTCATTAATGCTGAATAGCCTTTAATATACGTAATTGGCGTTCTTAAATCATGAGAAATATGAGAGATAAATTGCCTTCTTGAATCTCTAAACTCTTTTAATTGGATTGTCATTTGCCGAATATTTTCACCAAGCCTACCTACTTCATCTTTACCAGTCACATGCAACTCAATATCAAAATCTCCTTTAGCAATATCTTCAGTACGTTGACTCATTTCATTTAGAGGATTTGATATTTTGCGGGTTAAATATGAAACTAGAACGTAACCAATCCCCAACGTTATCGCTCCCATCACGACCAAAAGAAGTAGGAGCTTTAATCGCGCACTGTTTAACTCCTCGGTATCTTGATCAATAAAAACGTATCCAGTGGCTTCCCCTTCATCATTGCGAATGACAGCCGCCCCCCACACATGAGGAATATGGAATGCCATTTGCATCTTTACCTCGTCTATCATCACGTCTTCGTCAACAGCCTCAAGCCTCACTTTGGCTGTTTCTATAAACTCTAAATAATCTTCTATAAATGCAGTTAACACATTATCTGTAGAAAAAAGCACCCGACCTTCACTGTCTGTCATGATCAAATAACTATTTTTTCCTGCTTCTAGCTGATTTAAGTACTGATAGATATCCTCTCCTCGCTGTTCTGCTAAAAGGATTTCTGCGTGAGCACGTAACCGCTCCTCCACTTCATTCTTCAAATGCTCTTGATAGAAGTTGGTCGTTATCCAATGAGCACCGCCCACTATGAGTAGAACGAGCACCATCAATACAGCCATCACCCATGTCGTGATTTTCTTCGCAAGGCTCTGTTTAACCGCCCTAATCAATGTGTTTATCATCTTCTATCACCTTATAACCGACTCCCCAAACCGTCTCAATAATTTCTTTATTATATCCTTCACTTTTCAACTTTTCCCGGATATTTTTAATATGGGCATCTACGGTTCGCAAATCCCCATCGTAACTCATGTCCCATTCAAGATCTAAAATCTGTTCTCGACTATAAACGCGGCCTGGATTAGAAGCAAGCCGATTTAGAATCGAGAACTCTTTTTTTGTCATCACCATTGATTTATCATGATATGTTATCTCATATTTATTAGGGAAAAAATGTAGTCCTGCTATTTCAAACGAATAATCCGTGTCTCTTTGTATAAAGGACCTTCTAATGACAGACGTAATTCTAGCTACCAATTCCTTTGGTTCAAATGGTTTCACAATGTAGTCATCAGCGCCTAAATGTAAGCCTTTCACCACCCTGTCAGTATCACCTAATGCTGATATAAGAATGACAGGTATACGCTTATCCAGTTCTTCTCTTAGTGCTTTTAATAATTCAAAACCATCAATTTCCGGCATCATAATATCTAATAATACAAGGTGGATGTCATTCTCTCTAATAACATTCAGCGCTTCCAAGCCATTGTTAGCTTCTAGTGTCGTGTAATTTTCTTGACTTAGACAAAGCTTTATTAATAGACGCATTTCGCCTTCATCATCAACGATTAAAATATTTTTTCCTGTCATTCATATGTCCTCCTTTTATTTTCTATAGCACAAGACCTTATATGCTGTTTCACGCTTAATAAAAAGGCTCTCTCTTGTAGATTGAGCCTTCATACCTTATTTTAATGATCCCCGTGTGCTCCGGAAATTTCAAGCTTTTCGTCTAAAATTCCTTGAACTTGAAAAGGCACCATCGTCTGGTCAGCTAATAAATACGAATGATTATAAGGGCCAGCCATTGGATTATCTTCAAATGTGGGCCTCACTTCAGCTAAATAGTCGAAAAGGTCATCACTTATATTGTTATTTTCTAGCCAGATAAGTGGTGCATGTTTCCCTAAATGACCTAAGGAAGCCCCTGCAATGGCCATCTCCGGTTTGTCAGATGACACAAAACTAAAGCCATGACCTGGGGTTGTTTGTCCCCACCCCACAAGTGTCTCTTCATCACGATATTTTGCAAATTCAATAGCCATTTGTTCAGGCGTGTTACCTGCTATACGCTCTACTTCCCCAAATTCAGCTAATTCAGTCAATGTTTCATCACTGATGGTCTCTTCATCTCCTAGTACGTACATGGCCGCTTCGCCACCTCGTTTTTCAAGCGCTTCTCGTGTTTCATCGGGTAAGCCATTAGCGCCTACATATAGTAACGACTCATTCATATGGGCAATCCAATTACTAGCAATCATTGTATAGAGCTGAGCCTCTTCCTCAGAGGAACCGATCAAAACAGCGTTCGGTGTCTCTTGAATAATGTCTGAAAAATACTGATCAACCTTAGCAGCAAAAGCGGCATTATTGTCCGCATTAAGCTCTTCAATACGGTAATCCTCCAGCTGAGAGCGTGCCTCTTCAGACATGTCCCCTATCACCATCAATTCAACCCCTTCATTATTTCCTTTAGGCTGAAGTCTTTCAATTTCTTGAGCTACCTCTTCTTCAATTTGACCATCTTCCATAAATAAAATGGGCCCATCATTAGGATGATGGATTAATGTTGTGCTTACAAGCGATTTTTGCCAATCATCAAGTGGTGCGATAATCACTGTATTAGGACGGTTTTCGTCATGAGTAGCCGGCCAAATAAGTTGTGACACATAGATAGACATCGTCAATTCAGCCGCTGTATCAAGCCTCGTCACATTTTTTGTTTGTGCATGGTGCACACTTTCATCAGCCAAAGGATTCATTTTATCAGGAGGTGAAGCAAAGTCATGATGCTGATCCTCATCATGTCCATGATCATTTATATCCATCTCATTTTGTTGCTTATTATTCTGTTCCAAATCATGAGTATCATTTTCGTTTTTTTCGTCAGGACTTACCTCCTCGTTAGGGTTTGCACATGCCGACATGATAAGTAGTAATGTTAAAGTAACAAAGGTTAACCTTATTTTTTTACTAATTGTCATTTGTCATTCCTCCTTCATTTAATCACTGCGAGCTTATGTCCTCCACCACTGATAAAAGAGAGAAAACACCCTCCTCTTCCAACGTTCATTTTAGCTTTTCGTTATACTTTCCCGAAAACCTCATACGCCTTTTCTACTTTTTCACACGTTTGATTTCAGTCTCATTAGCACCCACACCCTTTTATTTTCTTAAGCGATTATCAAGATGTCACAACTCCTGCAAGAAGGGAAGAGAAAAATATCGTATAACTACCCTAAATAACCATTTAGTTTTTAATAAGGACAAGTGATGGCAGTCATTCATTAATCTCATTTAGCTGACGATAGACCTGCAAAAAAGCGTACACTTAGAGTTTAAAATCAATACATTTTCTATTTAGAATTGGTTCACATACTACAAATAAAACGAACCTTCATCAGTGGGAGGTTTCGTCCTCCCCCCACTGATTAGTGGTTGAGTCAACCAGGACATTACCGACCGTTAGCTCCCGTCTAAGCAGATTTCTCTGCTCTCTATTTTGAGACAGGCGTTTTACGGACGGTTATCTGTGATAAAACGAAACTTCATCAGTGGGAGGTTTCGTCCTCCCCCCACTGATTAGTGGTTGAGTCAATCAGGACATTACCGACCGTTAGCTCCACCTAAATAGAATGACTCTTCTTTCTATTTTGAAGCGGGAGATTTACGGACGGTTATCTGTGATAAAACTGGCTAATAATGAAAATGGGACGGACACTGTTTACTATAATGCTGCTTTTTGAAGAAAATATGAAGATTAACTTCTTCATTAAAAGAAGCAAGGGGCACACCTGTTAATTGATTAAAAGGAGTGTATAGACAAATATGATGATGGCGACCTTAGTTTTTATCGTCTTAGTGAGTCAGAGCATCAGCCCACTTATAATAAATAACCATGACGCATACGCAAACAACATCCTATACGTTGAGAACCAGCAAATAGCTGAATCTCAAGCTTATACAACACTGAATGAACGTTTAACCGAACTGAGCAGTTCAGAGAGTAAAACTAGCAAACAAGCCACCCCAACTGTTAATGCGGACAGTTTAATTAACGATGCTAAAGGGTTAATTGGTTCACCATATGTTTGGGGCGGTACAACACCTGAGGGCTTTGATAGTAGTGGTTTTATTCATTATGTTTTTAAACAAAACGGGATAACCCTCTCTCGTACGCACCGTGAATATTGGGAGGAAGGTGAATCTGTTTCTGAGCCAGAACCGGGTGATGTTGTCTTTTTTGAAACATATCAGCCTGGCCCCTCACATGCAGGAATCTACATTGGCAATAACGAATTTATTCACAACAGTTCTTCAAAAGGCGTGATCATAACGAGCATGGATAACCCTTACTGGAAACCAAGGTATATTGGCGCCAAACGGTATTTTAAACCTTGAAGCTGTGAGACTTTACATTAATGGAAAAAGGCTTAAGAACAACGCATATTTCCTTAAGCAGTTTTGAAGGTTAATGACACCTTCACTTCTTCACCAAAATAACCTTCTAATGTTCATTCCCATAGCCATGTGGATTGACAAAAGTGGCAACCGTCACTAAGATGATGACATGGTGGTGATAATATGATAAACACTCGCTTGTCAGTCGCGATTCATATATTAGCTCTTATTACGACGCAACATGAAAGGCCAATGTCTTCTGATTTTATTGCTGGTAGTGTTAATACTAACCCTGTCGTAGTGAGACGGCTTAGCAGTTTGCTTAGAAAAGCTGATATTCTGACGTCTAGACCTGGTCAACCTGGAGCCAAATTAACGAGAGCCCCTGAAAACATCACATTGCTTGATGTCTACAAAGCGGTGCAAACACAGGATGAGCTCTTTGCCATTCATAATAAGCCAAATCCCAATTGTGACGTAGGTAGCCATATTCAAGCAACTCTCGATAAAACGTTTGACCGTGTTCAACAAGCGATGGAACAAGAATTAGCCAATCAGACGTTAGCCGATGTCATTAAAGAACTAGCTAATCAAATAAGTTAAAGCAATTGACAGAACAACAACTTGTAACTAAAATAGTTACTAGACCTCCTTTTAGCGAGGTTATTTTTCCAATTCGAATGTAACAATATAAGTTACAGTATGAATGTGTATACGAGTTTGGGAGACATTCTAATTCTATAAACACCCATGTGTAACTGTAACATGTTGTCACCCCACACTTTTATGCTACGATCAAAACAAACTCAAGGAGGTACGTACATGAAAATTGCAATTATCGGTGCTAGCGGGAAGTCTGGCAGTCTCATTATGAAAGAAGCGTTAGATAGAGGACACACTGTTACAGCACTCGTAAGAAACCCATCAAAAGTGACAGAACCTAATGTTAATGTCGTTGAGAAAGATATTTTTGATATCACAACCGAGGACATTAAAAACTTCGATATTGTCGTTAATGCGTTCAACCCTCCACATGGCAAGGAAGAACAACATATTGAAGCGGGAAGAGTATTAAATAACGCCTTTAAAGGAGCTCCTGACACTCGTTTAATCATTGTGGGCGGAGCGGGAACACTGTATGTGGATGAAGAAAAGAGCACACAACTAATTGATACGCCAGATTTTCCTGAGGTGGCAAAGCCCACCGCATCCAATATGCGTATTGCCTTTAATGAGCTATTGAATGAAACAGGTCTTACGTGGACATTTGTAAGTCCAGCTGGCTTTTTCGATCCTAATGGTAAACGCACTGGCTCCTATCAGACAGGAAAAGACCATGTGATTTTAAATTCCCAAGGAGACAGCTATATTAGTTATGCAGATTACGCCATTGCCATTGTCGATGAGATTGAGAAGCCCCAGCATATTAATGAGCGCTTTACTGTTGTCGGTGAGGCTCAGTAAAGCTTTCCACTACCATATCATCACTTCAAAGCTGTGAGATTCTCTATTCTCACAGCTTTTTGTGTGAATAGAGACAGCCTTTCATTTTTAAAGCTTTCTTGCTTACCTATAATTAGTGAGCATTTTATTTTTAAAGTTACATAACAATATGCTAAAGTTATGTTATGACACATTAAAACAGACGGAGGACAAGATGGAATACGTTCACCCGATTAAAGATGTCCGAAAAATTCGGTTAATGAAAAAACTTCTTAAGCTAAGATCAACTCGGGACCACCTTTTATTTGTACTCGGCATAAATACCGGATTACGCATTAGTGAGATGCTCCCCCTCACGTTTGGCGACATACTCATTGAGAGAGAGACATTGACATCTTTTATTACCATCCGTGGTAACACTATATTTTTGAATACTCGTGTGAAAGATGCTCTTAAACTACACATTTCTCACACTGCTTATACACGAGACGATTATTTATTTAGATCAAAAAAAGGCTCAGCCCCTATTACTAGGCAACAAGCGTACCGTATGATTCAAGAGGTTGCCAGACAAGCAGGGATAAAAGAAAAGATTGGGACACATACATTACGAAAGACCTTTGGGTATCACGCCTATCGTAAAGGGATCGCCATTTCACTTATTCAGCAACGCTTCCATCAATCTACACCTGCAGAAACAAGAAGATATATTGATGCCGACCGGTTTGATCCGATTGAACTAGACGTTAACTTATAGGGAACGTTATTTTTGAAGAGGGGAGGAGTGCCAATTGTTTTTAGAAACATTCTCAACTGAAGCGTTCATTTTTCTAAGCGCGTTTATCTTAATTAGTGGTGTCCTCGTTGCTAAGTTTTCTAATCGTTTGGGAGTACCTGCCCTTGTGTTATTTATCCTTGTCGGTATGCTAATTGGTAGTGATGGGCTCGGTATCGTCTATTTTGACAGCCCACAGGTGGCGCAAACAATTGGGATTTTTGCCCTTATTATTATTTTATTCGAAGGCGGCTTGCAAACGAAATGGGAGACTGTTCGTTCAGTCGCCGTCCCTTCTGCCTCTCTCGCCACGTTCGGCGTGCTGTTCACTTCGGCTATCGTCGGTTTTGCAGCTTACCTTATTTTTGATGTGACTTTTCTTGAAGCCCTTTTGTTCGGTGCTATCGTTGGCTCTACAGATGCGGCTGCTGTTTTTGCTACTTTAAAGGAACGTAACATTAAAGCTAAAATGGGTGCTACCCTTGAAGCGGAGTCAGGTGCAAATGATCCGATGGCTGTCTTTTTAACACTATCCTTTATTGAGCTTATACGTTACCCAGATATGAGTATCTGGACGCTAATCCCATCATTTTTTTGGCAAATGGGCATCGGACTTGGGATTGGCCTGTTACTAGGAAAAGTGGCTTCTTGGTCGATAAACCGAATAAAATTAGAATCTAGCGGCCTTTATCCACTGTTTGCTGTCGCCTTTGCGTTACTCACATTTAGTTTCGCTTCATATATAGAAGCCAGTGGCTTTCTCGCTGTTTACGCGGCAGCATTAGTTGTGGGTAATTCTGAATTAACGTATCGTTACTCTATTTTCCAAGTTAACGAAGGGTTCGCATGGATGGCACAAATCCTTATGTTTATTATTCTCGGTCTATTCGTATTCCCAGGTCAACTTTTCACCGCAACTGTGATGTTAAATGGCTTCTTATTATCATTTATCCTGATTATCATTGCCCGTCCAGCTGCTGTCTTTTTATCAACGCTTGGAATGTCGTACACACTGAAAGAAAAAGTGTTCCTTTCCTGGGCAGGATTGCGCGGAGCTGTACCGATCGTTCTTGCGACATTCCCTATTGTAGCCGGGCTGGAAAATGCGCAACTCTTCTTTAATGTGGTATTCTTTATCGTTCTAACGTCTACGCTCATTCAAGGCTCTAGCATTACCTATTTAGCAGAAAAATTAAAGCTCACTGGACCTGTCAAAGACAACCCGCACCATTCTATTGAACTTATTTCGATGGGTAAAGCAAATGCCGAAATGATCCAGTTTAAAACGACGAAGCAGTCAGCTATTGTAGGGAAAAAATTACATGAAATATCCTTTCCACAAAAAGCGAATATTAGCGCGATTGTAAGGGATGAGACATTGATTACACCATATGGTGAAACAGAAATTAAAGAAGAGGACTTCTTGTATATCCTCGTATCGTCAAAGTATAAAGAACCGTTAAAGAAAGTGTTAGAAGAAAAGAAAAAACAACGGCTAAAAAATTGAACGTAACGATATATTCAATATAAAACCACGGAGTTTATAATCTCTGTACCCTCCCCGTCTTGTGTACTCCAGCTGTTGAAAAGCATCTTTTCAACAGCCTTTTTGCTTTTTATCACAGATAAAATGCCACCTCAAAATAGAGAGATAAATATCTTCTTAAAAACAACTATTAAAGCACCAATTTTTACAATATGTCATTGAACAACTAGTACCCTTTCAATCATTCAGACCACATCAGCTATATCTAGCTAGTAAAATTTGAGCTAAACTAACTATACGAGGCTAATGAAAAAAATTCGTATTAGTTTTTCTATTGAATGCGTTAATATAGGTGTAAGAATTCTGAATCAGTTCAGAAAGGGGAGGATTAACTTATGACGATGCATATTGGTTTTTGCGGTTATTCCCATCACACAAAGGGTTATTCCCAACCTAAATCCGAATTATCGAGTTATCTTATCCGCTTACAAACAGAAGGATTTTGCGAAATTGTCGTTAATAATAGAAAGATGCCTCTCAAAAAAGGTGGACTCCTTTTAACAAGACCTGGAGATCTTTATGAAATAACAATTGCAGGCAGCCAAAATAGCGGTGACTATCATTTAATATGTAAAGGTACTTGGATCGATGACTGGTGGAAACGTTCTGAGAAACCAACCTTCTCTCAAATTAACTTAGATGAAAAACTACTTGCATTATGGCGGCACCTAATTGTTGAAGAACGTAGACCGTCAGGCGAAGAAGATAAGGAACTCTCTGGATACTTACTAAAAGCACTCTGTTTATCACTCGAACGTGCTGTTCATGAAACAGGCTCATTGGTCAGCCGCCCTTATCCAGTGACACGAATGCTACGATATATTGAAGAGCATGCAACGAACACATTCAAGGTGGAAGATGTAGCACAATCTGCGGATCTGAGTGTGTCTCGAGCTGCCCACCTGTTTAAAAGCTGTGTTGGTAAAACAATCATCGAATATGCTGTAGACATACGGTTATCTACAGCGATTAATCAAATGAAATATACGACGATGACACTGGAGCATATAGCTGAAAACTGTGGATTTGGCACTTACCCCTATTTTCATAGAGTATTTAAAAAGAAGTATGGGATATCACCTGGAGAATATAGACGTCAGGAATAAAACGAACCTTCAATCAGTGAGCCTGACTGTTAATCCATTAGCCAGATGTTCAAAAAGCTAATTGTGAGTTTTACGTACTAAAAGGGTTCTATATGGATTTTTAGGAGAGTAATCCCCCACCTAAACTTAAGTTTTGAGGTGGGGGATTACTCTCCTTTTTTTCTATTGAGTTAAAGTTGTAGAACTGAGAAATATAACACATCAATAGCCAAATAGTATATGTTTTTATTAAATAATCTATAGTTATATGTGAATTTTTCCCCTATTATAGAATCATATTTATCATAATGACACTCTTAGAAGATTATAAAGCAAATCTTCAATCAGAACATTAGCGTCCGTTGTCTCCCACCTGTAAAGGTTTAGCTCTTCGCTTTACTTAGGGCCAAGAGGTTTACGCACAATTACCTGTGATAAAACTCAGTCAACAAACGTACAAAGGATTATTAATCACTATATTTCCCATAAAAGGAGTGTTCATTTTGTTAAAAGAAGCCATTTACCACAGACCTAAAAATAATTACGCTTATGCATACGATAAGGATACGCTCCATATCCGCATACGTGTAAAAAAAGGGGATGCAACAAATGTAGACTTAATTTACGGCGACCCTTATGAATGGGACAATGGTCGTTGGATCAATGCTTCAAAGCCTATGTTATTAGAAGGTTCTGATCACCTATTTGATTATTGGTTTATAGAAATGAAACCAGAATTTGGCCGCTGCCGTTATGGATTTGAATTGCATAGTGAAAATGAACGCTTAATTTATGGTGAAGGGGGATTTTTTAACAGCATTCCAAACGATATAAATTTTTATTTCTGTTTTCCCTTTTTAAATGAAATTGATGTATTTAAAGCTCCTAAATGGGTCAAAAACACTGTTTGGTATCAAATTTTTCCTGAAAGGTTTTCTAATGCTGATCCTAAGCTTAATCCTCCTAACACATTACTATGGGGCAGCAAAGACCCTTCCCTTACCGATTTCTTCGGTGGTGATTTTCAAGGAATTATCAACAATATCGACCATTTAGTGAAACTTGGTATTACTGGTGTTTACCTCAACCCGATTTTTAAAGCAGCTACGAACCATAAGTATGACACAATTGATTACTTTGTAATTGATCCTCAGTTTGGTGATAAGATAACATTTAAAAAGCTAGTAGACACTTGTCATGAACATGGAATTAAAGTGATGTTGGACGCTGTTTTCAATCATAGCGGATTTTACTTCGCCCCATTTCAAGATGTTTTAAAAAATCAAGAAAAGTCTAACTACGTTGATTGGTTCCATTTAAGAGAATTCCCTGTTACACCTTTACCAGAACCGAATTACGATACGTTCGCCTTTACCCATGAAATGCCCAAATTAAATACCGAAAATCCTGAAGTAAAAGACTATCTTCTTCGTGTTGCAAAATATTGGATTGAAGAGTTTGATATTGACGGTTGGCGATTAGACGTAGCTAATGAAGTGGACCATCAATTTTGGCGGGAATTTAGAGCGATTGTCAAAAGGATTAAACCAGATGCTTATATCCTTGGGGAGATATGGCACGATGCTATACCTTGGCTTCAAGGGGATCAGTTTGATGCTGTCATGAACTATCCGTTTACGAATGCTACATTACGCTATATTGCAAAAGGTGACATTAACGCTGAAGAGTTTGCTAATCAAATCACCCGTGTATTAATTAGTTATCCAAAAAATGCAAATAAAGTGGCATTCAATTTACTTGGCAGTCATGATACACCGCGGATTTTAACGATGTGTCATGAAAATAAAGACAAACTTAAGCTTTTGTTCCTCTTTCAGCTTTCTTTTATTGGCACACCTAGTATTTACTATGGAGATGAAATCGGGTTAACTGGTGAAAATGACCCCGACTGTCGAAAATGTATGGAGTGGGACGAAGCTAAACAAGATCAAGAGTTATTGGAGCTAGTTCAGAGATTGATCTCATTGAGAAAAGAACACGCTGCATTTGGTAACAGTGGTGAATTTTCTATATTGGAAACAAACAATGAAACGAACCATATGACGTATAGCAAAAAAAATGCCAAGGAAACAATTATCATTACTATCAATAACTCTAAGAATCCAATTAATATAACAATCCCATTCGATTTCACAAACAAAAAACCAACTGATCTATGGCATAACAAGCCTTTAAAAGAAACGTCAAAGATCGAGTTGCCCCCATATGGATTCAGTATTATTCAAGTGAGAAATAAATAAAATGAGCCTTCAATCTTAGCGGCCGCTCTCTCCCGCTTAAATAGGTTTAGCTTTTCTCTATTTTGAGCCGGGAGTTTACCGGGCGGTTATCATGATAAATAGCTATGTAGTATAGATCATTTATCATTGTTTGTGATGAAAATTCAGTTGTGAATGCCATTCAAGCAACTATAATTTTCGAAATATTCATTCAATTATGTTGTGCCCTTTGATTGCCCCCCAGCCTTAGAACATCGTTTCACGTCATGTTAAGACCTCTTATGAAAAAATGCGTTTATTAGCTGCTAGTGAAAAATGCCTGTTTAAATAGGTCAGGATGCATGGGAGAGATTGAATAATTTATATCCGATTCAGTAACATTTAAAACAAGCAATAGTCATACGCTTTATCTTTTAGGAGACTGAAGAGCTTCATTTCTCGTTACGTGGTGCTGACGATCATAACAAAAAAGTCTTGAAAATGACTGAAAGCGTGAGGTAAATGAAGTCTATGTCTAATACTTCTCATGAGAGAAACAACATATTAGGAGCCGGATATGCTGAACACACACAACCATATGATATGTATATAGAAAAGATGGATAGTTACTTGTTCAGGATACAGAATGAAGGAATTGCTAAATACACCTCAATGGATGCAGATAACCTAGAAGTGCTTAAAGCAGGGGATTTTATCATTGTTCCCCCAGGTCGCCCATATAGATTAATGATTAATCCCCAGGTGCAACTTGATCAGACAAAAAGAGTGTATAGCTTCGATTATTTTCTGTTTCTTAAGGGGGCATGGATAGACCAATGGGCACAAAAAATGGAGCGCCCATCCAAGCTAAAAGTACCTTTAAACCAAGGTATTATTACTTATTTCCGTCAGCTAACCCACGAACATTTAAGACGTGGAGACGAAAGCAAAGAAATCTGTGATCACTTATCAAAAGCGCTCTGCCTGACAATCGATTGCATCATATCCAACCAACTGTCTTTTAATGGTCATTTCTTTATCGCTTGTCAAATGAAACAATTTATTGAGAAAAATATCACTACCCCATTTAAAGTTGAGGATGTTGCCAAACACGTAAATTTAAGCGTTTCTCGTACGACTACGTTATTTAAAATGGCATTTGGTAAAAGCATTATTCAATACACGTTAGACCTTCGTTTAGACATAGCTCGCGAACGCATTATGCTTGGACACTACCATCTCCAACATCTCGCAGAATCTTGTGGCTTTCAAAATTACAATTACTTTTATAAAGTATTCAAAAAGAAGTTTAACCTCTCTCCTAAAGAGTTTCGCACCAAATATTATCATTCTTTGGATTAAAAGAAGCAAGTGAAGAGCGAACTCGTTTCAACTTGCTGAAACATCGAGATGACTTCTCGACGCCACCTTACTAAAAGTCCCCACTTACACTAACGGTAAGGCAAGGGTATATAACCCTTAAAAACATGTAGGATTAAAACAGCAACTACCTTATCACCGCCTTCACCTAGTAATCGCTCAATATATTAAGACAAAAATGCTCAGAGCTTAGTACTCTGAGCATTTTTAAATATACCTAGTTGTTTTTAAAGGGTGGCGCCACAATTTTAAAGGTTAAATGAAGATAAGAGCTGAAGCGACCACATCTCTTTTAAAACAAATTTACAATCAGTGGACGTTTTCGTTCTTCCCCCACTGATTGGTAGTTGAGTGAATCAGGACACGAACGCCCGTTATTCCCCATCATAATAGATTCAACACATCTCTCTACTTTGAACAGGGCTTTTACGGACAGTTACCTGTGATAAGGGAAGTGGGAATCATACCTCTGCCCCTAAGTTCACGCTTAAATCTACACGCCACGACCTTAGATTTCCTTTTGGGTATGTCAATAGTTTACCCACTTATATCTTTTTGAGGCTCTACTAAGTTCCGAATCCACTTCTTCGAGTAGAGTCTCCCCAATCCTAGTCCCAGTCGAATGACTTCTTCTAATGTAAGTAGGAAATACACCCAGTAGACTGGCAATCCAAACACAAACGCAGATATGAATGCTACAGGTACCCCAAATCCCCAGGTCGTTGTCGTATCAATTACAAACAAATATTTTGTATCGCCTCCACTGGCTAAAACACCATGAGCCACAATCATATTTGACACTTTGACCCAAAATAATAGTGCAAAAACGATAATAACTGCGATGGAAAGATCGTGTGCTTCAGGGGAAATTTGATACAATGACACATATACGCTTGCACATAAAATAATCAAACCCGATAAGCTGATCGTTACGATGAGCCCCATTTTAAAAAATCGTTTGGCATATAAAAATGCCTCGTCATTCTGATTACCACCTAACAAATTTCCTACTAAAACGGTAGCGGCACTTGCAATACCAGATGCTAAACCAATACTTAATAATTGAATCGGCTCTGATACAGCCATTGCTGTAATTTCACTAGTTCCCATACGCCCATAGACAACACCGTATGTTGCTTCACCTGTTGCCCAAAAGAATTCAGTTAACACAATGGGGTAAGTAGTGATAGCAAATTTTTTCATTAAGGTTTTATCAATTTGAAACACGTCAAAAAAGGAATAGGCACCTGGTAGGCGTCGAGCATATATAATAGCCAGCATCATAGCAAATTCAATTGTTCGTGCAATGAATGTTCCAACTGCAGCGCCTTGAATACCTAATTCAGGCAAACCAAAATTTCCAAAGATAAGCATATAGTTCAATAATACATTGAGCCCAACAGAAATACCGCTCATGACCATAGGCAATTGGGCATGTCGTGTACTACGTAAAACAGCTGAATAGATGACCGTTAACATCATTGGTATATAACTTAAACTGACAATTTGCAAGTAGATACTTCCTGCTTCGATAATGGCCATATCCTTCGTAAACAAACTCATAATATGCTCGTTGAAAAAGAATATCATGATGGCAAAAGGTAAACAAATCGCGCCACCTATGACTAAGCCCAATCCCAACACGTGCCTAACCCTTGATCGATCTTTACTCCCCCAGTATTGTGCCACATAAATAGATACACCTGAGGCTATACCTGTTAAAACAAATAGCAAAATTCGAAAGAGTTTATTTGAAATACCTACCGCAGAGATCGATGCATCACCTAGTTGACCAATCATGACTTGGTCTGTCATATTAAGCGAGGCCATAATAACACCTTGCAAAGAAACCGGTATAGCTATCGCTAATACCGTTTTCAAAAACTTCTTATCCATAATGTTGTACCCCTTTATTTCCTTGTTCTATATGTTAATGTACACTATAACGAAATCAGACCTTTTTTCAGTGTGAACCAGACTCTATGAATTATGAACAACACTCATTCCACACTTTTCATTCCTGAAAAAATGACAGCTTGAAGTGGATTAATCCTAATAAGCTCGCTATGATTAACACTTCGCTTGGCAATTTGTTCTTCTGTATGAATCATCATGTCATAAGAAAAATATGAAAAAACAATGTGGTTTAGTGTTACATAAGATCTTTGATCCCCTATATTTAAACATAAGAGTAGTACGTGCTCTTCATTTTCATAGCCATAGATAACCAGTTCCTCAGGCGAGTCTGCCACAAAAAAATTTTCGACGAGCAATAAGTCTCGATGCTTTTTTTTACATGTATCTAAACTTTTAAATAGGTGAATCATCGCAGGAGCACCTTGATTGTTCCAATCAATGATCATTTTATTGAAAAAAGCCCTTGGGATACTTTCCCCACCAGTATTATCTGAGAGTCCACAATTCAACGGTTGTCGTTCATTTACTTCTTGCCCTGTCGTAATAAACGGAACACCATTTGGTAGAAAATGATTAAATACTGCCATAGCCCGTGCCAATTTCACTCCACCAGGTCTACTAACTATTCTCGGTGTATCGGCTGTTTCGGAACAAGCAAATATAGGCAACTTTAATGATGGTAACTCTTTGATATAGCCAATAAGATCCGGCTTGTTCAGCCTAGTCATCATCTCCCAGCCACTACCAAGCATCATGGTGTAACCATATTCAAACGTCCTCTTATGATTTTTGTTAAAAAGCTCTTCACTAATTAAAATTGCATCCGGCTTCTCTTCTCGTACAATGTGAAACAAGTGTTGCAACAAGGACACTGGTAGAGCGTGTCCAATATCTATTCTAAATCCATCAACCCCGTACTCTAATAAATTAAATGTGATGACTTCTTCTAAAAGATTCCAAAGCAATTGGTTAGGCATTTTCCCTGGAAACACATTTGATTTAATCGTATCGAATAGTACATAAGGGGGTTGATATGAGTCCAAATAAGGACGTACTTCTGGTGCCTCATCTAAATAAAACCTTAAAAAAGTAATGTCTGTCCATACAGGTTGCTCGTCGTTTATCCAATCTGAATGTGCTGGTGCTGTCGTAATCTCAAATTCTTTTTCTATTAACTCTAATAAATCTTCTCCCGTTTGTTTCGATTGTTTTTTCAATTTATCCCACAACTCTGGATTTATCACATCTGGCGAAGAAGAAAATTTCCTTAAATGTTCCTTTGTCTCAGAAGCTGTATATACCCGTTCGAGATGGTCATGCGTACATTCTTCGAATACACCTAACCCCGGTATTTTTGGCGGCTGAAATCCACTTTCATATTTTTTATAGATCCAATAGAACCAATCTGGATGATCATATATTAATGCGCTGTTTCTGGCCGCCGTTTTTGGGATAAAATCTTGAACAACTTTTATGCCCTGCATGTGACATGCTTCTACTAAAGCTTTGAATTCCTGATGAATCGTAAACCCTTTTAAATCATCTAAGAGAGGGTCATGTAAGTTTGCATCCAAATGAAAATAATTTTTAATTGCATAAGGAGATCCTAAGTCACCTTTTGGATGCATGTCACTATATTCATTAATAGGAAGTAGATATAGGATGTTTACCCCCATTTTTTTCAATAGGGGTAATAAAATAATCATCCGTAAAAAAGTTCCCGATTCAATATG